>NZ_PTRI01000014.1:0-125230 GCF_002965965.1 Escherichia sp. MOD1-EC5495
GACTATCACTTATTTAAGTGATATTGGTTGTCTGGAGATTCAGGGGGCCAGTCTACACTATTTATTCTTATATGATAAAAAAAATACAACATAAAAGATATCTCATTGAAAAACAAAAAGCCATCATGTTAAAAACACAACACATATACGCCCACAAGAAAACACACAATATAAACATTGGAGCAATATTCATGAACAAATACATTACAATACCTGCATTGCTAATAATAAATATCAGCATCCCTACTGCCAATGCTGACAGCATTTCCTTATCATTAGCTAATGATGATGCTGGCTTCTTTCAATCTACGCTCAACAAGATTTATAGCCATAAAGATGAAAAACGCGACGATTATACACAGGGGCTTTTCATTGGCTATAGCCATAATGTTACAGAGTCAGGTCAGCTATCGTTTCATCTTGCACAAGATATTTATTCTCCATCCGGTACAAATAAAAGGCACCCAATAGCTGTAACCGGGGACAGAGCCTTTAGTGCATATCTTCATACGGGAGTTGAATGGAGCGATGTCATTACAAACTGGTTTCGCTATCGTTTTGGTACGGATTTTGGCGTAGTAGGACCTGATGCCGGTGGACAAAAAGTTCAGAATAAAGCACATACAATTATTCATGCTGAAAAATATCAAGCCTGGGATGATCAAATTGAAAATCGCTACGGTTATACAGTTAAAGGTATGGTATCTCTTACACCCAATATTGAATTAATGGGTACAAACATTGGAGTTTACCCTGAACTATCAGCAGTAAGTGGTAACTTGTTTCAGTATATTGGATATGGAGCAACATTTGCCATTGGAAATGATAAAATATTTAACTCAGACAATGGTTTTGGCCTGCTTGCGAACAGGGGATTAATCCACTCATCCGGGAATAGTGGATTAATATACAAAGTATTTGCCGGTATTGAACGACGCGAAGTCGATCGCAACTATACTTTGCAAGGAAAAACACTTCAAACAAGGAGTGAAACTGTTTCGCTAAACAGAACTGTTGATGAATATCGTGTCGGCACAACAGTAGGTTATTCTCCGGTTGCTTTAACCTTGTCGTTAAATCGTGTATCACCAGAGTTTAAAACGGGTAAAGATTACTCTTACATTAATGGCGCAATCACTTTCATTTTCTGATTGTCAACCTACCACCGCCCCTTCCATAATTTCATTATGTGACTCTGAGGGTGCTTTCTGGCATATACAGAGATATTACTCAGAGTCAATTTTATCAGGCACACCGTAAAGCCCACCATTCCTGACATCCTCACCCATCTTCGCACTTCATTACTCTAGTGGGGTAGATATCAGGAGAATATTTTTACAAAAGATTATTAAGAATATCGACAACATCGTCAAAAAGACCAGTCCAGAAGAGTTAGTAAGCTTATAAGTATATTTTCAGATGGAACAACTGGATGTATTTTCTAACATAATCCATCCTCCCCAATAAATTCCAGACTGGCGGCGTTGATAAACTCACAACTGCATATTTTCACAGGTCAAGCATGGGTCATTAAGCCTGTCTCTGATAGACCTACTGCTTTTGCGCAAAGCAGTAGAGCTGAGGTTTGCTTATGACCCCAACGCATGAGAATATAGCTGGTAGGTGCTGCTAACACCCACCAGCCCCGCCCATTACCCCAAATTAAAGAGTCTTCTCTGCGTAAGGCGTCTATAACAACCGAACTGATAATCTGCGAGAGCCGCCATAACAAGCTGGGTCAGTATAAACCGGCTGCGTTCGCGTGAAAGGTAAGTATTCTGCGCAATTTCCCGACATCGCCGGCCGGTGGAGCTTAATTCATTAAACACCACTTTGTCAGCTTCAGTCATATCCTGCTGTTTTAGCATGTCTTTTCCCTTTTCCTATTAACGTGGCACACTAATAAGTCTTGTCTGAAAAGCCAGCAAGATAAAAGCACTATTCACGACCACCAGCGTCTTTACCGTACTACACCAAGCCTACGGGCACAAAAAACCGCTCAATGGCGGGAAATAAAAATTCTTTGTTACTCAGGAAATTTTAACGCACTCTGATTTCATTAATTTCAAAGTCATCAATATGCCCTCTATTAAGTATGACGAACTTCATACTCACACTCCTGTACGATTTCGATAACACCAGACGTTCATCATAGCGTGCAATAACGTAATACCAGACATTCTCATAGTGGAGCGCCTGATATTCCTGGTTAAACTGGGGTTTGTACCAACCGGCAATAAGAGAGAATATCCAGAAATAAATCATAAATCCGACCATCATGAATTCAATCCGGTGATGACGAATAAAAGACACTTCCGAAATACATTTGTCTGAGATAAGCCTCCTGCCTGACCTGACAAGAAGTGTGATTATTAAAACTGTAATAACACATAAAGCCAGTGCATCTGACGCAAGGTGCTGATGAATTACCGAAAACTCCAAAACAGGCGGAACAAAAAGCAGCAATATTGCCAGAAAAAGCCTGATAAAACTCAAATTCTGTATATTATTTTTTTGTTTTATGCCTAAAAAGAAAACAATACCAACTCCCCATCCAACAAGAAATATAACGATAACTGTAACAGCATAAAACAAACTGCGGGCCACATCATCAACGCCAGCCCCAACAACTCACCATGGAAATCCATAGTAAAAGGAAGTACCCCATCCATAGAAATAAGCACTTCCCCACCCAAGACACAGGCAGAAGCTATTGCAGCAGGAGCGAACAGCCGTCTTGCCAGGCAACAAATGGAACAAATGCTCAGCCTGCAGGAGAAAATTATTAATGATACCGGTGGTTCATCAACCATTTCCGTTTTTCTGAATAGTTACAGAAAAATTCAACAGGAAAGATATGAAAACGGAGAGATCACTCAACACACTGAAACAGAAAGCGCCCCCTCTCAGGGTATTTGATGAACGTTTTGGCACCAGGCCATTAGATGCCATAACCGTAAAAGATGTGGTATCGGTGCTGGAAGATTACAAGGCAAAAGGACATAACAGAATGGGACAAATTTTCAGGAAAGTACTGATCGATGTTTTCCGGGAGGCTCAGCAAATTGGCGATGTCCCGCCAGGCTTTAACCCTGCAGAATCGGCAAAAAAACCACAGGTACGGATATCAAGGCAACGACTGACCTTTGATGAGTGGATGATGATCTATAATGCAGCGGAAAAGGATGGTTACTTTTTACAACGCGGTATGCAACTGGCTCTGATGACGGAGCAGCATCTTTCCGATATTTGCAAAATGCAGTTTTCGGATATCAGAGATGGCTACCTCCATGTCGAGCAACAAAAAACAGGAGCCCGGATCGCCATCCCTCTTGCCCTGCGTTGCGACAAATTAAGTCTTACTCTGGGTGATGTGGTGTCATCCTGTCGTGACTGCGTTCTAAGTCCGTGGTTATTACATCATCATCACGCTAAAGGGACAGGTAAACATGGCGGGATGGTTAAGCCAGCAACGTTAACAATTGCATTTAAAAAAGCCAGGGATTCTGTGGATTACAACTGCCGTGCTAATGGCACCCCACCCTCTTTCCATGAGCAGAGCTCTCTATCAGAACGATTGTTCAGAGAACAGGGAATTGATACCAAAATTTTGCTGGACCATTCGAATCAAAAAATGACCGATATTTACAACAACGCACGCGGTAAGGAATGGAAAAAACTGGTCATTTGATGACCAGTTTTGCAGAGGAGTTTTGCAGAGGTTTTGCAGAGAAAATTAAAAACGATATCCTGCTGAGAACATAAACACCCACGGATCGAGGCGTACGCTATCGTGTTGCTGTGCACCGCCCAGCTTATAATTGGCGGTAGTATCGATATCCATGTACCAGACTGACATGTTAACCAACCAGTCACGGTTAATCAGATAATCAACCCCCACCTGCCCGGCTGCTCCCCAGGAATCTTTCAGACTGAGATCGGAAAGCCCGGCCTCTTTGCCATGATCGTTAAATCCATTATCAAAGAACGTGGTGTAGTTAATACCGGCACCAACGTAAGGACGGAATTTGCTGCTGGCATCACCAAAATACCACTGCGCCATCAGTGTTGGCGGCAGATGATGGACTGTTGCAATATCACCGGTCGCGCGAGTACCAATTTTATGGCGGAAAGGCGTCGCTGCCAGTAATTCAACACCGATATTGTCAGTCGCCATATACGTAAACGTCAGGCCCAACTGAGTGTTATTAGTCACACTAAACCCACCCAAACTTCCTAATGTACCACCAGCGCCTTCTGTCGGACGCACAGTCGCAGAACCTGCACGCATAAAAAACTCGCCTGCTTCATGCGCAAAGGCCGTGCCAGAGAGAAGAGTTGTTACTGCCAAAGCCGCCACTGTTAATTTTTTCATATCCGCTCCGTCGTTATGGTTATAAAAACGTGACAAATATACCTACATTGGAGTAACAAATGATCCTACACAGATCACACTACATTCTCTAAATCACCATTTATTGATCTGGATTAATTTAGAAGTTGCATCAAAAATCCTGGTTAACGTGATTTAAATCAATTTTTATATATTTTCGCTGCGCAAATATTAACGCGCTCGCCACTTGCTCCTGTCTGCACACATAAATGCCAACAATTACCTCCGCTTTACAAAGATATGCTTTTCCATACATGACCTGATGCTGCCACTGAGAGGCTAACCAGGGTACAATTGCCCGCTAATTAACACCTGCATAAAACTCAAGGAGAGTGCATGTCTATCACGGCGCAGTCCGTATACCGTGACACCGGAAATTTCTTCCGTAATCAATTTATGACCATTCTGTTGGTATCGTTGCTTTGTGCATTTATCACAGTGGTGTTAGGACATGTTTTCTCACCCAGTGACGCTCAACTTGCGCAGCTCAATGACGGTGTACCCGTTAGTGGCGGCGGTGGGTTGTTCGACCTGGTACAAAATATGTCCCCGGAACAACAGCAGATTTTGCTGCGTGCGTCTGCCGCTTCTACCTTTTCAGGATTAATCGGTAACGCCATTCTTGCGGGCGGCGTATTATTAATGATCCAGCTAGTGTCCGCCGGTCAGCGGGTCAGCGCATTACGGGCAATTGGCGCGAGCGCTCCGGTATTACCGAAGCTATTCTTGCTAATCCTCCTGACGACATTGATTGTGCAAATAGGCATCATGCTGGTGGTCGTTCCTGGTATCATCATGGCCATCCTGCTGGCGTTGGCTCCCGTGATGCTGGTCCAGGATAAAATGGGCATTTTCGCCTCCATGCGCAGCAGTATGCGGCTGACATGGGCGAATATGCGTCTGGTGGCACCTGCGGTATTGAGCTGGTTACTGGCAAAAACTCTGTTGTTGCTGTTTGCCTCTTCGTTTGCCGCATTAACCCCAGAAATTGGCGCTGTACTGGCGAACACCTTGAGCAACCTGATTTCAGCCGTATTGCTCATCTATCTGTTCCGTCTGTACATGTTGATTCGCCAATAACCCTAAGCATTTGATTACGGAATCGTAAAATGAAGCAGTTTCTTGATTTTCTACCGCTGGTTGTCTTCTTCGCGTTCTATAAGATTTATGACATCTATGCGGCAACTGCGGCGCTGATCGTCGCCACAGCGATTGTGCTTATTTATAGCTGGGTTCGCTTTCGTAAGGTTGAGAAGATGGCCCTGATCACCTTTGTTCTGGTGGTCGTCTTCGGCGGTCTGACGCTTTTCTTCCACAATGATGAGTTTATTAAATGGAAGGTCACCGTTATTTACGCACTGTTTGCCGGTGCCCTGTTGGTTAGCCAATGGGTAATGAAAAAGCCGCTGATTCAACGTATGTTGGGTAAAGAGCTTACCCTGCCGCAGCCAGTATGGTCGAAGTTGAATCTGGCCTGGGCAGTCTTTTTTATCCTTTGCGGGCTGGCAAACATCTATATCGCTTTCTGGCTGCCACAAAATATTTGGGTCAACTTCAAAGTGTTCGGTCTGACCGCCCTCACCTTAATCTTCACGCTGTTAAGCGGTATCTATATCTACCGCCACATGCCACAGGAAGATAAATCATAACCAGACAGCCAGTCCTTCGGGGCTGGCGCTGTATCTCCTCTGTTCTCCTCAGGAAAATCATAGTAGCATCGCGCCTGTGATTTTCCTTTTTAGTCGGTTTTACCATGTCAACAACACATAACGTCCCCCAGGGCGATCTGGTTTTACGAACTTTAGCCATGCCTGCCGATACCAATGCCAATGGCGATATTTTTGGTGGTTGGTTGATGTCGCAGATGGATATTGGTGGTGCCATTCTGGCAAAAGAAATTGCACATGGTCGCGTCGTGACCGTTCGCGTGGAAGGCATGACTTTTCTGCGACCTGTAGCAGTCGGTGATGTGGTGTGCTGCTATGCGCGCTGTGTCAAGAAAGGGACAACATCTGTCAGCATTAATATTGAAGTGTGGGTGAAAAAGGTAGCGTCTGAACCACTTGGGCAACGCTATAAAGCGACGGAAGCATTATTTAAGTATGTCGCGGTTGATCCTGAAGGAAAGCCTCGCGCCTTACCTGTCGAGTAATAGTCAAAAGCCTCCGGTCGGAGGCTTTTGACTTTTTGCTTACTGAATTTCGGTGGTGCCGTTAATTTTAAACAGAATATTTACCACAATCCCACTTCCTGGCTTACCCGACTCGTAGCGCCATCTACGCATCGCGTTTTTCACTTCGCGCTCAAACATGTTCGCGGGTTTGGCAGAAAGAATTTGTACGTTATCCACGCGACCATCCGGTGTAACGTCAAACTTAACTTTAACCTGCCCTTCAATGCGCAATGCCTGCGCGCGCGCTGGATACTGCGGCTGATTACGGCTTAATGCGCGTGGTCCTGAAGCCACACTTGTAACCGGCTTGCTAGTTGCAGCCGTTGCCGTACTTGATGTCGGGCGTGCGGGTGCCGTATTTTCAAACGGTGATGCCGGACGCGACTCCGCTGGTTTAACATCGCGCTTTGGCTGTTCCTGCACCTTTTTCACTGGCTTCGGTTTTGGCTTAGGTTTCGGCTTCGGCTTTTCAATGACCACCGGCGCTTCTTTTGGCGGTTCTGGTAATGGTTCAGGTTCCGGCTCTGGCTCCGCCACCGGCTCTGGTGGCGGTTGAACAGCTTGTGGCGGTTCAAGATCGGCTGGCGCAACCATGGTGACAGAAATCGGCTGCGCGGGCGCAGGTAGTTCAATAACCTGATGTACCGAGGTATAGAGTAGACCCGCCACGACAGCACCGTGAATGCAGACTGAAAGTAACGTCGGCCAGGGGAAGCGGCGAGGTAAATCAAGGGTCATTGAAGTCATAATCATTTCAGTAGAAAAACCAGGCCTCGATTTTAAATGCAAATAGCAATCATATTCAATAACGCAAAACGATCAGGATCAGTGAAAACGCAATTTTTGGCGTAATTAGCCTGACTTTATCCAGACTCTTAACAAAGACATCATCTTTCCGTTGCAGATCTTCGCCCTTTCAAATAACGTACTTTACAACTTTTCCGAACAAGGAGTTGTGCCCGTGTTGTATGTAATTTACGCTCAAGACAAAGCCGATAGTCTCGAAAAACGCCTTTCCGTTCGTCCGGCACATTTAGCGCGTTTGCAGTTACTGCATGATGAAGGTCGTTTGCTGACTGCGGGACCCATGCCAGCAGTTGATAGCAATGATCCTGGTGCCGCTGGTTTTACCGGTTCGACGGTGATTGCTGAATTTGAATCTCTGGAAGCAGCGCAAGCCTGGGCCGATGCCGATCCTTACGTGGCGGCCGGAGTGTATGAACAAGTTTCAGTAAAGCCCTTTAAGAAAGTGTTCTGAATAGAGGCTCCACATCTTAGAACACGGTTTTAGCAACCGTGTTCTTGTTTGGCCTTTCCTTGTAGGTATGCCATCGCAGCCACCATCACAAACAGATAATAACTTTATCTGTATTTCTTTATACGATGTCAGCATATTCAGGAAAAATGCCCCTCCCGGACAAGGTATTGCTCAATCAAATCCTTTGATTACTGCGGATAAAGTCATCTACTATTGTTTAACATATTCACGCGTCGCATGTATGTTCACATTATGTACGCGCAGAGATAATTAAACAAAATTGTGGTTACAGAGGTATCAGTGAGTCACTGGGCTACATTCAGGCAAACAGCAGTAAATTTATGGGTGACCCTGCGGCACGATATTATCGCGCTAGCCGTCTTTTTAAATGGATTGCTTATTTTTAAAACAATCTATGGTATGTCGGTCAATCTGCTCGATATTTTCCATATCCAGGCATTTTCGGAACTTGATCTCTCCTTGCTGGCCAATGCGCCGCTGTTTATGCTCGGCGTCTTTCTTGTTCTGAATTCGATCGGCTTGTTATTTCGGGCAAAACTGGCATGGGCAATCAGTATTATTTTGTTGTTAATAACACTGATTTACACCCTTCATTTTTATCCCTGGCTGAAATTCAGCATCGGTTTTTGCATCTTTACGCTGGTAATTTTACTGGTGCTGCGCAAAGACTTCTCACACAGTAGTGCCGCAGCCGGGACAATTTTTGCTTTTATTAGTTTTACGACGTTACTGTTTTACTCCACCTACGGCGCGCTGTATTTAAGTGAGGGTTTCAATCCACGAATAGAGAGCCTGATGACTGCCTTCTATTTTTCGATAGAAACTATGTCAACCGTGGGCTATGGCGATATCGTCCCCGTTTCTGAATCGGCACGCCTGTTTACTATTTCCGTCATTATTTCTGGCATTACCGTTTTCGCCACCTCCATGACCTCTATTTTTGGTCCCCTTATCCGAGGAGGATTCAATAAACTTGTGAAAGGAAACAAGCATACGATGAATCGTAAAGATCACTTTATTGTTTGCGGTCACTCCATTCTGGCAATCAACACGATTCTACAACTGAATCAACGCGGACAAAACGTAACTGTTATCAGTAACTTGCCAGAAGATGACATCAAACAACTTGAGCAACGCTTAGGCGACAATGCTGATGTTATTCCCGGTGACAGCAATGACAGTTCGGTATTAAAGAAAGCGGGAATCGATCACTGTCGGGCTATTCTGGCGCTCAGTGATAACGATGCAGATAACGCTTTTGTCGTCCTGTCAGCCAAAGATATGAGCAAAGATGTCAAAACAGTGCTTGCGGTCAGTGATAGCAAAAACCTGAACAAAATTAAAATGGTACATCCGGACATCATTCTTTCGCCGCAGCTTTTTGGCAGCGAAATTCTGGCGCGGGTTTTAAATGGTGAAGAGATTAATAATGATATGCTCGTCTCAATGTTGCTGAACTCCGGGCATGGTATTTTCAGCGATGACGATGAAACGAAAACTGGCAGTAATGAATCGGCACAAAAATAGATTATAAAGGCCGAAGGCAAACTTATCGGGCACCGCGATGGTGCCCGGAACATTCAGATATTGTAGATCGCAAACAATAACGAGTTACGCTGTTTGTTTAGAATGCACTTCCTGATGCTGTGGATACGCATATTTCGGCGAGACTGCCCCTCAAGCCAACGCGATTTACGCCGGCTAGCCTGACGCTGCATACGCCAGCGTCCCACTTCCGTTCTACTCCGCTTCATGTTAACTACTCTATGCAATAACAGAGTGGTCATTATACCCTCGCCCCCGACGCTGACCAGTGCTTTTCCCGCGTTTTTATTTGCCAGATGAATCCATATGCGTAAACTCATAACAATGCGCTTTCAAAAGGATTTCTAATCTATGACAACCGTTTATACGTTGGTGAGTTGGTTGGCCATTCTGGGATACTGGTTGCTCATTGCAGGCGTAACATTACGCATTCTGATGAAACGACGTGCAGTTCCCTCCGCCATGGCCTGGCTGTTGATCATTTATATTCTGCCGCTGGTCGGAATTATTGCCTATCTTGCAGTCGGCGAACTCCACTTAGGTAAACGCCGTGCCGAACGCGCCAGAGCGATGTGGCCTTCTACCGCTAAATGGCTTAACGATCTTAAAGCCTGTAAACATATCTTCGCGGAAGAAAACAGCAGTGTCGCCGGGCCGTTATTCAAGCTCTGCGAGCGTCGTCAGGGGATCGCCGGGGTCAAAGGAAATCAGCTACAACTGATGACCGAATCTGATGATGTAATGCAGGCGTTAATCCGCGACATCCAGCTCGCCCGGCATAATATTGAGATGGTGTTTTATATCTGGCAACCCGGCGGTATGGCGGATCAGGTAGCTGAGTCATTGATGGCAGCAGCCCGACGCGGTATTCATTGCCGACTGATGCTCGATTCCGCCGGTAGCGTCGCGTTCTTCCGCAGTCCGTGGCCAGAACTGATGCGTAATGCAGGTATCGAAGTGGTCGAGTCCCTAAAAGTTAATCTGATGCGCGTATTTTTACGCCGTATGGATCTGCGCCAGCACCGCAAGATGATCATGATCGATAACTACATTGCCTATACCGGCAGTATGAATATGGTCGATCCGCGCTTCTTCAAACAGGATGCGGGCGTAGGACAATGGATTGACCTGATGGCGCGTATGGAAGGCCCCATCGCCACCGCGATGGGGATTATTTATTCCTGCGACTGGGAGATTGAAACCGGGAAACGTATTCTGCCGCCGCCACCAGATGTCAATATTATGCCGTTTGAGCAGGCCAGCGGTCATACGATCCATACCATTGCTTCTGGCCCCGGCTTCCCGGAAGACCTGATTCACCAGGCCCTACTCACCGCTGCATATTCGGCGCGCGAATATTTAATTATGACGACACCCTACTTCGTGCCCAGCGATGATTTGCTTCACGCTATTTGCACGGCAGCGCAACGTGGTGTTGATGTCAGTATTATCCTGCCACGTAAAAATGACTCAATGCTGGTTGGCTGGGCCAGCCGCGCGTTCTTTACTGAACTACTGGCTGCAGGGGTTAAAATTTATCAGTTTGAAGGCGGATTACTGCATACCAAGAGCGTGCTGGTCGATGGCGAGTTAAGTCTGGTGGGCACCGTTAACCTCGATATGCGTAGTCTTTGGCTGAACTTTGAAATCACGCTGGCGATCGACGATAAAGGTTTTGGTGCTGACCTCGCCGCCGTTCAGGACGATTATATTTCGCGTTCACGTTTACTTGATGCGCGATTGTGGGCGAAACGACCACTCTGGCAGCGCGTTGCCGAGCGACTGTTTTACTTCTTCAGCCCGTTGCTGTAAAACGTGGCCAACAGATGTTAAACGGGTAGTGACTATGGATATGGATTTAAACAATCGCCTGACCGAAGATGAAACACTTGAACAGGCCTATGATATTTTTCTCGAACTGGCCGCAGATAATCTCGATCCGGCTGATGTTCTGCTGTTCAATCTTCAGTTTGAAGAGCGCGGCGGTGCGGAGTTATTCGACCCGGCAGAAGACTGGCAGGAGCATGTTGATTTCGACTTGAACCCGGACTTTTTTGCCGAAGTGGTGATTGGCCTGGCGGACAGTGAAGATGGTGAAATCAACGATATTTTCGCCCGTATCCTGTTATGCCGCGAAAAAGATCACAAACTTTGCCATATTATCTGGCGAGAATAAATAATCGCTTTTGGCGTGATAAAGGGCTGACAGTTGTCAGCCCTTTTTGTTTTAAAGCGGATCGACTTTCAGGCAAGAAACGGCATGTCTGAAACTCCCCTCCAGCACAGGTCGCGTTTTGGCACACTCAGGACCGGCAATCGGGCAGCGGGTACGGAAAACACAACCAGAAGGTGGGTTGATCGGCGACGGTAATTCCCCTTCCAGTAACTGAATAGATTTATTCTTTTCCAGATCCGGGTCAGGAATGGGCACTGCCGACATCAATGCTTTGGTATAAGGATGCAGCGGATTATGGTAGACCTCATCATACGTCCCCAGTTCTACCGCATGTCCGAGATACATCACCAGCACGCGATCGGAAATGTGTTTTACCACTGCCAGATCGTGGGCGATAAAGATTAATGACAATCCCATCTCACGTTGCAACTGCTGGAGCAGGTTGACTACCTGCGCCTGAATTGACACGTCCAGCGCCGACACCGGCTCATCGCAGATAATCAGCTTCGGTTCAAGAATAAGTGCACGAGCAATCCCGATACGCTGGCACTGCCCGCCGGAGAACTCATGCGGATAGCGGTTAATCAGATTGGGTAGCAAGCCAACTTTCATCATCATCGCCTTCACGCGCTCACGAACTTCCTGACGTGACATTTTCGGATGATAGGTGCGCAGCGGTTCTGCGATGATCTCGCCGATGGTCATACGTGGATTCAGCGACGCCAGCGGATCCTGAAAAATCATCTGGATATCACTACGAACGGCACGCCATTCATCGGGCTTCATCCCCAACAACTCTTTGCCTAACCAGGCAACACGACCGTCAGTAGCCTTGACCAAACCGATGATGGCACGAGCAAAGGTGGACTTACCGCATCCCGATTCCCCTACCACACCTAATGTTTCCCCTTCATACAGGCGAAGCGTGACACCATCGACCGCTTTCAGCGTTTTTGCCGGTTGCCAGAACCACTGTTTGCCATCTTTGATCTCAAAGTGCACTTTCAGGTCAGCGATTTCGAGGAGGACTTTTCTTCCTTCGGTTACAGCATTCATAACAGCTCCTCCACCGGTTTAAAGCAGGCACGCAGACGACCAGGCGTAAACTCTTCCAGCGGCGGCGCACTACTACAAATTTCCATCGCATACGGACAACGTGGCTGGAACGGGCAACCTTTCGGTAATCGTAGTAGGTTTGGCGGATTACCCGGGATGGTCAACATGGTTTCACCTTCCGCATCAAGGCGCGGCACCGCATTCAGCAAACCGATAGAATAAGGATGAACGGGTTGATAAAAGACATCGCGCGCATTGCCATATTCCATCGTGCGCCCGGCGTACATCACCAGCACTTTGTCACAGATCCCCGCCACGACACCAAGATCGTGAGTGATCATAATGATGGCGGTATTAAATTCCCGCTTCAGTTCATTCAATAGCGTCATGATCTGCGCCTGTACGGTCACGTCCAGCGCGGTTGTCGGCTCATCGGCAATCAGCAGTTTAGGCCGACACAGCAACGCCATCGCAATCATGACGCGCTGACGCATCCCACCAGAAAATTCATGCGGGAACATCTTCATGCGCTTACGCGCTTCTGGCATTTTTACTGCATCAAGCATCCGCACCGACTCTTCAAACGCTTCAGCCTTGCTCATGCTTTTATGCAGCATCAGCACTTCCATCAACTGCTCACCGACGCGCATATAAGGATTTAATGAGGTCATCGGATCCTGAAAAATCATCGAGATTTGTTCAGCGAGCAGCTTGTTGAGTTCTCGCTCTGGAAGATTGAGGATTTCTCGCCCATTGAACGTTGCCGAGCCGCCAATATGTCCGTTGGCAGCCAGCAGCCCCATTAAGGCAAACGCGGTTTGCGATTTACCCGAACCAGATTCACCAACGATACCCAGAGTTTCCCCGGCACGCAGGGAAAAATTCAAATCATTGACCGCCGTGACGTCGCCATCCGGGGTACTAAAGGTGACACGCAAATCTTTCACGTTCAGCAGTGCGTCAGCCTGTTGTTGTGCGAGCGGCACAGTTGCAGTTTCAATTACGCTCATGGCTGCACTCCTTAACGATCTTTCGGGTCGAGGGCATCACGCAAGCCATCGCCGATAAAGTTGAAACAAAACAGCGTCACCACGAGAAATCCCGCAGGGAACAGCAGTAACCACGGAGAGACCTCCATTGAGTTCGCGCCATCACTCAGCAATGCGCCCCAGCTGCTTAACGGCTCTTGTGTACCCAGCCCCAGGAAGCTTAAAAAGGATTCAAAGAGGATCATGCTGGGCACCAGTAGCGATGCGTAGACCACCACCACGCCGAGCACGTTGGGCACAATATGGCGAATTACAATGCCGGGCGTAGATACACCGCCAACTTGTGCCGCCTCAATAAACTCTTTGCGCTTCAGACTCAGGGTTTGCCCACGCACAATACGCGCCATATCCAGCCAGGAAACCATGCCAATCGCCACGAAAATCAGCAGGATGTTTTGGCCGAAAAAGGTCACCAGCAAAATGACGAAGAACATGAATGGGAAGGAGTTGAGGATTTCCAGCAGACGCATCATTACCGAATCCACTTTGCCGCCAAGATAACCGGAAAGTGAACCATAAAGTGTACCTACGACCACTGCCACCAGCGCCGCAGCGACACCGACCATGAGTGAGATTCGTCCGCCAATCGCAACGCGCACCAGCAGGTCGCGACCAGATGAGTCAGTACCGAAGTAGTGACCAGATTCCATATCCGGGGCGCTGGACATCATTGCCCAGTCGGTATCGTCATAAGCAAATTGCGAAAGCATCGGTGCCAGGATAACAAACAGCGCAATCAGCACCAGTACAATCAGACTGGCGACCGCCGCACGGTTATGCATAAAACGTCGGCGTGCGTCCTGCCACAAGCTGCGCCCTTCGACCTCCAGCTTTTCACTGAAATTTTCCAGCGTCTCGCTGTTTTTCTTACTTAACATCATCGCGAGCTCCAGTATCAGTAACGGATTTTCGGGTCGATAACCGCATATAGCACATCGACAATGGCATTAAACAAAATGGTTAATGCACCAACCAGAATGGTCAGGCTTAATACCAATGAATAGTCACGGTTCAACGCACCATTCACAAACAATTGCCCGATCCCTGGTAAACCATAAATGGTTTCGATAACCATAGAACCGGTAATAATGCCGACAAATGCGGGCCCCATATATGAGAGTACGGGTAACAGAGCAGGTTTTAATGCGTGGCGAAGGATGATCCTGCGCATAGGTAAACCTTTCGCGCGGGCAGTACGAATAAAGTTGGAATGTAAAACTTCAATCATCGAACCACGGGTAATACGCGCAATACTGGCGATATAGGCAAGAGACAACGCCACCATCGGCAGTATCATGAATTTCAGCGCCCCGCCATTCCAGCCACCGCCTGGTAGCCAATGCAATATGATCGCAAATATCATGACTAATAACGGCGCAACCACAAAACTGGGGATAACTACCCCGGTCATTGCCAGCCCCATCACGGTATAGTCCAATTTGGTGTTTTGTTTTAATGCGGCAATAACGCCAGCACTAACACCCAGCACTACCGCAAGTATAAACGCGGCTGCCCCCAATTTTGCAGAAACAGGGAAGCTGGATGCGACCAGGTCATTGACCGAATAATCTTTATATTTAAAAGACGGACCGAAATCACCATGCGCCAGTTGTTTCAGGTAGCTGAAATACTGTGTCATGATCGGATCATTAAGATGATATTTCGCTTCGATATTGGCCATCACTTCTGGCGGTAATGTACGTTCGCCGGTAAAAGGACTTCCCGGCGCCAGACGCATCATAAAGAACGAAATAGTAATAAGAATAAATAGCGTCGGAATCGCTTCCAGACAGCGACGTAGAATAAATTTTAACATTGCCCTACCTTCTGGCCTGTGCCTTCTGTAATGCGATAAAAATCAGACACCGTGGAGCAAGTTCCCCTGCCCCACGTATTGCCATTAGTGCTTCACAATGTACATATTTCTGGTGTAGGTATTATCCAGCGGATCTTTGCCGGTATAACCCCCAACCCACGGTTTCACCAGACGCGCGTTCACGTAGTAATAAACCGGAACAATGGCCGAATCTTTATCCAGCTGCTGTTCTGCTTTGGTGTACAGTGCAGTGCGTTGCGCCTCGTCAGTCGCTTTCAGCGTTTCCGCCATAATACTGTCAAAGGCCGGGCTCTTATAATGCGCGGTATTCATCGAGCTGTTCGACAGCATGGTGTTCAGGAAGGAAGTTGGTTCGTTGTAGTCAGCACACCAGCCTGCACGAGCCACATCAAAAGTTCCCTGGTGACGGGTATCGAGGAAGGTTTTCCACTCCTGGTTAACCAGTTTGACGTTTACACCAATGTTTTTCTTCCACAGTGAAGAGGCAGCAATCGCCAGCTTTTTATGCAGATCGGACGTGTTATATAGCAGGTTAATGGTCAACGGTTTGTCTGCGGTATAGCCCGCTTCAGCCAGCAGCTTTTTCGCTTCTTCGTTACGTTTTTCCTGGCTCCAGCCAAACCATTCCGGCTGAGTTAATTTTGCACCATCTGTGTAAGGAGGAGTGTAACCATAGGCTGGCATATCGCCCTGTGCTTTCACTTTATTAACAATGATTTCGCGATCCATACCCAGTTTCAGTGCGGTACGCACACGCACGTCGTTGAATGGCGGTTTCTGGTTGTTAATTTCGTAATAGTAGGTGCACAGATACGGATCGACGTGAACTTCGTTCGGGATCTCTTTTTTCAGCTTCTGGAACAGCTCGATCGGCATATTGTTATAGGTCATATCAATTTCGCCGCTGCGATAGCGGTTAACATCGGTGACTTCAGAAGCAATGGGCAAATAGGTGACCTGGTTAATGACGGTTTTCGCGTTGTTCCAGTAGGTCGGGCTGCGTTCAAGAACGATACGTTCGTTAACGACCCAATCTTTTAAGGTATAGGCGCCATTGGTGACAATATTTCCTGGCTGGGTCCATTTCTCGCCGAATTTCTCAATAGCGGCTTTTGGCACCGGAGAAGTCGATGGGTGAACCAGTAATTTATAGAAATACGGAACAGGCTCACTTAATGTGACTTCTAAAGTGTGGTCATCGACGGCTTTCACGCCGAGATCGGTAATCGGTTTTTTTCCTTCGAGAATTTCATCAATACCGGCGATATGCCCATATTGTAGATAACTGGCATAGGGAGAAGCGGTGTTCGGATCAACAGAACGTTGCCAGCTGTATACAAAGTCCTGCGCAGTGACTGGCGTGCCGTCGGACCATTTCGCATCTTTACGCAGATGGAATGTCCAGACTTTGGCATCTTTATTATCCCAGGACTCAGCGACGCCAGGCGCCGGATGACCATCGAGATCGCTGACCAGCAAGCCTTCAAACAGGTCGCGACTGATATTAGACTCCGGAACCCCTTCAATTTTGTGCGGATCTAATGACTGAACTTCAGAACCATTGTTACGCACCAGCGTTTGTTTTTCTGCAAGCTGAACACCAGCGGGTACATCAGCCGCCAGCGCAACATTCCCTGCCATAAGCGCAGCCAGAACGCCTGCTGCTACTAAACTTCTCTTGGTGATGTTGGTCATTGTTTTTTGGACTCCCTCATTATAATTACTGGCTTTAACCAGCATGTGTAATCCCGGGTTGGGACCCTGGACAGATTCGGAGACTTTCTGCTGCCAGGTTGATATATCGTTACGCTTTGCTATCACCGACTTTATTTATTCTGGTGATTCGAACGACCACCTTACGTCGGTTCCTACTGTGTCTCCCCTGTCGAGACACATTTATTCTTTAATGCAGCAATTTTTATTGTTAATTATTCTCATTACCAAAAAAATCGCCTGACGGTTGGCCGGAAAGTATCAAATGCGCTTCTTGCCCGCCAATACATTTTGCAAAATTGTTAAGTAATTCTCTTTTGCTGACCGCGCCAATATCTAAAGACCTCATCAGGCTGCCAATAAAATCATTTAAAAACAATGATATAAAACCGCAGAAAGCAAGTCTGTTTTTCCTTGTTGCCGTCACGACAGAGAAATACACAATAATTTAACAACAGACCATTATTTAGCACATTCCTCTGCCAAACGCAGTGGAATTACTAATATCATTTCAATTATTCTTCAGCAAGACCCAGGATTATGATGTCGCGAAAATAACATGATGAGGAGGATGGCGGGGTAAGGATATTCTTATAACTAGCTGTAATATGAGGAAAAATATTTATCTATTTCGTTTGCTTTTGATAACTGCGCTGGGCAAAAGTAAAAATAATGACGAAAAAACGGAGCACCATGGCTCCATTTCGTATGAAAGAAATTAATTGAGCAGACCAGGGAAAATCCCTTTGATTCCATTAACGATAAATTCAATCCCTAATGCCATCAGCAGCAACCCCATAATACGAGTAATCACGTTTATACCGGTCTGGCGCAGAACTCGCACCAGCCAGGGCGCCATGCGGAATAAGCCCCAGCAACATAAAGCAAACAATGCAATTGCCACAAAAAAGCCGAACAGATAACCAATGCTGTGATAACGCGTTCCCCAAACGATAGTTGAACTGATCGCCCCTGGCCCCGCCATCAAAGGCAATGCGAGCGGTACAACGCCGATGCTTTCTCGAATTGCGGTTTCTGATTTCTCTTGTTTGTTCTGTTTATCCTCACCAAGCTTACCGCTGATCATCGACATCGCAATTGTAACCACCAGTATGCCGCCCGCGATGCGGAACGAATCAATCGATATTCCAAAAAGTTGCAGAATCGTGTCGCCGAGAAAAAGCGAGATCCACAAGATAATCGCTACCGACAGGTTGGCAGTCAGATTTGTTTTGTTTCTCGCTGCCGCAGTCTGATAGCTGGTCATACTGATAAACACGGGGATAATCCCAACCGGGTTAACCAGCGCAAATAACCCGATGAAAAATTTAAAGTAAACGGGAAAATCAAAGAGTGTCTGAATCACGGTTAGCTCCGAAGCAAAAGCCGGATAATGTTAGCCATAAACAAAGGTAAAAAAATACGCGCTGACAATACGCCTTTTGGCAGCATTTTTCACCTCCTAACCGCTTAAAATTACTATCATTCATTATTGTTATCTAGTCGTGCAAAACATGCTAATGTAGCCAACAATAAATACTACAATTTATTAACTATTAGCTTTTATAGCTAAAAGCGGAGCTGAAAGGTGTCAGCTTTGCGGAATTTTGATCTAGATCACGTAATCAGTACCCAGAAGTGAGTAATCTTGCTTACGCCACCTGGAAGTGACGCATTAGAGATTAGTCTCTCTAATGTTTAAACTCTTTTAGTAAATCACAGTGAGTGTGAGCGCGAGTAAGCTTTTGATTTTCATAGGTTAAGCAAATCATCACCACACTGACTATACTCTCGTATTCGAGCAGATGATTTACTAAAAAAGTTTAACATTATCAGGAGAGCATTATGGCTGTTACTAATGTCGCTGAACTTAACGCACTCGTAGAGCGTGTAAAAAAAGCCCAGCGTGAATATGCCAGTTTCACTCAAGAGCAAGTTGATAAAATCTTCCGCGCCGCCGCTCTGGCTGCCGCAGATGCTCGAATCCCACTCGCGAAAATGGCCGTTGCCGAATCCGGCATGGGTATCGTCGAAGATAAAGTAATTAAAAACCACTTTGCTTCTGAATATATCTACAACGCCTATAAAGATGAAAAAACCTGCGGTGTTCTGTCTGAAGACGACACTTTCGGTACTATCACTATCGCTGAACCAATCGGTATTATCTGCGGTATCGTTCCAACGACTAACCCGACTTCAACGGCAATCTTCAAATCGCTGATCAGCCTGAAGACCCGCAACGCCATCATCTTCTCTCCGCATCCGCGTGCAAAAGATGCAACCAACAAAGCTGCTGATATCGTTCTGCAGGCTGCTATCGCTGCTGGTGCACCGAAAGATCTGATTGGCTGGATCGATCAACCTTCTGTTGAACTGTCCAACGCGCTGATGCACCACCCTGACATTAACCTGATTCTCGCGACCGGTGGTCCGGGCATGGTTAAAGCAGCATACAGCTCCGGTAAACCGGCAATCGGTGTAGGTGCTGGTAACACTCCGGTTGTTATCGATGAAACCGCAGATATCAAACGTGCAGTTGCATCCGTACTGATGTCCAAAACCTTCGACAACGGCGTAATCTGTGCTTCTGAACAGTCTGTTGTTGTTGTTGACTCTGTTTATGACGCTGTACGTGAACGTTTCGCTACCCACGGCGGTTACATGCTGCAGGGTAAAGAGCTGAAAGCCGTTCAGGACGTTATCCTGAAAAACGGCGCACTGAACGCAGCTATCGTTGGTCAACCGGCTTATAAAATTGCTGAACTGGCGGGCTTCTCTGTACCAGAAAACACTAAGATTCTGATCGGTGAAGTGACCGTTGTTGATGAAAGCGAACCGTTCGCACATGAAAAACTGTCCCCGACTCTGGCAATGTACCGTGCAAAAGATTTCGAAGACGCGGTAGAGAAAGCAGAGAAACTGGTTGCCATGGGCGGTATCGGTCATACCTCTTGCCTGTACACCGACCAGGATAACCAACCGGCACGCGTTGCCTACTTCGGTCAGAAAATGAAAACTGCCCGTATCCTGATCAACACCCCGGCTTCTCAGGGTGGTATCGGTGACCTGTATAACTTCAAACTCGCACCTTCCCTGACTCTGGGTTGTGGTTCCTGGGGTGGTAACTCCATCTCTGAAAACGTTGGTCCAAAACACTTGATCAACAAGAAAACCGTTGCTAAGCGAGCTGAAAACATGTTGTGGCACAAACTTCCGAAATCTATCTACTTCCGCCGTGGCTCACTGCCAATCGCGCTGGATGAAGTGATTACTGATGGCCACAAACGTGCGCTCATCGTGACTGACCGCTTCCTGTTCAACAACGGTTATGCTGACCAGATTACTTCTGTACTGAAAGCTGCCGGCGTTGAAACTGAAGTCTTCTTTGAAGTTGAAGCTGACCCGACACTGAGCATCGTTCGTAAAGGTGCCGAACTGGCGAACTCCTTCAAGCCAGACGTGATCATCGCGCTGGGTGGTGGTTCCCCGATGGACGCCGCGAAAATCATGTGGGTTATGTACGAACATCCAGAAACTCACTTCGAAGAACTGGCGCTGCGCTTTATGGATATCCGTAAACGCATCTACAAGTTCCCGAAAATGGGCGTGAAAGCGAAAATGATCGCCGTCACCACCACTTCCGGCACAGGTTCTGAAGTGACTCCGTTTGCGGTTGTAACCGACGACGCAACAGGTCAGAAATATCCGCTGGCAGACTATGCACTGACCCCGGATATGGCGATTGTTGACGCCAACCTGGTTATGGATATGCCGAAGTCTCTGTGTGCTTTCGGTGGTCTGGACGCAGTCACTCACGCCATGGAAGCTTATGTTTCTGTACTGGCATCTGAGTTCTCTGACGGTCAGGCTCTGCAGGCACTGAAACTGCTGAAAGAATATCTGCCAGCGTCCTACCACGAAGGGTATAAAAATCCGGTAGCGCGTGAACGTGTTCACAGTGCGGCAACTATCGCGGGTATCGCGTTTGCGAACGCCTTCCTGGGTGTATGTCACTCAATGGCGCACAAACTGGGTTCCCAGTTCCATATTCCGCACGGTCTGGCCAACGCCCTGCTGATTTGTAACGTTATCCGCTACAACGCGAATGACAACCCGACCAAGCAGACTGCATTCAGCCAGTACGATCGTCCGCAGGCTCGTCGTCGTTATGCTGAAATCGCAGACCATCTGGGTCTGAGCGCACCGGGTGACCGTACTGCTGCGAAGATCGAGAAACTGCTGGCATGGCTGGAAACGCTGAAAGCAGAACTGGGTATTCCGAAATCTATCCGTGAGGCTGGCGTTCAGGAAGCTGACTTCCTGGCGAACGTAGATAAACTGTCTGAAGACGCATTCGATGACCAGTGCACCGGCGCTAACCCGCGTTACCCGCTGATCTCCGAGCTGAAACAGATTCTGCTGGATACCTACTATGGTCGTGATTACGTAGAAGGAGCACCGGCGGCAGCAAAGGAAGCAGCTCCAGCTAAAGCAGAGAAAAAAGCGAAGAAATCCGCTTAATCAGTAACTCTGTACATCCTCATAAACGGTCCCTTTTGGGGCCGTTTTTTTGTTTTCGCCACACGCTATGCAAAGTCAAATAACCCAACAGCATTAGTATTCTCATATATATACTGTTATCTAATGCGCACAAACCGCGATAACCTGAAAATGACTCAACATCGTAGATGACGAAGCACTAAATCGTTCTGTTACGTTTTTAGCGATGGTTAGGAGTAGAGAAAGGATTATGACTCGGAAGAAGTTAGTAAAACGAACTGACAGGATAAAAGCCTCGATTCATCCTGTCAGTAAAGAAAATCTTATTAATCGTGTTGATGTCTTTCTTGAATAGCCGTCAAAGAACCGACTTCTAACGCTTCTTTATAGTGTTTACGACAAACCGAGACATAACGCTCATTACCACCAATAACTACCTGTTCGCCTTCGTTATAAGGCCTACCCTCTTGATCAAGACGTAGCACCATGCTTGCTTTACGACCACAAAAGCAGATAGTTTTTAATTCGACCAGTTTGTCTGACCATGCCAGTAAGTATTGACTGCCGGTAAATAATTCACCGCGAAAATCTGTACGTAAACCATAACAAAGAACGGGTATATCGAGTTGATCGACAACCTCCGATAATTCATATACTTGTTGTCTGGTTAAAAACTGGCATTCATCAACCAGTACACAATGAATTGCCTGTTGTTCATGTTCCGCACGAATCTCATCAAATAATGATGAATTTTGGTTAAATAATTTTGCCGGTGATGACAAACCTATACGCGAGCTGACTTTCCCTGCCCCGAAACGATCGTCAATTTCCGCCGTATATACGACGGTCCGCATACCGCGTTCCTGGTAATTGTATGAAGATTGCAACAATGCCGTAGACTTACCCGCGTTCATTGCGGAATAGTAGAAATATAGCTGTGCCATCAGCCACAGGCCCTCAATGATATGAAATAAAGTTGGCTGAAGTTTATCATAATTCGCCAGTTTTACAGCCCAACAGTACACGCAGAAGAGCGTATATACATCATTCCTTAAGAAGGATGACATAATCCTTCAGAGCTATCATTGCGTCTGTTTTTGCTTGTTATAACTGCGTAAATGACTCCTGGTAACTATTCACAATCTTTAACTTGTTGCACAAGTAATAACCCTCTGTTGACCTCCAGGATACGGCAATACGAAGTCCCTGCACTTATTGCGACTGTTCTTCTTTTCATCATTCTCTTAATAGAGGATTTTTCGTAAACATGACTAATACCGAAGAGTAAAAGACGTCAGCGCGTGTTAATCCCTACATAAAATGTGACATGAATCAGGAAGTTTTAACCTTAGGTGATGCGAAATCATCGGTGCAAATAGGGCTATATGCCGCATCTTTTCTGGCTAATTTTATGAAAAGATATTTATTGGCGGCACAAAATAAAGAACAATTTTGAATTCCTTACATTCCTGGCTATTGCACAACTGAATTTAAGGCTCTATTATTACCTCAACAAACCACCCCAATATAAGTTTGAGATTACTACAATGAGCGAAGCACTTAAAATTCTGAACAACATCCGTACTCTTCGTGCGCAAGCAAGAGAATGTACACTTGAAACGCTGGAAGAAATGCTGGAAAAATTAGAAGTAGTTGTTAACGAGCGTCGCGAAGAAGAAAGTGCGGCTGCTGCTGAAGTTGAAGAACGCACTCGTAAACTGCAACAATATCGTGAAATGCTGATCGCTGACGGTATTGACCCGAACGAACTGCTGAATAGCATGGCGGCTGTTAAATCCGGCACCAAAGCTAAACGCGCACAGCGTCCAGCTAAATATAGCTACGTTGACGAGAACGGCGAAACCAAAACCTGGACTGGCCAGGGTCGTACTCCGGCTGTAATCAAAAAAGCAATGGATGAGCAAGGTAAATCCCTCGACGATTTCCTGATCAAGTAATAATCTTTTTTAGATTACGCTCGCTTAAAATCCCGCCATTGGCGGGATTTTTTATTGTCCGTTTTAAGACTATCCAATAAGAATAAGCTATAAAAAAACGGCATTGATAACTCAATGCCGTTTCGTAGAAAACACCGCTATTGGTGTTACTTCTTAATGCCCATCTCTTCTTCAAGCCAGGCTTTAAATTCAGCACCCAGCGAGTTGTGACGAATACCGTATTCAACGAAAGCCTGCATGTAACCTAATTTATTACCGCAGTCATGGCTCTTCCCTTTCATGTGATAGGCTTCAACCGTTTCTTTTTCGATCAGCATATCAATAGCATCGGTAAGTTGAATTTCATCGCCTGCTCCCGGAGGAGTTTTTGCCAGCAGCGGCCAAATATCGGCGCTAAGTACGTAACGACCCACAATAGCGAGATTGGACGGTGCAACATCTGCTTTCGGTTTTTCTACTACACCGACCATCGGCACACTTTCACCTGGCGCTAAGTCCACGCCTTTGCAATCCACAACACCATATGCAGTCACATCAGCAACAGGCTCAACCATGATCTGGCTATGGCCAGTTTCATCAAAGCGGCGGATCATCTCTGCGAGGTTATCCTGCGACAAATCAGATTCATATTCATCCAGAATAACATCAGGCAAAATAACAGCCACAGGTTCATCACCAACTACCGGGTGAGCACACAATACTGCGTGCCCTAAACCTTTCGCCAGCCCCTGACGAACTTGCATAATAGTTACGTGCGGAGGGCAAATAGACTGCACTTCATCAAGCAGCTGGCGTTTTACACGTTTTTCCAGCATTGCTTCCAGTTCAAAACTGGTATCAAAGTGGTTTTCAATAGAGTTTTTCGATGAGTGAGTAACCAGCACAATTTCAGTAATACCAGCCGCAATACATTCATTCACGACGTATTGAATTAATGGCTTATCGACAAGCGGTAGCATCTCTTTCGGGATAGCTTTCGTCGCCGGCAACATCCTGGTTCCTAATCCCGCTACGGGGATAACGGCTTTTTTGACTTTCGTGTTAATGGCAGCCATTTAAATTCTCCTGGACTGTTCGTGTATTGAACGTGTTCATATTTCTGTATCACATCCCAGTATATCAGTACCCTGGCGACGCCTGGTTCCGAAAAGGAAGCGAGTTAACATAATTAAGACAATTACTTATACGAATGGCGACGATAGTACCACCAGCCGACATTAGCGGGTAATGCAATTTTATCCCAAATTATCGTTTGCTCAATTCGCAGACAACATCAAGCGTAGCCTTCCACCAGCGCCCCAAATTTGGCATTGCCAGGCATCACATCTCTGACTCAATTGATTCAAATAAGTGTTGCCTAATGTTCCTAACGGAACGCCATTACTGATTTGAATCTGGTGTTCACCCGCATTCAACGTCGCATTCAAGCCTGCGGATACCAGAATGAGATTTTTTAATTCACGATGATAATAGCCGACTAATAGAGGAAATTGACCGGGCAGATTGGCCTGGCGTAGTAAATGGTTTACCTGCTTCAATAACGCGCCTAACTCAGGCAAAGGTTGATTCTGGTGCGCAAGCTGTTCTTGTAATAAGCCATTAAACAACGCACGTAATAACAAGGCGGCAAGGACGCCATTATGTCCAGCACGGGTTACATCAAGGCAATAAAAAGCCAGATCGTTTTCCGAAAGTGCTGCAATATCAAGTACCAGCCCAGGTTTATCAACAGCAACGAGTTGGCGATAATTAACCCGGCAATGGGAAATCTCCTGCTGAACCGGTGGTTGTAATTCTTGCAATAATTTCGCGGCAGCTGTCGGATTATCGACCATTGCATCCCAATCGCGAAAAAGCCTTTCTTCTTCCTCAACCCTGGAGTTAAACATGCTGGGATACAGGCAAGCAAAAACCATCTCACGTAAGCGATTAAGGTCTTTAACTGGTTTCAGCAAAACATCTTCCACACCCAGCCGTAATGCTTTCGCAATATCTGCCATATTTTCCGTAGCAGAAATCACCAGAACCGGGGTTTGGTCTCCCCGGTTGCGTATATGTTCCAGCAGTTTTAAGCCATTCATTCTTGGCATTGCAATATCACATATCATCAGATCGGGTGTTAAACCGCCCAGTAGCTCAAGGGCATCCACCCCATCAGCCGCCAGTACTGTTGTTGCTCCCAATGAGGAAAACCATGAATCCAGAAGCGAGCGAAAGACTGGCTCATCTTCAACTATGAGAATCTGTTTTCCGACCAATGGCTGCGTCATGTTCTCTCCCCTGACTGGCTTTATTCAATAGTGACATGCTATTGCCATCAGTGCCTGTCAGAATTAACTTAAGTGTAGATAAAAAATCAGGTCAAAACGTTGGTTCGAACCAGCGGTAAAAGTTCATCCATTTTCTTCTCTACCGCTAATTGTCCTGCCGCAATGGCAGCATTTGCACGATGAAAATCCAGAGTGGATATCTGCGGGCATAAAGGTTGAATCAGAATATCAGGCGGATCCCCAGCCATACGGTTTCGTTTAAGACGGTTTTCCAGCACCTGGATAGACGTGGTCATAATCTCTGTTGCGGTTGGCGCAGTCACTGCCCGACGTGCCGTTATACTGCTTAATCGTTCTTTCAAACGCGCATGCCACGGGAGAGGATCGTCGTTCTCGCCATTATCTTCACTGACATTAAATGAAAGGAGATCTTGTTGCATTAAATGAGCATCGTGCTGCAGATCGACCGCAATCACAATATCAGCGCCCATCGCACGCGTGAGGGAAATAGGAATCGGATTAACAACTGCGCCATCAACCAGCCAATAGCCGTTATGAGCGACCGGCGCCATTAGGCCGGGGATGCTGCATGATGCACGAATAGCAAGATGGAGGTCGCCTTCGGTAAACCAGAGTTCTCGCCCCGTGCTTAAATTAGTGGCAACCGCAGCGAAACGGCGTGAACAATTTTCGATCTCTGTTTCCGGCATTATTTCGCGGTACTGGTTGAACACACGCTCACCGCGCAACAATCCACCACGCTGCCAGGAAAGATCCATCAGCCGTAAAACATCCCAATAGCTAAAAGAGGTAACCCACTGTTCAAGCGCGGTCAGGCGATCGCATGCAAAAGCAGCGCCCACCAGCGAACCGATTGAACATCCAGCGACGATATCTATTTCAATGCCCATTTTTTTAAGCGCGTTAATGACGCCAATATGCGACCATCCTCGCGCCGCGCCAGATCCTAGCGCCAGCCCTATTTTTATCTTTCTCATTGTTCCTGAAGGCTTCCCCTGGAATGCAGCCGTAGCCACATCGCTACTGCTCGGTTAACATAGTGCTACGCAGGCGATTAATACGCCGTTATTGTTTCCAGGGAGATTATTTGTGTCTGAGCTTTGTCCCTGTGGTAGTGCTGTCGAGTATAGCCTATGTTGCCACCGTTATGTGTCTGGTGAAAAGGTCGCACCTGATCCAGAACATCTCATGCGTTCGCGTTACTGCGCTTTTGTGATGCAGGACGCAGATTATTTAATTAAGACCTGGCATCCGTCCTGTGGCGCAGCGGCGTTACGTGCCGAATTGATTGCCGGATTTGCGCATACCGAATGGTTAGGGCTGACCGTATTTGAGCGTTCATATCACGAAGGAGATAACGTAGGTTATGTTAGCTTCGTCGCCCGATTTGCCGAACAGGGTAAAACAGGAGCGATAATTGAACGTTCGCGATTTTTGAAAGAAAACGGTCAGTGGTACTATATTGACGGTACACGTCCGCAGTTTGGCCGCAACGATCCCTGCCCTTGTGGTTCAGGTAAAAAATTTAAAAAGTGCTGCGGCCAATAATGGTTGACGGTACGGTTTAGCAAACACTCTCAACAAGGTTTTTCCAGCAATGCACTCACTCCAACGAAAAGTTCTGCGTACTATTTGTCCGGATCAAAAAGGTCTAATCGCGCGCATTACTAATATTTGCTACAAGCACGAGTTAAATATCGTGCAGAACAATGAATTTGTTGATCATCGTACCGGACGCTTTTTTATGCGCACGGAACTGGAAGGCATTTTTAATGATTCGACCCTGCTGGCGGATCTCGATAGCGCATTGCCGGAAGGCTCTGTGCGCGAACTAAATCCCGCCGGTCGTCGCCGGATAGTCATTCTGGTCACTAAAGAAGCGCATTGCCTTGGCGATCTGCTGATGAAAGCCAATTACGGTGGACTGGATGTGGAAATCGCGGCAGTCATCGGCAACCACGATACCTTGCGTTCGCTGGTTGAACGTTTTGATATTCCATTTGAACTGGTCAGCCATGAAGGATTAAGTCGCAACGAGCACGATCAAAAGATGGCGGATGCCATTGATGCTTATCAGCCTGATTACGTTGTGCTGGCGAAGTATATGCGCGTATTAACGCCGGAATTTGTAGCGCGCTTCCCGAATAAAATTATCAATATTCACCACTCATTCCTGCCGGCGTTTATTGGGGCACGTCCATATCATCAGGCCTATGAACGCGGCGTGAAGATAATTGGCGCAACGGCACACTATGTAAATGACAATCTGGATGAAGGTCCAATCATTATGCAGGACGTTATTCATGTGGATCACACTTATACAGCCGAAGATATGATGCGTGCAGGTCGTGACGTCGAGAAAAACGTATTAAGCCGCGCCCTTTACCAGGTTTTGGCGCAACGTGTGTTTGTTTACGGTAACCGGACGATTATTCTTTAATCGCCAGCAAAAGAACTGGTTACCTTTAATCCGTTACGGATGAAAATTACGCAACCAGTTCATTTTTCTCAACGTAACGCTTTACAGCGGCGTGTCATTTGGTATGATGCGCCCCGCTTCCCAATGAGGGAGCAGGCCAGTAAAAAGCATTACCCCGTGGTGGGGTTCCCGAGCGGCCAAAGGGAGCAGACTGTAAATCTGCCGTCATCGACTTCGAAGGTTCGAATCCTTCCCCCACCACCATTATTCACCACAGCGATGTGGTAACTTCGGTGAGATTGTTAATCTTTGCACTCATCGAGGAAGGGTGAGAACCTTCGATTAAGGTTCGACTCGAGCGAAAGCGAGAGAACGTTGCCGCAGGCAACGGCCCGAAGGGTGAGGAGCGAAGCGACGAATAATCCTTCCCCCACCACCATCTTCAGCATTACCTACAATTTGATTTTCCCCTGGTGGGGTTCCCGAGCGGCCAAAGGGAGCAGACTGTAAATCTGCCGTCATCGACTTCGAAGGTTCGAATCCTTCCCCCACCACCATTATTCACCACAGCGATGTGGTAACTTCGGTGAGATTGTTAATCTTTGCACTCATCGAGGAAGGGTGAGAACCTTCGATTAAGGTTCGACTCGAGCGAAAGCGAGAGAACGTTGCCGCAGGCAACGGCCCGAAGGGTGAGGAGCGAAGCGACGAATAATCCTTCCCCCACCACCATTACTTCCTGAAAATACTCTTCTAAACCAATTTACTAACCATTTATTTCTTGTTGTCACACAGAATTCGTCATGCCTGTTTTTAGGTCTGCACACTTTTACACAAAACAAAAAACCCCGCCGAAGCAGGGTCTATGTGAACTAAATTTCGCTTAGTGGCGAGCACGCACCAGCTGATACTTACGCGTCAGATACTCCACCGGTACGCTCCAGATGTGTACCAGACGCGAGAACGGGAACAGCAGGAATAACGTCATCCCCAGCACCAGGTGCAAACGGAAGATAAACGCCACGCCATCAAGGTGCTGAGAAGCGCCACCGTGGAAGGTCACTACCGACTGCGCCCAGCCAACCAGTTTCATCATCTCGCTACCGTCCATATGCTGAGCGGAGAACGGAATGGTCAGCAGGCCCAGCGCGCACTGGATAACGAGCAGCGACAGGATCAAGATATCCGCTCCGGTAGTCGTTGCACGCACGCGTGGGCTGAACAGGCGGCGTTTCAGCAACAGTACACCGCCAATCAGACACAGCACGCCGCTGGCACCACCAGCAAACATCGCCATTTTCTGTTTCACTTCAATTGGCAGCCAGGCTTCATACATCCAGTGCGGCGTCAGCATACCGAAGAAGTGACCGACAAAAATCCCCAGAATCCCGATATGGAACAGGTTAGACGCCAGGTTCATCCCTTTGCGATCCAGCATCTGGCTGGACGCCGCGCGCCAGGTGTACTGCCCGTAGTCATAGCGCAGCCAGCTACCAATCAGGAAGACCGCCCCGGCAATGTACGGGTAGATATCAAAGAAGAACATATTCAGGAATTGCATTAGTGCTGTCCTCCGGTGGTGATATTCAGATATTGCGGCGCGACGGCACCGGCAAAGCGACGCTGATGAGCAGTGATTGCCGAATCACCGCAGCCTTTGTCAGCAAAGAATTTAACCTGCTCTTCTTCCCAGACAGCATCCAGCGCCTGCGGCGTATCATCGCGCGCTTCATCGGCAATTTTTTCCGCCACTTTGTCGCTGTCTATAGCGGTATTCGCCAGTTTCAGCAGCAGATCAAACAGCACTGCATAACGGCTTTCACGCTGTTGCAGACGAGCACTTAGCAACGCCAGAATCGGCGCGATATCTTTCAAACCTTCCACGGCTTCGCTTTGCGGCAGCTGCGCCAGGTACTCCAGATACAACGGCAGATGATCCGGCAGTTCACGACTGTTTAACTGCAAGCCGTGTTGCTCATACTGCGCCAGCAAATCCACCATCGCCTGACCACGATCGCGGGATTCGCCGTGCACATGTTCAAACAGTAACAGCGACGTGGCGCGACCACGGTCGAACAGTTCGCTGTACTGCGCCTGAGCGTCCAGCGGATCCATCGCGGTTAAATCGCGCAGGAAAATGCCCAGCGCATGGGCATCCTCTTTCGACAGATTTTCCGACGCAGCAATCGCCTCAAACATCTCTTGTTGATGCTGCCATAAGGCAGCATCAGGATATTCAAGGAGACGCGATACAATCACGAGTTCGATCATGGATGCGGCTCCGTTTTGCTGGTCACGTCGATGGCATCGATACGACGGCTGTTGAACAGATTGAATTTGGTATCTGAACCGTGGCAGCCGTCACCAAAGGTAAAGCCGCAACCATTTTTCTCCGGGAAGGCTTCCCGCGCCAGTTCACGATGGCTGCTCGGCACCACAAAGCGATCTTCGTAGTTTGCAATCGCCAGATAACGGTACATCTCCTGTGCCTGGGCTTCGGTCAGGCCGACCTCTTCCAGCGCACGGGTATCAACTTTACCGTCAACGGTTTCAGCTCGTTTGTAATGACGCATTGCCAGCATACGTTTCAACGCGAGCAGTACCGGTTGGGTATCACCGGCGGTCAGCAGATTCGCCAGGTACTGAACCGGGATACGCAGGCTTTCTACGTCTGGCAGAATGCCGTTGCTACCCAGCTCGCCCGCGTCTGCCGCAGACTGAATCGGTGACAGAGGCGGCACGTACCAGACCATCGGCAATGTGCGATATTCTGGATGCAGCGGCAGCGCCAGTTTCCATTCCATCGCCATTTTATAAACCGGCGACTGTTGTGCGGCTTCAATAACGCTCAGCGGAATACCGTCTTTAATCGCCTGCTCGATGACTTTCGGATCGTTCGGATCGAGGAACACTTCCAGCTGACGCTGGTAGAGATCTTTCTCGTTCTCGGTGCTGGCTGCACGTTCAATGGCGTCAGCATCGTACAACAGCACGCCAAGATAACGGATACGACCAACACAGGTTTCTGAGCACACCGTCGGCTGACCGGCTTCAATACGCGGATAGCAGAAGATGCACTTCTCAGATTTACCGCTCTTCCAGTTGAAGTAGATTTTTTTGTACGGGCATCCGGTGATGCACATACGCCAGCCACGGCATTTATCCTGATCGATCAGTACGATGCCATCTTCTTCACGTTTGTAGATAGCCCCGCTCGGACAGGTCGCCACACATGCCGGGTTAAGGCAGTGTTCGCACAGACGCGGCAGATACATCATGAAGGTGTTTTCGAACTGGCTATACATCGCCTTCTGGATGTTGTCGAAGTTCTTGTCTTTCGCCAGTTTGTCAAACTCGCCGCCCAGGTCATCTTCCCAGTTCGGCCCCTTTTCGATTTTCGCCATCCGTTCGCCAGTAATCAGCGAACGCGGACGGGCAATCGGCTGCGATTTGCTGCCTTCCGGCGCGGTATGCAGGTTCTGATAATCAAAATCGAACGGCTCGTAATAATCGTCGATCCCCGGCAAATGCGGGTTGGCGAAGATTTTACCCAGCAGCATCGCGCGGTTACCCATACGCGGTTGCAGTTTGCCGTTGATTTTACGGATCCAACCGCCTTTGTATTTTTCCTGGTTTTCCCAGTCGGTAGGGAAACCCTGACCCGGTTTGGTTTCAACGTTGTTGAACCACGCGTACTCAACGCCTTCGCGGCTGGTCCAGACGTTTTTACAGGTAACTGAACAGGTGTGGCAGCCGATGCACTTATCGAGATTCAGCACCATGCCGACTTGTGAACGAATTTTCATTTTACGCTCTCCTGTACCTGGTCATTGCCTTCGCCATCTAACCAGTCAATGTTCTTCATCTTACGCACTACAACAAACTCATCGCGGTTAGAACCTACGGTGCCGTAGTAGTTAAAGCCGTATGCCAGATGGGCATAGCCGCCGATCATATGCGTCGGTTTCGGCGTGATACGGGTGACCGAGTTATGAATACCCCCACGCTGCTGCGTGATTTCCGAACCCGGCAGGTTAACGATACGTTCCTGCGCGTGGTACATCATGGTCATCCCTGCCGGAACACGCTGGCTGACAACCGCACGGGCAGTCAGCGCACCATTGCTGTTGAAGACTTCAATCCAGTCGTTGTCGGCAATTCCCAAATCTTTGGCATCGGCTTCGCTCAGCCAGACCACCGGCCCACCGCGACCTAAAGTCAGCATCAGCAGGTTGTCGCTGTAAGTGGAATGAATACCCCACTTCTGGTGTGGCGTCAGGAAGTTCAGGGCTTTTTCCGGGTTACCGTTGGATTTCTGTCCCATCACTTCTTTCACCGAACGGGTATCGATCGGCGGACGATAAACCAGCAGGCTTTCACCAAAATCACGCATCCACTGATGATCCTGATACAGCTGCTGACGACCAGAGAGCGTACGCCACGGGATCAGCTCGTGAACGTTGGTGTAACCGGCGTTGTAAGAAACGTGTTCATCTTCCAGACCAGACCAGGTCGGGCTGGAGATAATTTTGCGCGGCTGTGCCTGAATATCGCGGAAGCGGATTTTCTCGTCTTCTTTATTCAGCGCCAGATGCGTATGGTCGCGACCGGTAAACTCGCTCAGTGCCGCCCAGGCTTTCACGGCTACCTGACCGTTGGTTTCCGGTGCCAGCGTCAGGATCATCTCTGCCGCATCAATTGCGGTGTTGAGCATCGGCTGGCCTTTCGCCGGACCTTCAGCCTTGGTGTAGTTGAGCTTACGCAGCAGATCCATCTCGCTCTGGGTGTTCCAGGCAATCCCTTTACCGCCGTTACCGATTTTCTCCATCAGTGGGCCGATAGAGGTAAAGCGTTCGTAAGTGGCCGGATAATCGCGCTCAACCACCATAATGTGCGGTGCGGTTTTACCTGGGATCAGGTCGCATTCGCCTTTTTTCCAGTCTTTCACATCCAGCGGCTGCGCCAGTTCGGCGGCGGAGTCGTGCTGAATTGGCAGCGTAACGATGTCGGTTTCTTTACCCAGATGACCAACGCACACTTCGGAGAATTTCTTCGCGATGGCTTTGTAGATTTCCCAGTCGCTTTTCGCTTCCCAGGCCGGATCGACCGCCGCAGACAGCGGGTGAATAAACGGATGCATATCCGAAGTATTCATGTCGTCTTTTTCGTACCAGGTCGCCGTCGGCAAAATGATGTCGGAATAGAGACAAGTGCTCGACAGACGGAAGTCCAGCGTCACCACCAGATCCAGCTTGCCTTCCAGACCGTTATCCTGCCAGTCCACTTCTTCCGGCTTCACGCCGCCCTGCTGCCCCAGATCTTTACCCTGGATACCGTGTTCCGTCCCCAGCAGATACTTGAGCATAAACTCATGACCTTTACCGGAAGAGCCCAGCAGGTTAGAACGCCAGATGAACAGGTTACGCGGATGGTTCTTGCCGTTTTCCGGTTGTTCCGCAGCAAAACGGATTGAACCCTCTTTCAGGGATTTCACCGTATAGTCCACCGGATTCATGCCCGCTTTTTCTGCTTCGCGAGCAATAGTCAGCGGGTTAGTGCCTAGCTGCGGCGCAGACGGCAGCCAGCCCATACGTTCCGCACGCACGTTGAAGTCGATCAAGTGTCCGGTATAGCGGGATTTATCCGCCATCGGCGACAGCAACTCTTCTGCGGTCACGGTTTCATAACGCCACTGGCTGGAGTGGTTATAAAAGTAAGAGGTGCTGTTCATGTGACGCGCCGGACGCTGCCAGTCAAGGGCAAACGCCAGCGGCTGCCAGCCGGTTTGCGGACGCAGTTTTTCCTGACCCACGTAGTGTGCCCAGCCACCGCCGCTCTGACCGACACAGCCGCAGAAAATCAGCATGTTGATCAGACCGCGATAGTTCATATCGAGGTGATACCAGTGGTTCAGACCGGCACCGACGATAATCATCGAACGACCGTGAGTTTTATCAGCGTTGTCGGCAAATTCACGGGCAATACGGATAATCTGGCTACGAGAAACACCGGTGATCTGCTCAGCCCACGCAGGGGTGTAGGCTTTCACGTCGTCATAGCTGGTCGCGCAGTTAACGTCGTTCAGACCACGCTCCAGGCCGTAGTTTGCCAGCGTCAAATCATAAACGGTGGTCACCAGTGCAGTGCTGCCATCAGCCAGTTGCAGGCGTTTTACCGGCAGCTTGTGCAGCAGAATGTTTTCCAGCTCCACTTTATTGAAGTGTTCCGTGCCGTCGCCGCCAAAGTACGGGAAGCCCACTTCAGCGATCTCATCCTGACTACCCAGCAGACTCAGTTGCAGTTCGGTTTCTTCACCAGTTTTGCCGTCGCGCTGTTCAAGATTCCATTTGCCCTTCTCGCCCCAACGGAAACCGATCGAACCGTTCGGCGCAACCATTTCACCTTGCGTATTAAAGGCTACGGTTTTCCATTCCGGGTTGTTTTCCTGACCCAGCGCATCAACCAGATCGGCGGCGCGCAGCATACGACCCGCAGCGTAATAACCGTCGCGCTCTTCCAGCATTACCAGCATCGGCATGTCGGTGTAGCGGCGCACATAATCGGTGAAATACTGGCTTGGGTTATCAAGATGGAATTCACGCAGCATCACGTGACCCATTGCCAGCGCCATTGCTGCGTCGGTGCCCTGTTTCGGTGCCAGCCACAGATCGCACAGTTTGGCGATTTCAGCGTAGTCCGGCGTGACGGCAACAGTTTTGGTGCCTTTGTAACGCACTTCAGTAAAGAAGTGAGCATCCGGGGTACGCGTCTGCGGGACGTTTGAACCCCAAGCGATGATGTAGCTGGAGTTGTACCAGTCAGCAGATTCCGGTACGTCAGTTTGCTCGCCCCAGGTTTGCGGAGACGCAGGAGGCAGGTCGCAGTACCAGTCGTAGAAGCTTAAGCAAGTACCGCCAAGCAGCGAGAGATAGCGAGCACCTGATGCGTAAGAAACCATCGACATTGCCGGAATTGGCGAGAAGCCGGCGACACGGTCCGGGCCGTAGTTTTTGATGGTGTAAACGTTAGATGCGGCGATCAGTTCGTTCACTTCCTGCCAGGAAGAACGAACAAAACCACCGCGTCCACGCGCCTGTTTAAAGCTTTTCGCTTTATCGGCGTCTTCGATAATAGAAGCCCATGCCTCAACCGGATCGCTATGCTGCGCCTTCGCTTCACGCCACATTTTCATCAGGCGTTTACGCATCATTGGGTATTTCAGGCGATTGGCGCTATAGAGATACCAGGAGTAGCTGGCACCGCGCGGACAGCCGCGAGGTTCATGGTTTGGCAGATCCGGACGAGTACGCGGATAGTCAGTCTGCTGGGTTTCCCAGGTCACCAGACCGTTTTTAACGTAGATTTTCCAGCTGCAGGAGCCGGTGCAGTTTACCCCGTGGGTAGAGCGGACGATTTTGTCATGCTGCCAACGCTGGCGATATCCATCCTCCCAGTCACGGTTGGTATTGAGAAGCTGGCCATGCCCATCGGCAAAGGTATCACCCTTCTGTTTGAAGTAGCGAAACCGGTCCAGGAATTTACTCATCGGTTTTCTCCTGTGGGAGCCTGTCGGCTCTCTGATAAATCGACATTGCTAATGTTTAAAACGAAGGTAACGCTCTGAAACGGCGTGGGAATTGATAACGATCAAGAGTGGTGGGGATGAAAAATAAAGTAAATTCCTAATATACCCCTTTGGGATAATTAATATTTATTACACAACTTATTGTAAATTAATGGTTTTCACATCCATCACCATTTAAACACTTCGGATTTTTATACAGATGGGTATTAAGGAGTATCCCCCATGGATGACATATTAATGGCGCTTAATTGACGCCGTTGAAATAATTATCCTCTTAAAGTATGTTGTAACTAAATGAGAAATAAAAAAAGCGCGACATTACGCCGCGCAAAGGATAATCAAATATTACGATTTATTTTTTAGAATGCCGACCGTATACCGCCCAGGTAATTACCACGCAGGCGATATAGAAAATCAAAAATACTTTCATTGCACCGACTGGCGACCCTGTTAATGCCAGTGAGCTACCGAACGCTTTCGGGATAAAGAAGCCACCAATAGCGCCAATCGCGGAGATGAAGCCCAGCGCCGCCGCAGTGTCGGTTGCTGCTTCACGCATGGCACGTTCGTCAGAACCGCCTTCTGCTTTCACGCGATCCATCGTCAGTTTACGGAAGATCACGGAAATCATCTGGAAGGTGGAACCACTACCCAGCCCCGCCGTCAGGAACAGCGCCAGGAAGACTACAAAGAACGCCATGAAGTTTCCGCCTTGCCCGTCAGTCGGTAAGGTGAGGAACAGCAGACCACTGAAAATCGCCATCAGCACGAAGTTCACCAGCGTTACACGAGTACCGCCGAGACGGTCAGATAATGCTCCCCCCGCAGAACGCGCCAGTGCGCCAATAAACGGTCCGAAGAAGGCGTAGTGCAGGATCTGTACATCCGGAAACTGCGTTTTAGACAGCATGGCAAAACCCGCAGAGAAGCCGATGAAGGAACCGAAGGTTGCCAGATACAGCAGGCTCATAATCCACAGATGACCCCGTTTGAGTACCGGCAACTGCTCCTTGATAGAGGCTTTCGAGGTAGCAAGGTCGTTCATGCCAAACCACGCTGCAATGGTGAAGATGGCGAGGAACGGCACCCATACCCAGGACGCGTTAGCCAGATACAATTCGGTGCCATCCGGCTGTGTTACGCCCTGGCTGCCAAATGCAGCAAAAATTGACAGTGATACCACCAGCGGAGCAACCAGCTGCATGACGCTAACGCCCATGTTGCCCAGACCACCGTTCAGCCCCAGCGCGCCACCCTGCTTCTGCTTCGGAAAAAAGAAGCTGATGTTTGCCATACTGGAGGCGAAGTTCGCGCCAGCAAAGCCGCACAGCAGAGAAATGATGATGAATACGCTGTATGGCGTAGTGGTATCCTGCACGGCAAAACCCAGCCAGACGCAAGGAATAATCAGAATACCGGTGCTGAACGCCGTCCAGCGACGACCGCCGAAGATTGGAACCATAAAGGAGTATGGCACACGCAATAATGCGCCAGAAACCGAAGGTAGTGCAGTCAAAAGAAACAGCTGATCGGTCGTAAAATTAAAGCCGACTTTCGGCAAATTCACCGCGACGGCACTGAATAACATCCATACACAAAACGCCAGTAGCAGACAGGGAACGGAAATCCACAGATTGCGGCTGGCTATACGCTGGCCGCGCTGTTGCCAGAACGCAGGATCTTCCGGTCGCCAATCAGTAATGACAGCTCCAGTAGCCCTTTCGGGGGCGGATGAGTGACTCATAGACACCTCTGATACTCGTTTCGATGTCTGCCACCTTAGTGTCTGTAGCCAAAGGTAATTTGATGTAAATCAAACGATAAGATAACTTTATCTATCATTGATATTTATCATTACCCATAGTGAGTACAGAGATTTCATAAAAATTATGAGATTTTTCACAGTACTGTAAAATCCCTACTCTTACTGATGTAAATCGACTAACCACACGGCAAATAAGGAGTAACTCTTTCCGGGTATGGGTATACTTCAGCCAATAGCCGAGAATAACGCCATTCCAGAATGTATCGTTACATTCATTAAGGTTATTGCTCATTCAAAGCCTGAAGGAAGAGGTTTACATGCTTAAACGTTGTCTCTCTCCGCTCACCCTGGTTAATCAGGTTGCGCTTATTGTTTTGCTTTCTACCGCTATTGGACTGGCGGGGATGGCGGTTTCTGGCTGGCTGGTACAAGGCGTTCAGGGCAGCGCCCATGCTATTAACAAAGCGGGATCGCTGCGTATGCAAACTTATCGGCTACTGGCGGCAGTGCCATTAAGCGAGAAAGACAAGCCCTTAATCAAGGAGATGGAACAAACGGCATTTAGCACCGAATTAACTCGAGCAGCAGAACGAGACGGGCAACTGGCGCAATTGCAGGGTTTGCAGGATTACTGGCGCCATGAGCTGATTCCTGCGCTACTACACGCACAAAGCCGCGAAACGGTGTCGGCTGACGTCAGCCAGTTTGTTGCCGGGCTTGATCAGTTGGTATCTGGTTTTGACCGCACCACGGAAATGCGTATTGAGACGGTTGTACTGGTCCATCGGGTGATGGCTGTGTTTATGGCACTTCTACTGGTATTTACCATCATATGGCTGCGGGCACGGCTGCTACAGCCGTGGCGGCAATTACTGGCGATGGCGAGTGCCGTCAGCCATCGCGATTTTACCCAGCGGGCGAATATCAGCGGGCGCAACGAAATGGCGATGCTCGGAACGGCACTGAACAATATGTCTGCGGAACTGGCGGAGAGTTATGCCGTACTTGAGCATCGGGTACAGGAGAAAACCGCCGGGCTGGAGCATAAAAATCAAATACTCTCGTTTTTGTGGCAGGCTAATCGTCGTTTGCATTCTCGCGCCCCGCTGTGTGAACGCCTGTCACCTGTACTCAACGGATTGCAAAATTTAACCCTGCTGCGTGATATCGAACTACGGGTATATGACACTGAAGATGAAGAGAATCATCAGGAGTTCACCTGCCAGCCGGATATGACCTGCGACGACAAAGGTTGCCAGCTCTGCCCGCGCGGGGTATTACCCGTCGGCGATCGCGGCACGACCCTGAAATGGCGACTGGCGGATTCTCATATGCAGTACGGCATTTTGCTGGCGACCCTGCCTCAGGGCCGCCACCTGAGCCATGATCAACAGCAACTGGTGGATACACTGGTTGAGCAATTAACCGCCACTCTGGCGCTGGATCGCCATCAGGAACGCCAGCAGCAGTTGATCGTGATGGAAGAGCGTGCCACCATTGCGCGCGAACTACATGATTCTATTGCCCAATCTCTCTCTTGTATGAAGATGCAGGTGAGTTGTTTACAGATGCAAGGCGACGCACTGCCAGAAAGCAGCCGCGAATTGTTAAGCCAAATCCGTAACGAACTGAATGCGTCGTGGGCGCAGTTGCGTGAGTTGCTCACCACATTCCGTTTGCAGCTCACCGAACCGGGATTACGCCCGGCACTGGAGGCGAGTTGTGAAGAGTACAGCGCCAAATTTGGCTTCCCGGTGAAGCTGGATTACCAGTTGCCACCGCGTCTGGTGCCCTCGCATCAGGCAATCCATCTATTGCAAATTGCCCGTGAGGCATTAAGTAACGCCCTCAAACATTCGCAAGCGAGCGAGGTCGTTGTAACGGTGGCGCAAAACGATAATCAGGTCAAACTGACCGTCCAGGATAACGGCTGCGGGGTGCCTGAAAATGCCATCCGCAGCAATCACTACGGCATGATAATTATGCGTGACCGAGCGCAAAGTCTGCGTGGCGACTGCCGCGTCCGCCGTCGTGAATCAGGTGGCACCGAAGTGGTGGTCACCTTTATTCCCGAAAAAACTTTCACAGACGTCCAAGGAGATACCCATGAGTAATCAGGAACCGGCTACTATCCTGCTGATCGACGATCACCCGATGCTGCGAACTGGCGTAAAACAGCTTATCAGCATGGCCCCCGATATCACTGTGGTTGGCGAAGCGAGCAATGGCGAGCAGGGTATTTTACTTGCGGAATCTCTCGATCCTGATCTGATTCTGCTTGATCTGAATATGCCCGGTATGAACGGTCTGGAAACGCTGGATAAACTGCGCGAAAAATCTTTATCCGGCCGCATTGTGGTATTCAGCGTCTCGAACCATGAAGAAGACGTCGTCACCGCGCTGAAACGCGGCGCAGATGGCTATCTGTTAAAAGATATGGAGCCGGAAGATCTGTTGAAAGCGTTACACCAGGCTGCTGCTGGCGAAATGGTACTAAGCGAGGCATTAACCCCTGTTCTGGCCGCCAGCCTGCGTGCTAACCGCGCCACGACTGAACGCGACGTCAACCAGTTAACTCCGCGCGAGCGCGATATTCTGAAACTGATTGCTCAGGGCTTACCGAATAAGATGATCGCCCGCCGCCTGGACATCACTGAAAGCACGGTCAAAGTGCACGTGAAGCACATGCTGAAAAAAATGAAGCTAAAATCTCGTGTGGAAGCCGCAGTATGGGTGCATCAGGAACGTATTTTCTGATTATGGTTCCCAGCGCAGTTCGTCCTTTGCCATTGCATCGAAAGGTTCGGCAAGCGTTAGCGTGATCTCATTGGAGGAGACACGCTGTCCCTGATTATCTTCCACCACCACCGACAAGCGCCATCGATTGGTCGCCTCTTCTCCACTTTGCCAGTCCGGCACGATCAGCGTCCAGCCATCCGCGCTGTTGGCTGTGGCTCCCGATGTCAGACTTAACATCTGCGTATCGCCCTGCCAGATCAATTGTCGAATACCGTAACGACTGTGGATTTGTAATTTCAGCGGCACCGTTTCACCAGGTTTAAGATCCCAGGGGGGCGTCGCCAGAAATACCGTTAAGGTTTTACGCTGATGATACTCAATGACCGGCAGATTATTCCGCTGCGGATTGTCATAGCGACTGCCGCGCAACGACTGACTCTCAGCAACTTCGCTAGCAGAAAGTTGTTTGTTTAGTGGCACCCCAAAGCGGTAGTTAATATTCAGCCCGAGATTATTTTGGCTTTCTCCACTTTCGCCTTGTTTATGCTGGGCGGTCATAGTGACGAGTGGTACAGGGGTGTAATTAAGCCCCAGACTCATGGCGACAGGATTATGATAACCCGTACCAGAATTAAACAGATCGACACGCTGACCAAAATATTGTTCGAGGCTGACACTGGTGTTGAGATGCTGGTAAAACGGCATTCGCATCCGGGCAGTCAAATCATAACCACGCGCCATACGCTGCTCGAGCGAGGCAGTCTGTTCATGCCATGAGGCAAAAGGCTGATAATAATTTGCCGACAGACGCAGATATTCTCCCCATGCTTCAGCGCCAACCCCTGCCCGCTGAAGATTTTCATCTAACAAGTTGTCATAAAACGTGTTGTATCCCATCAACCATGTGCCATGCCTCCAGCGTTGACCAACGCCAAGGTTACTTACCAGGCCATCGTCCTGCTGGGTGAGTCCAAGTTGGCTCCATGTGAGATAACGCTCGTTATCCTGCAACGGTACAAACCAGCTCCCCCGGCTGCCGGTGAAATGCCCTTCGTTATCCACTTTGACGTCAACACTGGCGTTCCCCCACGGCGAAAGCCACGATTCCACATGCTGATTAACCTGCTGACTGAGCGCATCACGAACTTTTCCCAGCGCAAAGGCTTTTGCCTGCTCACCTGTATCCTGACCGTTATCGGTCATACTGGTTTCACCAAAATCTTTCACGATTTCGGCGAAGTGTTTTTCACCGTCATGATTTTCCGGTGCCATTCCTAAGTCCGGCAGACCATCCTTATCGTTATCAAAAGGATTTGCCGATTGCTGCTCAACGGATGGCTGTGCGCTGGCTATACCGCCTGCCAGCAGCAAGAGTAAATAAAGTGGGGTAACACGAGAGACGATACGGCTCAAAACGTCAGTAATTTCCGGTAAAAATGAACACCCATTACTTTATAGAATAACGATTACTGGTAACTTTTCGCGTACTTTCTTATGCTTTATGGAAAATCCTAAAAATGTGGCAAATTGGTCAGACAGCGTAAAAGCAGTAAGATAGAAGTCGGAAATCTAATTATCTGAATACAGGAGTGAGTAATGCAAAAAATCGTGATCGTTGCCAATGGCGCGCCCTACGGGAGCGAATCCTTATTTAACAGCCTGCGGCTGGCCATTGCGCTACGGGAGCAGGAGAGCAACCTGGATCTACGTCTGTTCCTGATGTCTGATGCGGTAACTGCCGGATTACGCGGACAAAAACCGGGGGAAGGCTACAATATTCAGCAAATGCTCGAGATCCTCACTGCGCAAAATGTGCCTGTAAAATTGTGCAAAACCTGCACCGATGGTCGCGGTATCAGCCCACTTCCGCTGATTGATGGAGTTGAAATTGGCACACTGGTCGAGCTGGCGCAATGGACGCTGGTTGCCGATAAAGTGCTCACATTTTAATTACAGTATGGGGCGCTTAAGGTTACAGAAACGCCCCGCTGTGATGACTGTTTCATCAGGCAAAACCGGGCCGCAAGACACCATCCGGGAAATTCTCCGCCAGCAGTTTTTTCACCGACACCAGTAAATCATTCAGCCCGTCATCCTGCATCCCCAGTTTGTTGAGCTCTTGTTCCAGAGAAAATAAATACTGTGCATTGGTTCCAAGTGGACCACTCGCCGCAGCAATCAACGGAGCAATCACCTGAGCTCGGGTATCAGATTCATATTCAGGATGGCGCGGATCCATAATAAACACCAGCGCATTGACTGTGCGCCCGTCGTCAAGATCAAGCTGGCACCAGGTTGGCAGATAGCAGCCGGTAATCATCTCCCGTTTCCACAGCAGGGTCAGTTCCTGCTCCAGCGTCTCTTCCGGCAAGCGATACGCCACTCCCGTGGTGCGACCGCCCTCTTTCAGGGCAAGCATCCTTCCCGGCTGGTGTGCAGTCCCCCTTCCGGCTGTCAGGCGCAGACAGAACGCCCGATGCCAGCCAACCAGCGTACCGGTACAGGACTCGATAAACTCCAGCGCCGGATTCCACATCAACGATCCATAACCGAAGATCCACACCGCCCCCTCATCAGGACGACAAGCCAGCGTAGCTGCCAGCGAGGCTCCCCGCTGTTCTGCCGACCATAAGAGTGATTCTTCAATAGTGCCAAATGCCGTTTTACAATCGGCATTCATCAAGAAATCCCGAGTTATCACCTTATACCTCCGCCACTGCATACTTCCCTGCGACAACTTTTTGGTGTCTTCCGGACATTTTTACTGCTCATTTTGGAACCATTACCGGGACAATATGCAATCTGCAGACCACTTGCAAGGCGGCGCCGCACGAATAGCTTTAACTCATCACCGGGAGTTATAACTTTTTATGCCATTTATCATCACTCCCTTTGGCATATTCATGTTTCACTGCTGCCCAGGCCACTTTATGCGCTGTCTCCTCCCGACTGGCATCATCACGCCGATCTTCTTTATCTTTATATTGATCCCAGGCGCTGTTGAATGCCTCTTTATAGATATCCTGGGCATGGGACGGTAGAACGTGTTTTACATTTTCCGGCAGATCGCTTTTTGTTTTATACGGCACTGTTGACTCCTTTTTTAAAGGTGAACTTTAAGTGTGGTCAACAATATCCACGCTTGCCAGCATATAAGACTTTTCACATCAGACTCTTCTTAAGAGGTGCTAATACAAACGTTGTCTAAACACGTTGATTATTTTTATACCCCAAAGAGTAAAAAAGCGACAGCGGGGTAAAATTTCGTAAAATGTTACCGATATCCAGACACTTTCTGTTATTTTTTCTGCCTATTTATTACATTTTCGACAAATTCATCTGCAAAGGATAACCATAATGACAAATGCTCACGAGGCGGTAAAAACCCGCCACAAGGAGACCTCACTTATTTTCCCGGTTCTGGCGCTGGTAGTGCTGTTCCTTTGGGGAAACAGTCAAACACTACCAGTGGTCATAGGCATCAATCTTCTTGCGCTTATTGGTATTTTAAGCAGCGCCTTTAGTGTTGTGCGTCATGCGGACGTATTAGCCCATCGACTGGGGGAACCTTATGGTTCTCTTATTCTTAGCCTTTCCGTGGTTATTCTTGAAGTCAGCCTGATATCAGCCTTAATGGCGACCGGCGATGCGGCGCCGACGTTAATGCGAGATACGCTCTATTCAATCATTATGATTGTTACCGGTGGACTGGTTGGTTTTTCATTACTGTTGGGCGGGCGCAAATTTGCCACCCAATATATGAATCTGTTTGGTATTAAACAGTATTTAATCGCTCTGTTTCCATTGGCAATTATTGTGCTGGTATTCCCGATGGCTCTGCCTGCGGCGAATTTTTCAACCGGTCAGGCGTTGCTGGTGGCATTAATTTCCGCAGCAATGTACGGCGTATTTTTGCTAATTCAGACCAAAACGCATCAGAGTCTGTTTGTCTATGAACATGAAGATGACAGTGATGATGACGATCCGCACCATGGCAAACCCTCTGCCCATAGCAGCCTGTGGCATGCCGTCTGGTTGATTATCCATTTAATTGCAGTGATAGCGGTTACCAAAATGAACGCAAGTCCGCTGGAAACACTGCTCACCAGCATGAATGCCCCGGTGGCCTTTACCGGTTTCCTGGTGGCGCTATTGATTCTTTCGCCGGAAGGTTTAGGGGCGTTAAAAGCGGTATTAAACAACCAGGTCCAGCGCGCGATGAATCTGTTCTTTGGTTCGGTTTTAGCGACAATTTCGCTTACCGTACCTGTCGTCACGCTGATCGCCTTTATGACAGGCAATGAATTGCAGTTTGCGCTTGGTGCGCCAGAAATGGTGGTGATGGTAGCCTCTTTGGTGCTGTGCCATATCTCCTTCTCCACCGGACGTACTAACGTGCTCAACGGCGCTGCACATCTGGCACTCTTTGCCGCCTATTTGATGACAATATTTGCCTGACATTAATATCTCCCCTGGCGACGGAAGCTGGGGGAGATAATAAAAATACCTGCCCGGTTCCTTTCTTCAGTTATTCTGAACAATTCGTCAGACATCATTGCGAGCCTGTACCACAACATGCAAGAAAGCACTGCAACAGTTGATGAAAAGCTGGAATGAACTCTTCATTACGAACGTTTCAGTGGTGAAGTAAAGAAGACTTGAGACGTAGTATCCACACCAAGCCGGGATTATCCGGTGAGGCGCAATGTTGTGGGGGCTTTATCCCTGGCGGCATTGGTTGCTGGAAAGAGAAAACCCCCGCACGTTGAGAGGTAAAACCTGACAACAGAACGGGGGCTAATCTTGAACCATCAACAATTCAAGAATAGCCGCAAAATGTTGTCATTACAACAAGGCGGCTATATGACGCTCGCGCAGTTTGCCACGATTTTCTGGCACGACCTGGCAGCACCGATCCTGGCGGGAATTATTACCGCAGCGATTGTCGGCTGGTGGCGTAACCGGAAATAAGGTGAATACGGGCGTCAGGCTGCCGTGATGGCAATATGCGCCCGAAACCGGCCGCAGGGGTAACAGCCTGCGGCCTTTTTTGTCTTTATCTCTTTCAGAAGTAGACACCGTCAACCCAACCTGGAAGCATCAACCAGAGCATTCATGAAACAACTGCAACAGCTGATAAAAAGCCGGAATGCATACTGCATTACGAACATTCCTGGGGTGAAGTGAAGAACACTTGAGATATAGAATCCACACCAAGCCGGCGTTATCCGGTGAGGCGCAATGTTGTGGGGGCTTTATCCCTGGCGGCATTGGTTGCTGGAAAGAGAAAACCCCCGCACGTTGAGAGGTAAAACCTGACAACAGAACGGGGGCTAATCTTGAACCATCAACAATTCAAGAATAGCCGCAAAATGTTGTCATTACAACAAGGCGGCTATATGACGCTCGCGCAGTTTGCCACGATTTTCTGGCACGACCTGGCAGCACCGATCCTGGCGGGAATTATTACCGCAGCGATTGTCGGCTGGTGGCGTAACCGGAAATAAGGTGAATACGGGCGTCAGGCTGCCGTGATGGCAATATGCGCCCGAAACCGGCCGCAGGGGTAACAGCCTGCGGCCTTTTTTGTCTCCGTCAACCATGAAAAAAGCCTTACCGCAGAACGATAAGGCTTTTGTTTTCAAGCAAAAAATTACTTGCTGGTATCCAGTTCTTCGAAACCTTTCACCAGATCATCAATCGCTTTCATCTGCTTGAGGAACGGTTCCAGTTTAGCCAGCGGCAGCGCAGATGGGCCATCGCATTTTGCGTGTTCCGGGTCCGGATGCGCTTCAATAAACAGCCCCGCCAGACCTACCGCCATACCAGCACGTGCCAGCTCAGCCACCTGAGCACGACGACCACCGGAAGCGGCACCAAACGGATCGCGGCATTGCAGTGCGTGGGTCACGTCGAAAATCACCGGCGAGTTGCCAGAAACTTTCTTCATAATGCTGAAGCCCAGCATATCGACAACCAGGTTGTCATAGCCAAAGTTAGCGCCGCGATCGCAAAGAATCACTTTATCGTTGCCGCCTTCTTTGAATTTATCAACGATGTTACCCATCTGACCCGGGCTGACAAACTGCGGTTTCTTGACGTTAATTACCGCACCGGTTTTCGCCATGGCTTCCACCAGGTCAGTCTGACGAGCGAGAAATGCCGGTAACTGGATCACATCCACAACATCAGCAACTGGCTGTGCCTGGCTTGGTTCGTGAACGTCGGTGATAATTTTCACGCCAAAAGTTTGCTTCAATTCCTGGAAGATTTTCATCCCTTCTTCCAGGCCCGGTCCACGATAAGAGTGGATAGAGGAGCGGTTGGCTTTGTCAAAAGAGGCTTTGAACACGTAAGGGATACCCAGTTTCTGGGTCACGGTTACGTAGTGTTCGCAAATGCGCATCGCCAGATCGCGAGATTCCAGCACGTTCATACCGCCAAACAGCACGAACGGCAGGTCATTTGCTACGTTGATGTCGCCAATGCTAACCACTTTTTGTTTCATAGGATCGCCTTAATCTTAAGTAAAATGTCGATTAATTAATGCAGCACAATATGTTTATGCGCGATGTTATTAATTTGCGCACGGATCATTTCGCTGATCGGGTCTTCCGGACACTGTTCAACGAAATAACTTAAATCATTTAACGCAACGTGTTCGCAATCCAGTTGCGCGTAAATCAACCCACGATCGCGAATTTCATACGGATCTTCTGGGTTGAACTGTAATAAGGCCTCGCTGGTGCGTAATGCCAGTTCCATCTGATTTTCTTCCATCAGCGACGCTTTCAGCGTATCCAATAGTTTGCGGATAACCTCAATGTTATCGGCTTCATCCAGGTCTTCATAAAACAGTTCCGCTGACGGGCTGATATTTCCCTTTAACCATACATCCAGCATATGTTCGCTTAACGATTCACCGTTAAAAGGGTTAATCAACCAAATTTCGCCATCCGGACATTCAATGCGCAATATAAGCTGCGTCGGGAATATCACCGGCATCAGCGGCAAATCAAGACGATTAGCGACCCACACCAAAACGGCGCCTAATGATACCGCACTGCCCTGCCGATTTTTTAACACCTGATCCAACCATAATGCATCGGAAAGACGATAAACACCGCGTGAGGCTTTAAATCCCCATTCGCCGTAAAACAACGCGATCAATTTTTCCAGCTGCTCTTCTAAAGGCAGAAGCTGGCTAATTTCTTCCTTCGCCAGATTAACGAGACGCTCCAGTTCGTCGTATACATCTTGCGAGGGAAAATCGCGGCGGATTGCTTCGCAAGCCAGGATCATGCCTTCGCACAGCGGCGCTTTATTAAATTCGAAATCAGCTAACGATCTCATGACTTACCCCAGTAACGGTACTTTTGTGGTGGCGAGTTTAATGATGATGTACAGCACCACCAGCGCCAGCGGGAAGGCAATAATGCGCACCTGCTGACTGTGCACCCGACGATAATCGAGAGCAATAAAACCCAAAACGATATAAATGATAACTCCAAACAGCTTTTCAGTCAGCCATTGTGCCTGCCCGGAAAATGGCAGGATGTGCGCTTTAGCCATTAGCGCAACGCCGCTTAACAATAACACCGTGTCGATAACCGGCGGCGTAATGCGCGTCCAGCGAGCAAATGCCTGAGGATGCTCCTGATAACGTAGCCAGAAACGTAAGGTTAGTAGCCCAACAGAAAACGCGATGCTAATGAGATGAACGCTAAGCAGCGTAGTAAAACTTGTCATCGATAATAGCGACCAAGCGTCACGCGCTCGTTATCACCGTAGTCCCGGCAGGTTTCGACATTACGATAACCCGCCTGCATAAATGCCTGTCGAACCACTTCGCCCTGCTGCCAGCCATGCTCCAGAAGCAGAAATCCGCCAGATGTCAGTGCGTTACGAGACTTTTCGATGATGTGAACGATATCCGCCATACCGCTGTCTGCCGCAACCAACGCCGACAGCGGCTCAAAGCGGACATCGCCTTGTTGAAGATGGGGGTCCTGCTCGTCGATATATGGCGGATTGCTGACAATCATCGCAAACTGCTGCTCGCCAAGCGCACTAAACCAGTCGCTTTGCAGGATATGGATATTTTTAATCGCCAGATGCTGCGCATTACGCTTCGCAAGGGCAACAGCATCCGGCATTCGGTCAACGGCGGTTACCTCACAATCTGGACGCTCGCTGGCCAGCGCCAGCGCAATTGCCCCGGTGCCCGTACCGAGATCGAGAATACGACAAGACTGTTCAGGCAACCGAGCCAGAGCCTGTTCCACCAGACATTCGGTGTCAGGACGGGGAATTAAGGTCGCTGGCGAAACAAATAACGGCAACGACCAAAATTCACGCACACCGGTTAAATGAGCAATAGGTTCACCCGCACGACGACGCGCCAGCAGTACGTCGAGTTGCTCACACTGCGCATCAGTCAGCAGTGTTTCGCCAAAAGCGAGAATGAAGGTGCGTCCCTTGCCGGTAACATGCTCCAGCAAGATTTCAGCATCGCGACGCGGACTTTCGCTCGCCTGAAGTTGGGTTATTGCGTCACGCAACCAGTGTTGATATTCCATTATTCTTGCTCGGACAACGCCGCCAGTTGGTCAGCCTGATGTTCCTGGACGATCGGCTCAATCAGCATATCCAGCTTCCCTTCCATCACTTCATCCAGACGGTAGAGCGTCAGGTTGATACGGTGGTCGGTGACGCGCCCCTGCGGGAAATTGTAGGTACGGTTACGGTCGCTGCGATCGCCACTGCCCAGCAGGTTACGACGGGTAGACGCCTCCGCCTGCTGGCGTTTTGCCATTTCTGCTGCGTGGATGCGAGCACCAAGTACAGAAAGAGCTTTAGCTTTGTTTTTATGTTGTGAACGTTCGTCCTGACATTCAACAACAATACCGGTTGGTAAGTGGGTAATACGGATTGCCGAATCGGTGGTGTTAACGTGCTGCCCGCCTGCCCCTGAAGAGCGGAAAGTATCAATGCGCAAATCTGCCGGGTTGATATCCGGCAGTTCCGCGTCAGGCAGTTCTGGCATTACAGCAACGGTACAAGCAGAAGTATGAATACGCCCCTGAGATTCAGTGGCCGGAACACGCTGCACGCGATGACCGCCGGATTCAAATTTCAAACGACCATATACACCATCACCACTGATTTTGGCGATGATCTCTTTATAGCCACCATGCTCGCCCTCGCTGGCGCTCATGATTTCCACGCGCCAGCGACGGGCTTCTGCGTAACGGCTGTACATACGGAACAGATCGCCGGCAAATAATGCGGCTTCATCACCACCGGTTCCGGCACGCACTTCGAGGAAGGCGTTGCGTTCGTCATCAGGATCTTTTGGCAGCAAGAGAACCTGAAGTTGTTGTTCCAGTTGCTCGCTTTTTTCTTTAGCTTCGCGCAGTTCATCCTGCGCCATTTCACGCATTTCAGGATCGTCGAGCATCATCTGTGCGGTTTCGATATCTTCCTGAACCTGTTGCCAGTCGGTGAAACAGCGCGAAACATCACTTAACTGCGCATATTCACGAGATAATGCGCGAAAACGTTCCTGGTCAGCGATGGTTTGCGCATCACCCAGCAGCGCCTGAACTTCTTCATGGCGTTCATGCAGGGCTTCCAGTTTGGCAACGATAGAAGGCTTCATAGGCGTAAATGCACCCTGTAAAAAAGAAAATGATGTACTGCTACTCCAGCCCGAGGCTGTCGCGCAGAATATTCAGGCGTTCGTTATCCCCGTCACGGGCGGCCTGTTGAAGTGATTTCGTTGGCGCATGGATCAGGCGGTTAGTCAGTTTCCATGCCAGATCCTGCATAATGGCTTGCGCGTCTCCGCCCTGCTCAAGGGCTGCTAACGCTTTGGCGGTTAACTCATCGCGAACCTGCTCTGCCTGACTGCGATACTCGCGAATGGTTTCGCTGGCGCTTTGTGCGCGTAACCAGGACATAAACTCGCTGGTTTCCTGAGCGACGATAGTTTCCGCCTCAACTGCTGCAGCTTTACGCTGCGCCAGGTTATGCGAAATAATGCTTTGCAGATCGTCAACGCTATAAAGATAAGCATTCGCCAGTTTGCCGACTTCCGGCTCAACATCGCGCGGAACGGCAATATCCACCAACAGCATCGGTTGGTTGCGACGGCTTTTTAATGCGCGCTCCACCATACCTTTACCGATGATCGGTAACGGGCTTGCAGTGGAACTAATGATGATATCGGCTTCACGCAGACGTTCGTCGATATCGCTCAATGCAATCACTTCCGCACCGACTTCATCTGCCAGAATTTGGGCACGTTCACGAGTACGGTTGGCGATAATCATCTTCTGAACTTTGTGTTCGCGCAGGTGACGCGCCACCAGCTCGATGGTTTCACCCGCACCAACCAGCAAAACCGTTACCGTTGAGAGCGATTCAAAGATCTGCCGCGCCAGCGTACAAGCCGCAAAAGCGACAGATACGGCACTGGCGCCAATATCCGTTTCAGTGCGGACGCGTTTTGCTACAGAGAAAGATTTCTGGAACATGCGTTCCAGCTCGCTCGCCTTCATATGGCCTTTTTGCGAATCAGCAAATGCTTTTTTCACCTGACCGAGGATTTGCGGCTCACCAAGGACGAGTGAATCAAGCCCACTGGCAACACGCATCAGATGGCTGACCGCGTCGTTATCCAGATGCCAGTAGAGGCTATTACGCAGATCTTCTTCGTTGAGATTGTGGTAATCGCACAACCAGCGAATGAGCGCCTCTTGCAGGTTATCCTGCTCTTCAACGCTAAGATAAAGTTCCGTGCGGTTACACGTCGACAGCACCACGCCGCCCTGCACCATCGGCTGCGCGAGCAGGCTGTCAAGCGCCTGATCGAGCTTGTCCGGCGAAAACGATACACGTTCTCGTAGCGATACAGGTGCCGTTTTATGGTTAATACCGAGTGCTAAAAGGGTCATGTCTGCGGGAAATAATACCAACGTTGATATGGTTAGTCTGCTCGCATCATACAGGATGCGTGGGATCAATAAAAGAGAGCGCCCCCTTTTGGAGTAATTGCCAAAAGCCGTTAGATTCTGGCAATTAAGACAACTTGAACATAGACGATAGCGGACGGTAACGCTAGCATTAAGGGTTATAACTGCAACGTATCTCAAGGACTTGTCATCACTATGCCCCTGCCCGATTTTCGTCTTATCCGCCTGCTACCGCTGGCTGCCCTCGTGCTCACTGCCTGTTCCGTTACCACGCCAAAAGGCCCCGGCAAAAGCCCGGATTCCCCGCAGTGGCGTCAGCATCAGCAAGACGTTCGTAACCTCAATCAATATCAGACACGCGGTGCATTTGCGTATATTTCCGACCAGCAGAAAGTGTATGCCCGCTTCTTCTGGCAGCAAACTGGCCAGGATCGCTACCGTCTGCTGCTGACTAACCCATTGGGAAGCACCGAACTGGAGCTGAATGCTCAGCCGGGTAACGTGCAGCTCGTAGATAACAAAGGTCAACGTTACACCGCCGATGACGCCGAAGAGATGATTGGCAAATTGACAGGAATGCCGATTCCGCTCAACAGCTTGCGTCAGTGGATTTTAGGTTTGCCCGGTGATGCGACCGACTACAAACTGGACGATCAGTACCGCCTGAGCGAAATCACCTACAGCCAGAACGGCAAAAACTGGAAAGTCGTATACGGTGGTTATGACACCAAAACGCAACCTGCGATGCCAGCCAATATGGAACTCACCGACGGTGGTCAGCGCATCAAGTTAAAAATGGATAACTGGATAGTGAAATAATGCGGACACAGTGGCCCTCTCCGGCAAAACTTAATCTGTTCTTATACATTACCGGTCAGCGTGCGGATGGTTACCACACGCTGCAAACGCTGTTTCAGTTTCTTGATTACGGCGACACCATCAGCATTGAACTTCGTGACGATGGGGATATTCGCCTGTTAACACCCGTTGAAGGCGTGGAACACGAAGATAATCTGATCGTTCGCGCAGCACGGTTGTTGATGAAAACAGCAGCAAACAGCGGGCGTCTTCCGGCGGGAAGCGGTGCAGATATCAGCATTGACAAACAATTACCGATGGGCGGCGGCCTGGGCGGTGGTTCATCGAATGCCGCGACTGTTCTGGTGGCGCTGAATCATCTCTGGCAATGCGGCCTGAGCATCGATGAGCTAGCGGAAATGGGTCTGACGCTGGGCGCAGATGTTCCTGTATTTGTCCGTGGTCATGCCGCTTTTGCTGAGGGAGTGGGTGAAATATTAACGCCAGTGAATCCGCCAGAGAAATGGTATCTGGTGGCGCACCCTGGTGTAAGTATTCCGACACCGGTGATTTTTAAAGATCCCGAACTCCCACGCAATACGCCAAAAAGGTCAATTGATACGTTGCTAAAATGTGAATTCGGCAATGATTGCGAGGTTATCGCAAGAAAACGTTTTCGCGAGGTTGATGCGGTGCTTTCCTGGCTGTTAGAATACGCCCCGTCGCGCCTGACTGGGACAGGGGCCTGTGTCTTTGCTGAATTTGATACAGAGTCTGAAGCCCGCCAGGTGCTAGAGCAAGCCCCGGAATGGCTCAATGGCTTTGTGGCGAAAGGCGTCAACCTTTCCCCATTGCACAGAGCCATGCTTTAAGCCGGGCAAGCTGAGTTTCGGTGACAACGTCACCTTGTTCCAGACGTTGCATCGCGCTCTTTAATACACCGCCTGGAAAGAATATTGCCTGGCCCGCACAGTTTTCGGCAGATTCTTTCCACCAATGGACGCATGCCTGAGGTTCTTCTCGTGCCTGATATGAAGCTTTTTGCTGGTAACGCCACCCCGGAACTAGCACAACGTATTGCCAACCGCCTGTACACTTCACTCGGCGACGCCGCTGTAGGTCGCTTTAGCGACGGCGAAGTCAGCGTACAAATCAATGAAAATGTACGCGGTGGTGATATTTTCATCATCCAGTCCACTTGTGCCCCTACTAACGACAACCTGATGGAATTAGTCGTTATGGTTGATGCCCTGCGTCGTGCTTCCGCAGGTCGTATCACCGCTGTTATCCCCTACTTTGGCTATGCGCGCCAGGACCGTCGCGTCCGTTCCGCTCGTGTACCAATCACTGCGAAAGTGGTTGCAGACTTCCTCTCCAGCGTCGGTGTTGACCGTGTGCTGACGGTGGATCTGCACGCTGAACAGATTCAGGGTTTCTTCGACGTTCCGGTTGATAACGTATTTGGTAGCCCGATCCTGCTGGAAGACATGCTGCAGCTGAATCTGGATAACCCGATTGTGGTTTCCCCGGACATCGGCGGCGTTGTGCGTGCCCGCGCTATCGCTAAGCTGCTGAACGATACCGATATGGCAATCATCGATAAACGTCGTCCGCGTGCGAACGTTTCCCAGGTGATGCATATCATCGGTGACGTTGCAGGTCGTGACTGCGTACTGGTCGATGATATGATCGACACTGGCGGTACGCTGTGTAAAGCTGCTGAAGCTCTGAAAGAACGTGGTGCTAAACGTGTATTTGCGTACGCGACTCACCCGATCTTCTCTGGCAACGCGGCGAACAACCTGCGTAACTCTGTAATTGATGAAGTCGTTGTCTGCGATACCATTCCGCTGAGCGATGAAATCAAATCACTGCCGAACGTGCGTACTCTGACCCTGTCAGGTATGCTGGCCGAAGCGATTCGTCGTATCAGCAACGAAGAATCGATCTCTGCTATGTTCGAACATTAATCGAACCCGGCTCAAAGACCCGCTGCGGCGGGTTTTTTTGTCTGTAATATCCATTTGTATGACCTATGCCTCCTTCACCTGCCATTTAGTTGACAGATGATGCGCTCACGGATGAAACATTATTGTGAACAAAATATTCTTCTCACATGTGATGCCTTTCCGCGCTCTGATCGACGCTTGCTGGAAAGAAAAATACACTGCCGCACGGTTTACCCGTGACCTGATTGCCGGGATTACCGTCGGGATTATCGCTATTCCGCTGGCGATGGCGTTGGCAATTGGTAGTGGCGTAGCTCCGCAGTACGGTTTATATACCGCTGCTGTTGCAGGGATTGTCATTGCTCTGACGGGTGGGTCGCGTTTTAGCGTTTCCGGTCCGACTGCGGCATTTGTGGTAATTCTCTATCCTGTTTCGCAACAGTTTGGACTGGCAGGCCTGCTGGTTGCGACGTTGTTGTCGGGGATCTTTTTGATCCTGATGGGGCTGGCGCGCTTCGGTCGCCTGATTGAGTATATTCCGGTTTCCGTTACCTTAGGCTTCACTTCGGGTATCGGGATCACCATCGGTACGATGCAGATTAAAGATTTTCTCGGTCTGCAAATGGCACATGTCCCGGAACATTATCTGCAAAAAGTTGGCGCATTATTTATGGCGCTACCGACCATTAACGTGGGCGATGCCGCAATTGGTATTGTAACGCTTGGGATACTGATTTTCTGGCCGCGTCTGGGCATTCGTTTACCAGGTCATCTTCCGGCCTTGCTGGCTGGTTGTGCGGTGATGGGCATTGTTAACCTGCTCGGTGGACATGTTGCTACCATCGGCTCGCAATTCCACTACGTCCTCGCCGATGGTTCTCAGGGTAATGGTATTCCGCAACTGCTGCCGCAACTGGTACTGCCGTGGGATCTACCTAATTCAGAATTCACGCTGACCTGGGACTCCATACGCACACTGCTGCCTGCGGCATTCTCAATGGCAATGCTCGGCGCAATCGAATCTCTGCTCTGCGCTGTGGTACTGGATGGTATGACCGGGACTAAACACAAAGCGAACAGCGAGCTGGTCGGTCAGGGTCTGGGGAATATCATTGCCCCGTTCTTTGGTGGTATTACCGCTACAGCCGCGATCGCGCGTTCTGCCGCTAACGTCCGTGCCGGTGCAACCTCGCCCATCTCGGCGGTGATCCACTCGATTCTGGTTATTCTCGCCCTGCTGGTACTGGCACCGCTGCTCTCCTGGCTGCCGCTTTCCGCCATGGCTGCCCTGCTGTTAATGGTGGCATGGAACATGAGTGAAGCACACAAAGTGGTCGACTTGCTGCGCCATGCGCCGAAAGATGACATCATCGTCATGCTGCTTTGCATGTCGCTGACCGTGCTGTTTGATATGGTTATTGCCATCAGTGTGGGTATCGTACTGGCATCGCTGCTGTTTATGCGTCGCATCGCCCGTATGACTCGTCTGGCACCTGTGGCGGTAGATGTTCCTGACGATGTACTGGTTCTGAGAGTTATTGGTCCGCTGTTTTTCGCTGCGGCTGAAGGCTTATTCACCGATCTTGAATCGCGTCTGGAAGGCAAAAGAATTGTTATTCTGAAGTGGGATGCAGTTCCGGTGCTTGATGCCGGTGGCCTTGATGCGTTCCAGCGTTTTGTGAAGCGCCTGCCTGAAGGGTGTGAACTGCGGGTGTGTAACGTGGAATTCCAGCCACTGCGCACCATGGCTCGTTCTGGTATTCAACCGATCCCTGGACGCCTGGCGTTCTTCCCGAATCGCAGCGCAGCAATGGCTGATCTGTAAGAAAGGCATTAAATTGACCAGTCAGCGCAAACTGACTGGTCAGCAAACTACATTATGCGTTAGCTATGACGACGATTATCGTTACGGCGGCAACGTTTGTCATAGTGGCGAACCCACCAGTAACGGTCACACACCTGTTCATGCCCGCCAACACGGGCACCCGCCAGCCAGAGAATGGCACCGACGAAAATACTCAGCACTGCACCATGTGCGAAATACTGGGGCATATTAAACTGTGGTAACTGGTTGAGGATTGAATACCCCACGCCGACCACCATGACCACCAGACCCAACCCCATGAGCACGTTACCGAGTAACGAAGCGTTTTTGCGTTTCATATGTCACCTCCGGAACTTTCTGGGTTGTAACAGGGAATACCCCTCTTCCTTATGTGTAAAGTATAGACAACACCCTGTAGGTTATGTGCGGGCGTGATCACAATTACAACCCTTATTTCAACAAAACTTTACAAATAACCGCCTGAACACCCTGACTTTCTAATAGTTCGCAGAGGCAATTATTGTGTTGTCTGCGTATAAGGTGCTGTTTTTTGTCAAGCGAGGCCACAACCAGTAAACTACGCGCCAGTTATGCACTCACTCAGGACAAAAAACGTGACGATTAAATTGATTGTCGGCCTGGCGAATCCCGGCGCTGAATACGCCGCAACGCGACACAATGCTGGCGCCTGGTTCGTTGACTTACTGGCGGAGCGTTTGCGCGCCCCCCTGCGCGAAGAAGCTAAATTTTTTGGTTATACCTCGCGAGTTACCGTTGGAGGCGAAGATGTCCGCCTGTTAGTCCCGACCACATTTATGAATCTCAGCGGCAAAGCCGTCGCGGCGATGGCCAGTTTTTTCCGCATTAACCCGGACGAAATTCTGGTCGCCCACGACGAACTGGATCTGCCCCCTGGCGTCGCCAAATTTAAGTTGGGCGGCGGCCATGGTGGTCACAATGGACTGAAAGATATCATCAGTAAATTGGGTAATAACCCTAACTTTCACCGTTTACGCATTGGAATCGGTCATCCGGGCGATAAAAACAAAGTTGTCGGGTTTGTGTTAGGCAAACCTCCTGTTAGTGAACAGAAGTTAATTGATGAAGCCATCGACGAAGCGGCACGTTGTACTGAAATGTGGTTTACAGATGGCTTGACCAAAGCAACGAACCGATTGCACGCCTTTAAAGCGCAATAAGTCGTTGTCTGCGGCATTTTTGCCGCGTGCCGTGTATAATAGGCAGAGTTATTTCCATTTCTACAATCTGTTTACGATAACAGGTTGATTATTAAGATATTAAGGTGATTTAAATCATGGGATTCAAATGCGGTATCGTCGGTTTGCCCAACGTCGGGAAATCTACCCTGTTCAACGCGCTGACCAAAGCCGGTATTGAAGCGGCCAACTTTCCATTCTGCACCATCGAGCCGAACACAGGCGTTGTGCCAATGCCCGATCCGCGTCTGGATCAACTGGCTGAAATCGTAAAACCGCAGCGTACGCTTCCCACGACCATGGAGTTTGTCGATATCGCTGGCCTGGTAAAAGGCGCATCGAAAGGCGAAGGTCTGGGTAACCAGTTCCTGACCAACATCCGTGAAACCGAAGCGATCGGTCACGTTGTTCGCTGCTTTGAAAATGACAACATCATTCACGTTTCCGGCAAAGTTAATCCGGCAGACGATATTGAAGTTATCAATACCGAGCTGGCTCTGGCGGATCTCGACACCTGTGAACGTGCGATTCACCGCGTACAGAAAAAAGCCAAAGGTGGCGATAAAGACGCGAAAGCCGAGCTGGCGGTACTGGAAAAATGCCTGCCACAACTGGAAAACGCAGGTATGCTGCGCGCGCTGGATTTAAGCGCAGAAGAAAAAGCAGCTATTCGTTACCTGAGCTTCCTGACGTTGAAACCGACGATGTACATCGCTAACGTCAACGAAGACGGTTTTGAAAACAACCCGTATCTGGACCAGGTGCGTGAAATCGCGGCGAAAGAAGGTTCTGTTGTCGTTCCGGTTTGTGCTGCTGTTGAAGCCGACATTGCCGAACTGGACGACGAAGAACGTGACGAATTTATGCAGGAGCTGGGACTGGAAGAGCCGGGTCTGAACCGTGTGATCCGTGCCGGTTATAAACTGCTGAACCTGCAAACTTACTTCACCGCCGGGGTGAAAGAAGTGCGCGCATGGACCATTCCGGTTGGTGCAACCGCGCCGCAGGCTGCTGGCAAAATCCACACTGATTTTGAAAAAGGCTTTATCCGTGCACAAACCATCGCGTTTGAAGATTTCATCACTTACAAAGGTGAACAAGGCGCGAAAGAAGCAGGAAAAATGCGTGCAGAAGGTAAAGATTACATCGTTAAAGATGGCGATGTGATGAACTTCCTGTTTAACGTTTAATTCCGCGTCATCTCCTGACGGTTAATAATGAGCCATTATGTGAATCGCACATAATGGCTTTTTTACGCCTGCTACGCTGCTTCTTTCAATTCTGAGCTACCAAAACTCATAATCAGACTTCTGGCAATATTAACAATGCGGTCTTTATGTGATAACAATCACAGTGCATTAACTGTTCAAGATTTTGTCATGAAAAAAACATTTACCTTCAGCCTGTTAGCAATTGTCTTTGCGAGCCTGTTAAGTGCTTGTGTTCCTCACCATCATCACCGCCACAGCGATGGCCCGCGTGGTCCTGCTGCTTCCGGTAAGCCAATGCCACCTTCAAATGGTGGGCCAAATCATGGCAGTCATGGTCGCTATTAATTAGCAAGTCATACGCGGGAGAGTGCATACTCCCGCTATCCCCGGCGCTTAAACTGCCCCGCATCAATGCCATATTGTTTCATTTTTCGCCACAGCGTGGTGCGACCAATTCCAAGTAACGCCGACATTTCCAGAATACGTCCGTCAGTCACCTGGGCGGCGTTAATAATCGCTTCTTTTTCGACTTCCGCAAATGACAGACTGGTGGAAAGACGCGTGGCGCTGATATCTTCTGTCGCCTGTTCGGTAAACAGATGTTCAGGCAAATTACTGACGCGAATACGCCCGTTGTCGCTGCTCAGGGCAAGGTTCTCAATGACGCTATACAGTTCAAAATCATTACCGGGCCATGCGCAGGAGACCAAACGAGCAAGCGCATCATCATCAATCTTCAAACGGGTTGAGAAGCGTTTTTCGAGATTACGCAATTTATTATTCACCAGCGCCGGAATACTGCCGCGCCGCATACGCAGAGGCGGGATGGTAATTTCAAATGCATGGAGCGCGTAATAAAGCTGGCGACTAAAGCGATTTTGTTCCACCAGCATTGCCAGATCTGCGGTCGTTGTGGCAATCACTTTGACATCAATCGGGATTAAACGCCGCGCATCCAACCGCGTGATAACGCCCTGCTTGATGACCTGAAGCAATGCTGACTGTAACTCCACCGCCAGATACTCAATCTTTTCGAGAAACAGCGTGCCGCCGTGTGCCAGTTCCAGACGACTCAGACGGCCATTTTTATTCTCCGTGCGATCGCCGCCAATAAATTCTTCCACCAGCGTCGTATCACCATATAACTCGCAATTGACGGCGATATAGGGACCTGCGGCGCGTTCGCTTTCATTATGAATCGCCTGACTTAACAGGGCTTTACCAACGCCTTCTTCTCCACAAAGTAACACCGGAAAACTGCTGCGCGCCGCCTGACGACCAAAATGAATCAAGCGGCGGGTTTGCGGATCATCCTGTGGCATATGAGCAAAAGTATGACTAACTTTGCCTAATTGACTGGTCATCAATTGCCGCATCTGTTCCACTGGATGCAGCAGCAGAATAAAGCTGGTTCCCTGAGCTTCAACTATCGGTTTAAGGGTAATGACCGTATCAATAAACTGGTGCTGACTTTCAAAGGTCGCTTCCACATGTTTGAGCGGATGTGCCTGTTTTATTGCCTGTTGCAACACGGCGGGTAACGTTAACAGTTCCGTGATTGCTCTTCCCTGACTTGCCGTCACATCCAGACGTAAAACACGCGCCGCCTGAGCATTGATAAATTGCAGATTACCCTGCTCATCCCAGCTAATCACGCCATCGTCCATACTTTCTAACAGGGCGTTAAGCTGATTTAAATGCCGATTAGTTTCAGCCAGCAAACTGTCCGTTAGCAGTAAGTTTCCCACCTCGCGAGCAATTGCCAGCGTCAACGGCAAATCGGCTGCTGTCGATTGTTCCGCCGGACACGCCAGGGCTATCGTCCCCGTCAATCGCCCCTTGCTGTCAAACAGCGGCGTTGCACAAAATGCCCATTTCCAGAGCGCCTGTTTAAAATGTTGATCGGCTATCGTTTTCACCGCCTGACCAGAGATAGCCGCTAACGATAACGCACAAGTACCGATGATTCCTTCGGCACAATAAGTGCCGTCATTAAATCCCAACGCACTAAGCTGCTCCATAGTCTGTGGATCACCATAACGGCTAAGGATGCAGGCAGTTTCATCGAGAATAAGCAAAACGCACGCTCGTGGCGCCATATATTCCAGGGCATCTTCCAGCGCCGCCTGACCAAGTGTCAGCATCGCCTTTTTACGCCGACAGATAGTAGCAAATGTCACGCCCTGGGCCTGGTGCGGTATGCTCCACGCTTCCCGTTTCATCAGTTTGCGGCATCGCTCCCAGGATGCTGCAATCCAGGGAGAGTTAGCCTGGTCATCGTTGTGAAAACCGCCTCTCATATTCCACTCGCTTCTGGCAAAAGGTGTTCTGACTCGCAATTTTAAGTATCAGGGCATTCTTATGTTCCATTATGGAACATTTATTAAAACATATGTTTCACCATGAAACATAATTTGTATGAATTTTCTTTTCCTAAGTCTGATGCACAATGGATTCATCGGCAGTCAGTGGTCGCCGTGTCGTTGAACATCATCCATGCCCTACGATAATTGCTGGAGCAAAATAATGAAAAAATTGATCAATGATGTGCAAGACGTACTGAACGAACAACTGGCAGGGCTGGCGAAAGCGCATCCTTCGCTGACATTGCATCAGGATCCGCTGTACGTCACACGAGCCGATGCACCGGTTGCCGGAAAAGTCGCCCTGCTGTCAGGCGGCGGCAGCGGGCACGAACCGATGCACTGCGGTTATATCGGTCAGGGAATGCTCTCGGGGGCTTGTCCGGGCGAAATTTTCACTTCACCGACCCCCGATAAAATCTTTGAATGCGCCATGCAAATTGATGGCGGCGAAGGTGTACTGCTGATCATCAAAAATTACACCGGCGATATTCTTAACTTCGAAACAGCAACCGAATTACTCCACGACAGTGGCGTAAAAGTGACCACGGTGGTCATTGATGACGACGTCGCGGTGAAAGATAGTCTTTATACCGCCGGGCGGCGCGGTGTTGCCAATACGGTATTAATAGAAAAACTTGTGGGTGCGGCGGCGGAACGTGGCGACTCACTGGACGCCTGTGCGGAACTGGGGCGTAAGCTGAATAATCAGGGGCACTCAATTGGTATCGCTCTCGGTGCCTGTACCGTTCCAGCCGCTGGCAAACCCTCATTTACGCTGGCAGATAATGAGATGGAGTTTGGCGTCGGTATTCATGGCGAGCCGGGTATCGATCGTCGCCCCTTCTCTTCCCTTGATCAAACCGTCGATGAAATGTTCGACACACTGCTGGAAAATGGCACATACCATCGCACACTACGCTTCTGGAATTATCAACAAGGAAACTGGCAGGAAGAGATACAAACCAAACAGCCGCTACAATCTGGCGATCGGGTGATTGCGCTGGTCAACAATCTCGGCGCCACGCCACTTTCTGAGCTTTACGGCGTCTATAACCGTCTGGTTACGCGTTGTCAGCAAGCGGGGCTGACTATCGAACGTAATTTAATCGGCGCGTATTGCACTTCACTGGATATGACCGGTTTTTCCATCACCTTACTGAAGGTTGATGACGAAACGTTGGCGTTATGGGATGCCCCAGTCCACACCCCGGCGCTGAACTGGGGTAAATAAGGAGATAACGATGTCACTGAGCAGAACTCAAATTGTTAACTGGCTTACTCGCTGTGGGGAAATCTTCAGCAAAGAGAGCGATTATCTTACCGGACTGGATCGTGAAATTGGCGACGCTGACCACGGGCTAAATATGAATCGAGGATTTAGCAAAGTGGTGGAAAAACTACCCGCCATTGAGGACAAGGATATTGGTTTCATCCTCAAAAATACCGGTATGACGCTGCTTTCCAGCGTCGGTGGTGCCAGTGGTCCGCTATTCGGTACATTCTTTATTCGCGCCGCGCAGGCAACTCAGGCGCGCCAAAGCCTGACGCTGGAAGAGCTTTATCAGATGTTCCGCGATGGTGTGGACGGCGTAATCAGCCGGGGGAAAGCCGAACCTGGCGATAAAACCATGTGCGATGTCTGGAAACCAGTGGTTGAGTCGTTACGCCAGTCCAGCGAGCAAAATCTCTCTGTTCCGGCGGCGCTCGACGCAGCCAGCGGAGTGGCTGAATCCGCTGCACAAAGCACGATTACGATGCAAGCTCGCAAAGGCCGTGCCAGTTATCTCGGTGAACGCAGTATTGGTCACCAGGATCCTGGCGCGACCTCAGTGATGTTTATGATGCAAATGCTGGCGTTAGCCGCGAAAGAGTAAGGAATTGGTGATGGTAAACCTGGTCATAGTTTCACATAGCGCCCGGCTGGGTGAAGGTGTCGGTGAATTAGCCCGTCAGATGTTAATGAGCGATAGTTGTAAAATCGCCATTGCCGCAGGGATTGATGACCCGCAAAATCCCATTGGTACTGATGCCGTCAAAGTGATGGAAGCCATCGAATCCGTTGCTGATGCCGACCATGTGCTGGTTATGATGGACATGGGAAGCGCGTTATTGAGTGCAGAAACCGCTCTGGAATTGCTGGCGCCAGAGATCGCCGCAAAAGTACGTTTGTGTGCAGCGCCATTGGTCGAAGGAACTCTGGCGGCAACGGTTAGCGCGGCATCGGGTGCAAGTATCGACAAAGTTATTCATGATGCTATGTCTGCGCTGGAAGCCAAACGCGAACAACTGGGTTTACCGTCATCCGCCACTGAGATATCTGACACATGCCCGCCGCACGATGAAGAAGCCCGTTCCCTCGCTGTGGTGATTAAAAACCGTAACGGCCTCCACGTGCGCCCGGCCTCTCGACTGGTCTATACCTTATCGGTATTTAATGCAGATATGTTGCTGGAGAAAAACGGCAAATGCGTCACGCCGGAAAGTATTAACCAAATTGCGCTATTACAAGTCCGCTATAACGATACTCTGCGCCTGATCGTGAAAGGGCCAGAAGCTGAAGAGGCGCTGGCCGCTTTCCGCCAGTTGGCTGAAGATAACTTTGGTGAAACAGAAGATATTGCGCCACCAACTCTGCGCCAGGTTACTCCTGTCACGGGTAAAGCCTTTTATTATCAACCGGTTTTATGCACAGTACAGGCAAAATCAATCCTGACGGTGGAACACGAACAGGAACGATTACGCCAGGCTATTGACTTTACGTTGTTAGACCTGATGACGTTAACGGCAAAGGCAGAAGCAAGCGGGCTTGACGATATCGCCGCGATCTTTTCCGGTCACCATACTCTGTTAGACGATCCTGAACTACTGGCGGCAGCAAGCGAACTTCTTCAGCATGAACATTGCACCGCAGAGTATGCCTGGCAGCAGGTTCTTAAAGAACTTAGCCAGCAATATCAGCAGATTGATGATGAATATCTGCAGGCGCGCTATATCGATGTGGATGATCTTCTGCATCGCACCCTACTCCATCTGACACAGACAAAAGAAGAACTACCGCAATTTAGTACACCGACCATTTTGTTGGCAGAGAACATTTATCCCTCCACCGTGCTGCAACTGGACCCGACGGTCGTTAAAGGCATCTGCCTTAGTGCCGGAAGTCCGGTATCCCACAGCGCCTTAATTGCCCGTGAACTGGGTATTGGCTGGGTTTGCCTGCAGGGGGAAAAACTGTACGCGGTACAACCTGAAGAGACGTTAACTCTGGACGTTAAAACCCAACGTTTTAGCCATGATGGCTAAAACAGTGTTCGGATGGCATCGCTACGATGCCATCCGAAAAAGCCGTACGCTATTAGCCAGCGTACTGACCATGTTGTAAATCCTGTACTACTTTGTTCATTTTCGCTTCATTCAACAGATAAAACTTAATAGAAATTGCAGTCAGGAAGTAGAAGAATGCCGGCAGGAGGGTAAACAGTAACACTACGCCCTGTACTGAATTAGCGGATTGAGTTGTGCTACTGGTTGCATAACCATAATAAGCCAGTACCCAACCAATCACCGCCCCACCTACCGCAACACCCAGTTTGATGACAAAAATATTCGCAGCAACGTTCATCCCCGTAATACGACGACGCGTTTTCCATTCACCATAGTTATTCGCATCGGTAATCATTGACCACTGGAGCGCACCATTTCCGCCCTGAATAATCTGAATTGCCAGATGAGCCAGTAATGGAATAATCCAGTATTCCACCGGCAGGAAATAACAGAGCACGCCCAACGCTGCGTTAATAATATTAACCCAGAATGAAAGTTTAATTTTACAAAAGCGAGTACCAAATGGTTTCGCCAGTACAGAACCTAACATAGAAGCAAACATTCCGCCGAGCATAAACCACGTAAGAATATCTGAACCTTTATTTAAAACGGTATTAACATAATAAACAACAGCACCGCCACGGATAACCACCGCCACCAGCATCATAAAATTATAAACAGAGAGAATGCGCCACTGATCATTCTTAAAAAGAATCTTCAAATCGCGCGCGATATTCAGATTTTCTTCCTGAATAGGTTGTACACGCTCTTTGGTGGTCAGGAAACAAATTAAGAACATAATGCAGCCAATAACGCCAAAAACCGCCATCGCAATCTGGATACCAGTAGCCCGGTCCCCAGGAGAGAGGAAGTCAGCGACAGGCAGGATAAATGCAGTACCTAACGCACCACCAATAGGCGTGATGGCAAAACGCCAGGATTGCAGTGACAGGTTTTCACGCGGATCGGACGTCAACGCCGCGCCCAATGAGCAGTAAGGGATATTAATGGCCGTATACATTAATGTCATAAATATATAGGCGGCAACCGCATAGACAACCTTACCGCTGTCAGAGAAATCAGGAATGGAGTAAACCAGCACGCAACTGACCGCAAACGGTACACAGATGGCCAACAGCCACGGACGGAAACGCCCCCAACGAGATGAGGTTGCATCGGCGATTGCCCCCATAATCGGATCGGTAATTGCATCCAGTAGACGCACCAGTAAAAACATGGTTCCCATTACGGCTGGCGGCAGACCATAAATATCGGTATAGAAATAAGCGAGGATGGCAACAGAAGAATCAAAGACGATATGGCTGGCAGCATCACCCAGGCTATAGCCTATTTTTTCTTTTATTGGCAATTTTTCCACATTAGACATGTTTTATCCTTATCTATAAATTTACTTCACGTAATACCTTTCACTGGCGCAATTCTTCACGGAAGTTTTTGGTCGGTCTATTATGTTTTTTCATTAAATTCTTATGATTTTTTTCTTCTGTGATCGCACAGCAAAAGTCACTGCCCATTTAATAAACAACATATATTTTGTGAATATATTGCAACACTATTTATGCCTTTAATTACACCATCCATATGCCTGACACTTCGCAGAATGAGATTTCAATCATGCAGTTGCCGCGATCCTGAACTAAGGTTTTCTGATACTTGATTACCGTTTTGTTCGGTATCGCCAAAGGAGAATGATTGATGAAACCACGTGTCCCTCGTCACCTGCAAAGAATGGCGTTAATTCCCACCACCGTTTTATTGTGTTTTGCCACGCTATCGGCACAAGCGGAAGAAATCGCTGTCACACCACAATCGCCTGATATTTTGTTGGGACCGTTGTTTGACGATGTGCAAAACGCCAAACTTTTTCCTGATCAAAAAACCTTTGCCGACGCCGTGCCCAACAGCGACCCGCTAATGATCCTCGCTGATTACCGGATGCAGCAGAACCAGAGCGGGTTTGATTTACGGCACTTTGTGAAAGTTAATTTCACTCTGCCAAAAGAAGGCGAGAAGCATGTCCCACCGAAGGGACAGTCGCTGCGTGAACATATTGATGGACTTTGGCCGGTATTAACCCGCACAACGGAAAGCACCGAAAAATGGGACTCTCTGTTGCCATTGCCGAAACCCTATGTCGTGCCAGGAGGCCGTTTTCGGGAAGTGTATTACTGGGACAGTTACTTCACCATGCTGGGGCTTGGCGAAAGCGGTCACTGGGATAAAGTGGCGGATATGGTGGCGAATTTTGGTTATGAAATAGATACTTATGGACATATTCCCAACGGGAACCGCAGCTACTATTTAAGCCGTTCGCAGCCGCCTTTCTTTGCATTGATGGTGGAGTTACTGGCGCAACATGAAGGCGACGCCGCGTTGAAACAGTATCTGCCGCAACTACAAAAAGAATATGCTTACTGGATGGACGGCGTTGAAAATCTGCAAGCCGGGCAACAGGAAAAGCGCGTTGTAAAGCTCAAGGATGGCACCATTCTTAACCGCTACTGGGACGACCGCGATACACCTCGTCCGGAATCATGGGTAGAAGATATCGCTACCGCTAAAAGCAATCCAAATCGTCCTGCCACTGAAATTTACCGTGACCTGCGTTCTGCCGCCGCATCTGGCTGGGATTTCAGCTCGCGCTGGATGGACAATCCACAGCAGTTAAGTACATTACGCACCACCAGCATCGTACCGGTCGATCTCAATAGCCTGATGTATAAAATGGAAAAAATCCTTGCCAGCGCCAGTAAAGCCGCCGGGGATAATGCGATGGCCAGCCAATACGAAACGCTGGCGAATGCCCGTCAGAAAGGGATCGAAAAATACTTGTGGAATGATCAACACGGCTGGTATGCCGATTACGATCTGAAGAGTCATAAAGTACGTAATCAGTTAACTGCCGCCGCCCTGTTCCCGTTGTACGTTAATGCAGCAGCGAAAGATCGCGCCAGTAAAATGGCAACGGCGACCAGAACGCATCTGCTGCAACCTGGCGGACTGAACACCACCTCGGTGAAAAGTGGGCAGCAATGGGATGCGCCAAATGGCTGGGCGCCGTTACAATGGGTCGCTACTGAGGGATTGCAAAACTACGGACAGGAAGATGTGGCGATGGACATTAGCTGGCACTTTCTGACCAATGTTCAGCACACCTATGACCGGGAGAAAAAGCTGGTGGAGAAATATGATGTCAGCACCACCGGAACAGGTGGCGGTGGTGGCGAATATCCGTTGCAGGATGGTTTTGGTTGGACCAACGGCGTAACGCTGAAAATGTTGGATTTGATCTGCCCGAAAGAAAAACCGTGTGACAACGTTCCGGCAACGCGCCCGACCAGTGCTTCCGCAACGCAGCCAACAAAAGTCACAGAACCCACACCTTAATCTTTTCTTCTCCCGACAGCGTCATTCTGCTTATCTGGATGACGTTGCCGTTTTATCTGGTTTTCAAACACCGTGAGATTTACACATAATTTGAAAGCGGATAGTGATGCCTGCACCGCTATCCGCCAGAAAGATTACGTTATTCTCTTCGCAGGAGGCGGAATACCCCCAGCACCAGGATAGCGCCGACCACCGCCACCAGGAAGCTATGTAAATTAAAACCACTGATGGAGCCGCCAATGCCAAACATGGTCGCCAGCCAGCCGCCGACAACCGCACCGACTATCCCGAGAATGCAGGTCAGGAAAAATCCACCACCATCACGCCCTGGCATGATCAGCTTGGCGATAATGCCGGCTATCAGGCCAAAAATAATCCAGGCAATAATTCCCATGTTCAGGCCCTCGTTTCGATGAATCGGACGCAAGAAATGCTTACGTCAACGCTCTAAGTATAGGCAAGCACAGGATCAATGGTGGGAGGCTGTCGGTTGAATTAGTCGTAAGTTGTAAAAAAAATTCACGCATTTGTATTAAGTTTTGTTAGTCCCTACCGATAAACCAAAGACAGTTTGTCGGTCAGGAGTTTTTCCGCGTGAGTCATTACCATGAGCAGTTCCTGAAACAAAATCCGTTAGCAGTCCTGGGCGTTTTACGCGATTTACATAAAGCCGCAGTACCACTGCGTATCAGTTGGTCAGATGGTCAGTTGATCAGCAATATACTGGCGATAAGCCCTGATAAACTGGTGCTGGATTTTGGTAGTCAGCAAGAAGACAACAATGCCGTGCTTAAAGCGCGACAAATCACTATTACCGCCGAAACGCAAGGCGCCAAAATCGAATTTACCCTTGCTCAATTACAGCAAAGTGAATATTTGCAGCTTCCGGCGTTTATCGCCACTCCCCCTCCCGCATTATGGTTTGTGCAACGACGCAGATATTTCCGCATCTCCGCCCCACTTCATCCGCCTTATTATTGTCAGACCAAACTGGCGGATAACAGTACGTTACGTTTTCGCCTGAGTGATTTATCACTAGGTGGCATGGGTGCATTACTGGAAACGGAAAAACCGGCCGGATTGCACGAAGGTATGCGCTTCGCACAGATTGAAGTCAACATGGGACAATGGGGCGTTTTTCACTTTGACGCCCAGTTACTGACCATCAGCGAGCGCAAAGTGATTGATAGCAGAAATGAAACTATCTCCACTCCCCGCCTGAGCTTTCGTTTTCTTAACGTCAGCCCGACGGTGGAGCGGCAATTACAGCGGATTATATTCTCACTCGAACGGGAAGCCCGGGAGAAAGCGGACAAAGTGCGCGACTGAGTTACATCGCGTCCAGCGCCTGCTCAAGTTTGTAGATATAGCGTGGAGCCTGCGGTGCAGGGTGATTTCTTGCTACGTGATCGAGGAACTCATCAGCATCCAGATCATTAATTTTGCTGATCGCTTTTTTCCGATCTGATGAGAAAGTCCGCAGCAACGCACCAGCCCCGTTAGCGTATGACACCACCAGCGCATATTGCAGTACCTTCGGATCTTCAATGCCTGCCAGCGGGCCGGTTTCCAGAATATTCAGGTAAGCCGCCCCCATTGAGATATTACGCTCCGGGTTTTTCAGCTCGCTGGTCGTCGGCTCGCCACTCCAGCCCATACGGCGATAAACATCACGTCCGGAGGTTGAGGCTTTTAACTGCATTAAACCAATAGCATTCGATTTACTTACCGCGTTCGGGTTACCACCCGATTCGATAGCGATAATTGCCGTGATCAATTGCGGATCGACGCCCCAGGCCGCTCCGGCTTTCTGACTTATTGGCATCCACTGCATCGCACGTTGTACCGGGACTTTCGCATTCCACGGCGGGTTCGTATAGTCATGTTTTGAAGAACAACCCGCTAATAACACAATCAAAAAGGCAAACCATCTCAATTTCACTTCATCAATCCTTATAGCCTGGAATCGCCGTTGAGGTGACAACGGCACACCTAAGCGGCATGATATACATTTCGTTTCTGTTGTCAGCAAGGAATTGCCATGTCTCTGTTTCACTTAATTGCCCCGTCGGGTTACTGCATTAATCAGCACGCCGCACAGCGCGGCGTTCAGCGCCTTACCGATGCGGGGCATCAGGTCAATAACGTCGGGGTTATTGCCCGTCGCTATGAACGTTTTGCTGGTACGGAAACGGAGCGTCTGGAAGATCTCAATGCCCTTGCCAGACTGACCTCACCCAACACCATCGTGCTGGCAGTACGCGGCGGTTACGGTGCCAGTCGCTTACTGGCGGATATTGACTGGCAGGCTCTGGTGGCTCGCCAACAAAATGATCCGTTGCTTATCTGCGGGCATAGCGATTTTACGGCCATTCAGTGCGGTCTTCTGGCACAAGGCAATGTCATCACCTTTAGCGGCCCGATGCTGGTGGCAAATTTTGGCGCGGATGAGCTGAATGCCTTTACCGAGCACCACTTCTGGCTGGCGTTACGCAATGAAACGTTCAGCATTGAATGGCAAGGGGAAGGCCCGGCGTGTCAAACAGAAGGAACATTGTGGGGAGGCAACCTCGCGATGTTGATTTCGCTTATCGGTACGCCGTGGATGCCACAAATTGAGAACGGTATTCTGGTACTGGAAGACATCAACGAACATCCGTTCCGTGTCGAACGCATGTTGTTACAGCTTTATCATGCTGGAATTTTACAGCGCCAGAAGGCGATTATTCTCGGTAGCTTCAGTGGCAGCACGCCCAATGATTATGATGCGGGTTACAACCTGGCGTCGGTGTACACGTTCTTGCGTTCCCGCCTGTCGATTCCGCTGATTACCGGCCTCGACTTTGGTCATGAACAACGCACAGTGACGCTGCCGCTGGGTGCACATGCTATCCTCAAAAACGACAAAAACGGCACACAATTGACAATTAGCGGTCATCCTGTTCTGAAAGCGTAAAAAAATCACGCTTCCGGGCTAACTAAAACGCTGTTTCTGCCGTGAATATGGTAGGTTTATAGCACGAGACAGCGTAATCAGGAGTAACCGACCGTTGGATGCCGCAACAATTATTAGCCTTTTTATCTTAGGCTCCATCCTTGTCACCAGCAGTATTTTACTTAGTTCATTTTCTTCCCGCCTTGGCATTCCGATTCTGGTTATTTTCCTGGCGATCGGTATGCTGGCTGGAGTCGATGGTGTCGGCGGCATTCCGTTTGATAATTATCCTTTTGCCTACATGGTAAGTAACCTGGCACTGGCGATTATTTTGCTCGATGGCGGAATGCGCACCCAGGCCAGTTCATTTCGCGTGGCGTTAGGACCTGCACTTTCACTGGCGACGCTGGGCGTGCTTATCACCTCCGGTTTAACCGGCATGATGGCGGCATGGCTGTTTAATCTTGATTTGATTGAAGGCTTATTGATTGGCGCAATTGTCGGCTCCACCGACGCCGCAGCGGTCTTTTCTCTGCTGGGCGGCAAAGGGCTTAACGAACGTGTTGGCTCGACGCTGGAAATAGAGTCCGGCAGCAATGATCCGATGGCGGTCTTTCTGACAATAACCCTGATTGCGATGATCCAGCAGCATGAAAGCACTATTAGCTGGATGTTCGTTGTCGATATCCTGCAACAATTTGGCCTGGGGATCGTAATCGGTCTTGGCGGGGGTTATTTACTGCTGCAGATGATTAACCGCATCGCCCTGCCTGCGGGCTTGTATCCATTGCTGGCATTAAGCGGCGGTATTTTAATTTTTGCTTTAACCACGGCGCTGGAAGGCAGCGGCATTCTGGCAGTTTATCTGTGCGGTTTTCTGCTGGGTAATCGTCCGATTCGCAACCGCTACGGCATTCTGCAAAATTTCGACGGCCTCGCCTGGCTGGCACAAATCGCTATGTTCCTGGTGCTGGGGCTGTTGGTTAACCCGAGCGACCTGTTGCCTATTGCCATTCCGGCGCTCATTTTGTCTGCATGGATGATTTTCTTCGCCCGCCCCCTTTCGGTATTTGCTGGATTGCTACCGTTCCGTGGCTTCAATCTGCGCGAGCGCGTGTTTATTAGTTGGGTTGGATTACGCGGCGCAGTGCCGATCATCCTGGCGGTATTCCCGATGATGGCGGGGCTGGAGAATGCGCGTCTGTTCTTTAATGTCGCCTTCTTCGTAGTTCTGGTTTCACTGCTATTGCAGGGAACATCGCTGTCGTGGGCAGCGAAAAAAGCCAAAGTGGTGGTTCCGCCAGTGGGACGTCCGGTATCACGCGTTGGGCTGGATATTCATCCGGAAAATCCGTGGGAGCAGTTTGTTTACCAATTGAGTGCCGATAAATGGTGCGTGGGCGCGGCGCTGCGCGATCTGCATATGCCAAAAGAGACGCGCATTGCGGCACTGTTTCGTAATAACCAGTTGCTTCACCCCACCGGCAGCACACGACTGCGCGAAGGCGACGTGTTATGCGTGATTGGTCGGGAACGAGATCTTCCGGCACTCGGAAAACTGTTTAGCCAGTCGCCGCCGGTCGCGCTTGATCAACGCTTCTTTGGTGACTTCATTCTCGAAGCCAGCGCGAAATATGCCGATGTGGCGCTGATCTATGGTCTGGAAGACGGTCGGGAGTATCGCGATAAACAGCAAACGCTGGGTGAAATTGTTCAGCAATTGTTAGGTGCGGCTCCGGTTGTCGGCGACCAGGTGGAGTTTGCCGGGATGATCTGGACGGTGGCTGAGAAAGAAGATAACGAAGTGTTGAAGATTGGCGTTCGGGTGGCGGAGGAAGAAGCCGAATCTTAAGTTTGATGCGGCTGATATCGCCGGATGCGATGCTTACGCATTTTATCCGGCTTGCCACAAGTTACACCGTCACAACAGGTACACGTAGCGCCAGCGCGCACATCAACTCATAGCCCACCGTTCCGGCAGCGGCGGCGACATCATCAATTTTGATCTCCTTGCCCCACAGCTCAACTGGCGTACCAATACCCGCCTGCGGGCAAGGCGTCAAATCGACCGCCAGCATATCCATCGAGACTGTCCCCACCGTCATGGTGCGCACGCCGTCCACTAAAACAGGTGTTCCGGTTGGTGCATGACGCGGATAGCCGTCGGCGTATCCGGCGGCGACAATGCCGATTCGCTGCTCATCGAGCGCAGTATAGCGACCGCCATAGCCCACACGTTCGCCCGCTTTTAGCGTCTGAACACCAATAATCTCACTGCTTAACGTCATTACCGGACGTAATCCGGTATTGGCGATATCGCGCCACTGACCGGACGGCGAAGCACCATATAAAATAATGCCAGGTCGAACCCAGTCAAAATGCACTTCCGGATGCCACAGGGTTGCCGCCGAATTAGACAACGAGCGCCGACACTCCAGCCCTTCCGCTGCCTGCTCAATACGCGCCATCGCGCCGGAAATCCCATCAGGATGCTCCGCATCGGCAAAATGCGACATCAGCGTCATTTCGCCAACGTTCGCCATCGCCCGCAGCTGCTGCCAGACAGTGAGCACGCGATCGGGCTGGAACCCCAACCGATTCATCCCACTATTCACCTTAAGGTAAATATCCAGCGGCGCTTTTAGCCGCGCATTTTGCAGTGCTTTGAGCTGCCAGTTACTGTGCACGCAGGTGGTCAGGCGGTACTGGTCATAAATTTCCAGATCCTGAGCGTGAAAAAAACCCTCCAGCATCAGGATTGGCCCTTTCCAGCCGCGCTCGCGCAGGATAATAGCCTCTTCAAGATTAAGTAACGCAAAACCATCGGTCGCCCCGAGCGCGCTCCAGATACGCTCGATACCGTGCCCGTAAGCGTTCGCTTTTACCACCGACCAGACGCGCGCGTGCGGCGCGGCCTGGCGGACAATGGTCAGATTTTGTTTTAATGCCTGCAGATCGAGGCTGGCCTGTATCGGACGAGTCATCTCGATTCCTTAACTGTGCGCGCCATGTAAATGGCCTGGACGTGATGGCGTAAATCCACGACTGTAGCGCGCTACACTTAGATCCTCATACGGGATCGCTGGCGTGCGCCCTGACAGCAGATCGCTTAACAACTGACCGGAACCGCAAGCCATCGTCCAGCCAAGCGTGCCGTGACCGGTATTCAGCCACAAATTTTTAAAGCGTGTACGCCCCACAACCGGCGTGCCGTCTGGTGTCATCGGGCGCAGACCGGTCCAGAAAGTAGCCTGCTCAACATGGCCGCCGCGCGGATAAAGGTCGCGAACCACCATCTCCAGCGTTTCACGACGCGGTTGCAACAGCTCGGTGTTAAAGCCAACAATTTCCGCCATCCCGCCGACGCGGATACGGTTATCGAAACGGGTAATAGCGATTTTGTAGGTTTCATCAAGAATGGTGGACACCGGCGCACCGTCTTCATGCGCAATCGGAATGGTCAAAGAATAACCTTTCAGCGGATAAACAGGGATATCGACAATGCCCTTGAGCATCGCCGTCGAGTAAGAGCCAAATGCCATAACATACGCATCGGCCTTAATCACCTCATCACCACACTTCACGCCATAGATCTGCTCGCCGTCACAAAGCAGTTGATCGACTGGTGTATTAAAGCGGAATTTAACCCCCGCCTGTTCCGCCATTCGCGCCAGATTCTGGGTAAAGAGCTGACAGTCACCGGTTTCGTCATTGGGTAGTTGCAGGCCGCCAGTCAGTTTGTGCGCAACTTCCGCCAGCGCAGGTTCCACTTCCGCCAGGCGACTGGATTCCAGCAATTTATATGGCACGCCTGCATCTTCCAGTACGGCGATATCGCGAGTGGCGTTTTCATACTGTTGTTCAGTGCGGAACAGTTGCAGCGTCCCGCCCTGCCGGCCTTCATACTGGATATTGGTTTCGGCGCGCAATGCTTTCAGGCAATCACGGCTGTATTCTGCCAGGCGCACCATCCGCCCTTTGTTTTCCATATAGTGGCTGGTGTCACAGTTACGTAACATTTGCCACATCCATTTCAACTGGAATTGCGAACCATCGAGACGAACCGCCAGCGGCGCATGGCGCTGGAACATCCATTTAATCGCTTTTAAAGGCACGCCTGGCGCCGCCCACGGCGCGGCATATCCGGGAGAAATTTGCCCGGCATTTGCTGCGCTGGTTTCCAGTGCTGCGCCCGGCTCCCGATCAATGACGGTGACCTCATGTCCTGCCTGATTTAAATACCAGGCGCTGGCAACGCCTACCACACCACTTCCCAGTATGACAACTCGCATAGCCACTCCGATAACGGTAGATACAGTAAAAGAACAATAATCCAATTACATCTTGATAACCCAGATGAAAATATTATTCAACATATGGCTTTTTTATGGTGAGCTGGCTCACATCTCCCTGACTCTGCGGGAATATGGCGTCTTTGGTATCTCCTGCTGGTCGAGCTTTATATCCAGCAGAAAATTCCGTTCAGAAGCTAATTATTGGCACTCCGATAATAAGAAATCGCAAAGAAAAAAATTCTCCAGCGACGCGGTTTTTAACTGGTGTTCTATGCTTGAAATGAGGTGCTCCACACAGAGAGCGCCGACAACAATGAGGTGCGCGTATGGCGACGATCGATTCTATGAATAAGGACTCCACACGTTTGAGCGATGGACCTGACTGGACGTTCGACCTGCTGGATATTTATCTGGCAGAGATAGACCGGGTGGCAAAACTCTACCGGCTGGATACCTACCCGCACCAGATTGAAGTAATTACATCAGAGCAAATGATGGATGCCTACTCCAGCGTCGGGATGCCAATTAACTATCCGCACTGGTCGTTTGGCAAAAAGTTTATTGAAACCGAGCGTCTGTATAAGCACGGTCAGCAAGGGCTGGCCTATGAAATCGTTATTAACTCTAATCCGTGCATCGCTTACCTGATGGAAGAGAACACCATTACCATGCAGGCGCTGGTGATGGCTCACGCCTGTTATGGCCATAACTCTTTCTTCAAAAACAATTACTTATTCCGTAGCTGGACCGATGCCAGCTCGATTGTCGATTACCTGATTTTCGCCCGCAAATACATTACCGAGTGCGAAGAACGCTATGGCGTTGATGAGGTAGAAAAGCTGTTGGACTCGTGCCATGCGCTGATGAACTACGGTGTGGATCGTTATAAACGCCCACAAAAAATCTCGCTGCAAGAGGAGAAAGCCCGGCAGAAAAGTCGCGAAGAGTATCTGCAAAGCCAGGTCAATATGCTCTGGAGAACGCTGCCTAAGCGCGAGGAAGAGAAAACCGTTGCCGAAGCGCGCCGCTATCCATCCGAGCCACAAGAAAACCTGCTCTATTTTATGGAGAAAAATGCGCCGCTGCTGGAATCATGGCAGCGTGAAATCCTGCGCATTGTACGTAAAGTGAGCCAGTATTTTTATCCGCAAAAACAGACTCAGGTGATGAACGAAGGCTGGGCGACCTTCTGGCACTACACCATCCTTAACCATCTGTATGATGAAGGGAAAGTGACCGAACGTTTTATGCTGGAGTTCTTGCATAGCCACACCAATGTGGTCTTCCAGCCGCCCTATAACAGCCCGTGGTACAGCGGAATTAATCCGTATGCCCTCGGATTCGCTATGTTTCAGGATATTAAACGGATTTGTCAGTCGCCAACGGAAGAAGACAAATACTGGTTCCCGGATATCGCCGGTTCCGACTGGCTGGAAACGCTGCATTTCGCGATGCGTGACTTCAAAGATGAGAGCTTTATCAGCCAGTTCCTGTCACCGAAAGTAATGCGTGATTTCCGCTTCTTCACAGTACTGGATGACGATCGGCATAATTATCTGGAGATTTCCGCCATTCATAATGAGGAAGGTTATCGGGAGATCCGTAACCGTTTATCGTCGCAATATAACTTAAGTAATCTGGAGCCGAATATTCAGATCTGGAACGTAGATTTACGCGGCGACCGTTCGCTGACGCTACGTTACATTCCACATAACCGCGCACCACTGGATCGGGGGCGTAAAGAAGTGCTGAAGCATGTACATCGCCTGTGGGGGTTTGATGTGATGCTCGAACAGCAAAACGAAGACGGCAGCGTTGAGTTACTGGAACGTTGCCCGCCAAGAATGGGAAATCTGTAAATATCCCTCCTCGTTTGAGGAGGGTTTATTTTGCCGGATGCGGCGTAAACGTCTTATCCGGCTTATAGAACATAGCAAATTCAATATATTGAAGGCCTGATAAGCATAGCGCATCAGGTAACTATGCATTAGTCATCAGTATGGATGGATTATCGCCCCTGAATGGCTAAATCACCCGGCAGGTTTTTCTGCATCCGGTGCCAAATCTCGCCACTCTCATGCCCATAGCGGCGTACTGTTTCGTAAACCTGGTCGTGGGCGCCTTCACTGCACAACGCAGACAGCTTGTGGTAGAAGCCCAGCGCCAGACTACGCGCTTCCGGATTGGCGAAATAGTGACGACCAATGCGCGTATACAACCCTTTCATTCCGTTAAGGATCAGACCATAAATCGGGTTACCAGAGGCAAACGCCAGACCGCGAAAAATGTTGTAATCCAGATCAGCAAAAGCGTCTGCGTGATCGGCCACTTCATTAGCCGTTGCCAGCACTTCCTGCGCTTTATCAGGATGCTGGCGAAACGCGGTACGAATAAAAATGGTCGAAATATTGGTACGCACTGACAGCAAATTATCTATGAGTTGCGGTACACTTTCGTGATCCAGTCGCGCCAGCGTCTCAAGGATATTCAACCCGGAGGTTTCCCAGAAATTATTCACCTTCGTCGGTTTGCCGTGTTGAATGGTCAGCCAGCCGTCTCGCGCCAGGCGCTGTAACACTTCGCGTAACGTCGTTCTCGTTACACCAATTAATTCTGAAAGTTCACGTTCTGCGGGCAAAATAGTCCCGGGTGGGAAGCGGTTATTCCAGATACTTTCAATAATGTACTCTTCCGCGAAACCCGCCGGGCTTTGCGCCTTAATGACCATAGTGAGATTTCCATAACACAGCAAAACAAAGTTGGACTCATCATACCAGAGGGCTAACAACGCTGATAGCAGACAAAAAGAAGAAAAAAGGGATCAAGGCTTCATTTTCTGTATCTCTTTCCCCTTGACTATCAAGACTTGCCTCGATCCCCCCTGACCGTTAAGCTTTGCGTTCTAACATAAAAACATCATTTATTATTTGTAAGGTAAGGGAAACCATCATGGAGATCTCCTGGGGCCGCGCGTTATGGCGCAATTTTTTGGGTCAGTCACCTGACTGGTACAAACTTGCCCTTATTATTTTCTTAATTGTTAACCCGTTAATTTTCCTCATCAGCCCTTTTGTTGCTGGCTGGCTGCTTGTCGCGGAATTTATTTTCACTCTGGCGATGGCTCTGAAATGCTATCCGCTGCTCCCCGGCGGTCTATTGGCTATCGAAGCTGTCTTCATCGGCATGACCAGTGCGGAACACGTCCGTGAAGAGGTGGCGGCAAATCTTGAAGTCTTACTGTTACTGATGTTTATGGTGGCGGGCATCTATTTTATGAAACAGCTTCTGCTGTTCATATTTACCCGTTTACTGTTAAGCATTCGCTCCAAAATGCTGCTGTCACTCTCTTTTTGCGTGGCGGCGGCGTTTCTCTCTGCGTTCCTCGATGCCTTAACCGTAGTTGCTGTGGTGATCAGCGTTGCTGTTGGTTTTTATGGTATTTATCACCGCGTAGCTTCTTCCCGCACCGAAGATACCGACCTGCAAGACGACAGCCATATCGACAAGCATTACAAAGTGGTTCTGGAGCAGTTCCGTGGTTTTCTGCGTAGCCTGATGATGCATGCGGGTGTCGGCACTGCATTAGGCGGCGTGATGACTATGGTAGGCGAACCACAGAACCTGATCATTGCCAAAGCTGCTGGCTGGCATTTTGGCGATTTCTTCCTGCGCATGTCACCGGTGACCGTCCCTGTCCTGATTTGCGGTCTGTTAACCTGCCTGCTGGTGGAGAAGCTGCGTTGGTTTGGCTACGGCGAAACGCTGCCGGAGAAAGTCCGCGAAGTGCTGCAACAGTTTGACGATCAAAGCCGCCTCCAGCGTACACGTCAGGATAAAATTCGTCTGATTGTCCAGGCGATTATCGGCGTCTGGCTGGTCACCGCGCTGGCGTTGCATCTGGCAGAGGTCGGCTTGATTGGTTTGTCTGTCATTATTCTGGCGACATCACTGACCGGTGTAACTGATGAACATGCAATCGGCAAAGCCTTCACCGAATCTCTGCCATTCACCGCACTGTTGACGGTCTTTTTCTCGGTAGTGGCGGTGATTATCGACCAACAACTGTTCTCCCCAATTATCCAGTTTGTATTGCAGGCATCAGAACACGCTCAGCTATCGCTGTTTTATATCTTCAACGGTTTGCTGTCTTCAATTTCGGATAACGTCTTTGTAGGGACGATTTATATCAATGAAGCAAAAGCGGCAATGGAGAGCGGTGCTATTAGTATGAAGCAATATGAACTGCTGGCAGTCGCCATTAACACCGGAACCAACCTGCCCTCCGTCGCCACGCCGAACGGACAGGCAGCGTTCTTATTCCTGTTGACCTCAGCACTTGCGCCATTGATACGTCTTTCTTATGGCCGCATGGTGTGGATGGCTCTGCCCTATACTCTCGTACTGACCCTCGTCGGATTACTCTGCGTAGAGTTTACTCTTGCTCCTGTAACTGAATGGTTTATGCAAATGGGGTGGATTGCAACGCTTTGATAACAACTTACCGGGCATATTTATGCCCGGTTTGCCTTTCCGCCCGATAATTGTTCAATTACATCCTATTTTTACTCCCTCCTGGTGGCGCAACGAATGAATTGGTTTAAACTGCGCATTCGATGCATATTGCAGGGAAATTATTATGTTGCGATTTTTGAACCAATGTTCACAAGGCCGGGGGGCGTGGCTGTTAATGGCGTTTACCGCTCTGGCACTGGAACTGACGGCGCTGTGGTTCCAGCATGTGATGTTACTTAAACCTTGCGTGCTCTGTATTTATGAACGCTGTGCGTTATTCGGCATTCTGGGCGCCGCGCTGATTGGCGCTATCGCCCCGAAAACTCCGCTGCGTTATGTGGCGATGATCATCTGGCTGTATAGTGCTTTTCGTGGCGTGCAATTAACTTACGAGCACACCATGCTCCAGCTCTATCCTTCACCGTTTATGACCTGTGATTTCATGGTCCGATTCCCGGACTGGCTGCCGCTGGATAAATGGGTGCCACAAGTGTTTGTCGCCTCTGGTGATTGCGCTGAGCGTCAGTGGGATTTTTTAGGTCTGGATATGCCGCAGTGGCTGCTCGGTATTTTTGTTGCTTACCTGATTGTCGCAGTGCTGGTGGTGATCTCTCAGCCGTTTAAAGCGAAAAAACGTGACCTGTTTGGTCGCTAATCAATTCGGCGCTCCTGCGGGAGCGCCTGTCTGGCTTCATCTTGTCGATAGCTTAATGTTGGATGCGGCGTGGACGCCTTGCCCGACCTACGGCATTTCTGGCGGCGTAATCCCGAAGTGGTTCCACGCCCGCACTGTCGCCATACGCCCGCGTGGCGTGCGCTGCAAAAAGCCCTGCTGAATCAAATAAGGTTCCAGCACATCTTCAATGGTTTCACGTTCTTCGCCAATGGCCGCTGCCAGGTTATCCAGGCCTACCGGCCCACCGAAGAATTTATCAATTACCGCCAGCAATAACTTGCGGTCCATATAATCGAAACCTTCAGCATCAACGTTCAGCATATCCAGCGCCTGAGCAGCGATATCTGCCGAGATGGTGCCATCATGCTTCACTTCGGCGAAATCTCGCACACGACGCAGCAGGCGGTTGGCGATACGTGGCGTACCTCGCGCCCGGCGAGCCACTTCCAGCGCGCCATCGTCACTCATCTCAAGCCCCATAAACCGTGCGCTACGACTGACGATATATTGCAGATCAGGCACTTGATAAAACTCAAGACGCTGCACAATACCGAAACGATCTCGTAGGGGGGACGTCAGCGAGCCAGCACGCGTGGTCGCTCCAATAAGGGTGAACGGGGGAAGATCGATTTTAATTGAACGCGCTGCCGGGCCTTCACCAATCATAATATCCAACTGGTAATCTTCCATGGCCGGATACAACACTTCTTCCACCACAGGCGAAAGGCGGTGGATCTCATCAATAAACAACACATCGTGTGGTTCAAGGTTGGTGAGCATCGCCGCCAGATCGCCCGCCTTTTCCAGCACCGGGCCAGAGGTGGTGCGTAAATTGACGCCCATTTCATTAGCGACGATGTTGGCAAGTGTGGTTTTACCCAGACCCGGAGGACCAAAAATCAATAGATGATCAAGGGCATCGCCGCGCAGTTTCGCCGCTTTGATGAAAATTTCCATCTGTGAACGAACCTGCGGCTGACCAACATACTCTTCCAGTAATTTGGGGCGAATGGCGCGATCTACCACATCTTCCGGTAAAGTCGTACCGGCAGAAATCAGACGGTCTGCTTCAATCATCCTTTACCTCATAACGCGGCGCGCAGGGCTTCGCGGATTAATGTTTCACTGCTGGCATCAGGGCGAGCGATTTTGCTCACCATGCGGCTGGCTTCTTGTGGTTTATAGCCCAGCGCCACCAGCGCAGCAACAGCTTCCTGTTCGGCATCGTCGGTTGCTGGGCTTGCCGGTGAGGTCAATACCAGATCGGCAGCCGGTGTGAACAGATCGCCATGCAGACCTTTAAAACGATCTTTCATTTCAACAATCAGGCGTTCAGCTGTTTTCTTACCAATGCCGGGTAATTTCACCAGTGCACCCAGTTCTTCACGCTCAACGGCATTCACAAACTGCTGCGCTGACATACCCGAGAGGATCGCCAGTGCCAGTTTCGGTCCCACGCCGTTAGTTTTGATCAACTCTTTAAACAACGTGCGCTCTTGTTTATTGTTAAAACCATACAGTAGCTGCGCATCTTCACGCACCACAAAGTGAGTGAAAACAATCGCTTCCTGGCCCGCTTCAGGGAGTTCATAAAAACAGGTCATCGGCATATGCACTTCATAGCCTACGCCGCCCACTTCAAGTAACACCAGCGGGGGTTGTTTTTCCAGAATGATGCCTCTCAGCCTGCCTATCACATGACGCTCCTGCGTAATGAATCAAAGATAATGTTGTATGATAAAAAAATGCTGGATAGATATCCAGCGAAGGATGAAGAAAAATTGCGAGGCGTCTCGATGAACTGAAAAATGACGCAGTATAATTGATCCGCTAAGTCATCTTTAAAATAAATATTGTAATGTTAAATATTTAGAGGATAAATCCACTAAAAAAATAAATCTTTCCGTTCCTGCAAAAAAATATTTTTTATGGTATTACGTATATTCATATTTATTTCAATGGAATGACAAAGTGAAAATTAATTACCCTTCTGAATATGAAGTTGGCGATATTGTATTTACATGTATAGGTGCTGCCTTATTTGGTCAAATATCTGCCGCATCAAATTGCTGGAGTAATCACGTCGGGATCATTATCGGTCATGACGGCGATGATTTTCTGGTCGCAGAAAGTCGTGTTCCCCTCTCCACAATCACCACACTGTCCCGCTTTATTAAACGCTCTGCTAACCAACTCTATGCAGTAAAGCGATTAGGTACCGGGCTAACAGAACAGCAAAAACAACGGCTGGTAGAACAGGTTCCCTCCCGGCTGCGCAAGCTCTACCATACCGGTTTTAAATACGAATCTTCCCGCCAGTTCTGTTCAAAATTCGTTTTTGATATTTATAAAGAGGCGCTATGTATCCCGGTGGGTGAAATAGAGACATTTGGAGAACTGTTAAACAGCAATCCGAATGCAAAGCTTACTTTCTGGAAATTCTGGTTTTTAGGTTCGATTCCGTGGGCGCGTAAAACCGTCACGCCAGCGAGTTTGTGGCATCATCCGGGTCTGGCGTTGATATATGCAGAAGGAATAGAAACACCTCAGCCAGAATTGACTGAGGCGGTATAACTTAACGCAGTCGCCCGCGAGCCAGGTTCAGCCTCGATTCGCTCATCTGCATCGCATTCTGGCTGACATGGCAGTGGGTGATGGCAATCGCCAGCGCATCGGCGGCGTCCGCCTGTGGGTTAGCGGGTAGTTTTAGCAAGGTACGCACCATATGTTGCACCTGGCTTTTTTCAGCACTACCAATACCTACCACCGTTTGTTTGACCTGACGGGCAGCATATTCAAACACCGGCAATTCCTGATTAACCGCTGCCACAATCGCCACGCCGCGTGCCTGCCCCAGTTTCAGGGCAGAGTCGGCATTCTTCGCCATAAAGACTTGTTCGATTGCGAAATAATCGGGCTGGAACTGGGTGATGATTTCCGTCACGCCCGCATAGATGAGCTTCAGACGAGACGGTAAATCATCCACTTTGGTGCGTATGCATCCACTGCCCAGGTAGGACAGTTGCCTGCCCACCTGACGGATAACGCCGTAGCCGGTAACGCGCGAACCCGGGTCAATACCGAGAATAATAGACATCACGCGTCTCCGTTTTGTTGGTTAGCCGGCCTCATCAGAGGGTCGCTGCAACCTCATCAGAGATCTCACCGTTATGGTAAACTTCCTGCACGTCGTCACAGTCTTCCAGCATATCGATCAGACGCATTAGTTTCGGTGCAGTTTCTGCATCCATATCGGCTTTGGTTGACGGGATCATGGAAACTTCTGCGCTGTCTGCTTTCAGACCAGCCGCTTCCAGAGCATCACGTACTTTACCCATCTCTTCCCACGCAGTGTAGACGTCGATTGCGCCGTCATCATAGGTCACAACGTCTTCTGCACCTGCTTCCAGCGCCGCTTCCATGATGGTGTCTTCATCACCTTTCTCAAAGGAAATCACACCTTTTTTGCTGAAAAGATAGGCTACGGAACCGTCAGTACCAAGGTTGCCGCCACATTTGCTGAATGCGTGACGCACTTCAGCAACAGTACGGTTACGGTTGTCAGACAGACATTCAATCATGATTGCAGTGCCGCCAGGACCGTAACCTTCGTAGATGATGGTTTCCATATTCGCATCATCATCACCGCCCACACCACGTGCAATTGCGCGGTTCAGGGTGTCACGAGTCATGTTGTTAGACAGTGCTTTATCAATGGCTGCACGCAGACGCGGGTTAGCATCCGGATCGCCACCGCCCAGTTTCGCTGCGGTCACCAGCTCACGAATGATTTTAGTGAAGATTTTACCGCGCTTAGCATCCTGCGCAGCTTTACGATGTCTGGTGTTGGCCCATTTACTATGACCTGCCATAAAAATATCTCCAGATAGCCCTGCCTGTTCAGGCAGCGTTAATTACAAACTGTTCAATCGCCTGCCGGTTGCTCCATGACTTAGTGAGCGCCGCCGCAGCAGGCGCATCAAGCCACTTGTAGGCCAGATGTTCAGTAAAAACAATCTGACGTTCGTGCGGGAGCGCAAGGCAGAACCATGATTCTGTATTGCGCGTCACGCCCGGCGCATAGCGATGACGTAAATGTGAAAAAATTTCAAACTCTACCGTGCGCTGACAGTCAATTAAGGTCAGTTGTTCAGACACAACATCAATGGTGACCTCTTCCTTTACTTCGCGCATGGCAGCTTGCGGCGCGGTTTCACCCTCTTCCACGCTGCCGGTTACCGACTGCCAGAAATCGGGATCGTCACGCCGCTGCAACATCAGCACCCGTTTCGTATCTTGTGCATAGATGACCACTAAGATCGAAACGGGACGCTTATAAGTCATATCAATTATTCTCAGCCTTCTTTACAACCTGAATGCTCAGCTCAGCCAGAGCAGTCGGGTTGGCAAAGCTCGGAGCTTCAGTCATCAGACACGCTGCCGCCGTGGTTTTCGGGAAGGCGATAACGTCACGGATGTTGTCGGTGCCAGTCAGCAGCATGGTCAGACGGTCAAGGCCAAATGCCAGACCTGCGTGCGGCGGAGTACCGTATTTCAGGGCGTCGAGCAGGAAGCCGAATTTCTCGCGCTGTTCCTCTTCGTTGATACCCAGAATACCAAACACCGTCTGCTGCATATCACCATTATGGATACGCACAGAGCCACCGCCTACTTCGTAACCATTGATGACCATATCATAAGCGTTCGCCACCGCATTTTCCGGCGCCGCTTTCAGCTCGGCAGCAGTCATGTCTTTCGGTGCGGTGAACGGATGGTGCATCGCGGTCAGGCCGCCTTCGCCGTCGTCTTCAAACATCGGGAAGTCGATAACCCACAGCGGTGCCCATTTGCTTTCGTCAGTCAGACCAAGGTCTTTACCCACTTTCAGACGCAGTGCGCCCATCGCGTCGGCAACAATTTTCTTGTTGTCGGCACCGAAGAAAATCATATCGCCATCTTGCGCGGCAGTACGATCCAGGATGGCTTCGATGATTTCAGCGTTGAGGAACTTCGCTACCGGGCTGTTGATACCTTCCAGACCTTTCGCGCGTTCGTTGACTTTGATGTAAGCCAGACCTTTCGCGCCGTAGATTTTGACGAAGTTACCGTATTCATCGATCTGCTTACGGGTCAGCGATGCACCGCCCGGAACACGCAGAGCAGCAACACGACCTTTCGGATCGTTCGCCGGACCCGCGAATACCGCAAATTCAACAGATTTCAGCAGGTCTGCAACGTCGGTCAGTTCCATCGGGTTACGCAGATCCGGTTTATCGGAACCGTAACGGCGTTCGGCTTCCGCAAAGGTCATTACCGGGAAATCGCCCAAATCCACGCCCTTCACTTCCAGCCACAGATGACGCACCAGGGCTTCCATCACTTCACGCACTTGCGGCGCGGTCATGAAAGAGGTTTCCACATCGATCTGGGTAAATTCTGGCTGACGGTCAGCACGCAGGTCTTCGTCACGGAAGCATTTTACAATCTGATAATAACGGTCGAAACCGGACATCATCAGCAGCTGTTTGAACAACTGCGGCGATTGCGGCAGCGCATAGAATTTACCTTTATGCACACGAGAAGGCACCAGGTAGTCACGCGCACCTTCCGGCGTCGCTTTGGTCAGCATCGGGGTTTCGATGTCGAGGAAGCCATGGTCATCCATAAAACGGCGCACCAGGCTGGTGATTTTTGCGCGGGTTTTCAGGCGTTGAGCCATTTCCGGGCGACGCAGATCAAGATAGCGGTATTTCAGACGCGCTTCTTCGGTGTTGACGTGGTTAGAGTCCAGCGGCAGAACGTCTGCGCGGTTGATGATGGTCAGCGAGGACGCCAGCACTTCGATTTCGCCGGTCGCCATATCGCGATTGATATTTTTTTCGTCACGCGCACGTACGGTGCCCGTTACCTGAATGCAGAACTCATTACGCAGTTCAGAGGCCAGCTTTAACGCGTCCGCACGATCCGGATCGAAAAATACCTGCACGATACCTTCGCGGTCGCGCATATCGATGAAGATCAGGCTACCAAGATCACGACGACGGTTGACCCAACCACACAGAGTCACCTGCTGCCCCACGTGGGACAAACGGAGCTGTCCACAATATTCTGTACGCATGAGATATCCCTTAACTTAGCTGCCGGCGGACGTCCCCTGCTGCGCAGGTGACCTAAGTCGCAGCGTTAGCTGTATGTCACAACTGAATGAAAAAAGGCGGCTATTATACTGGAAATTCTGCCGCACCGTAAGAGTCTGGCCCGCTCTGGAACGACTCGTTACCACTTTATATCAGGCCTGAAATCAGACTCTACCCTTGTTTGCTATAAAGGTGTTGCCTGAGCACATAAAAATTAACAAAATTTGTCGTTCTGCCATCGGCTAATCGCATTAAGGTGAGAGGCTCGATTTTGTTTTATCTGGAGTCATCATGCTTGAACTGAATGCTAAAACCACTGCGCTGGTGGTGATTGATTTACAAGAAGGTATCTTACCTTTTGCCGGTGGACCGCATACTGCTGAAGATGTCGTTAATCGCGCCGGGAAACTGGCGGCGAAATTTCGAACTAACGGTCAGCCTGTGTTTCTGGTGCGCGTCGGCTGGTCTGCCGATTACGCCGAAGCATTAAAACAGCCAGTTGATGCTCCCTCACCTGCCAGAACGTTACCGGAAAACTGGTGGCAACATCCTGCGGCGTTAGGTGCAACTGACAGCGATATCGAAATCATCAAACGTCAATGGGGGGCGTTTTACGGTACGGATCTGGAGTTGCAATTACGCCGTCGTGGCATTGACACCATCGTCTTATGTGGGATCTCAACCAATATTGGCGTCGAATCAACCGCCCGCAATGCCTGGGAACTCGGCTTTAATCTGGTGATAGCCGAAGACGCCTGCAGTGCAGCCAGCACCGAACAGCACAATAACAGCATCAACCATATCTACCCGCGCATTGCCCGCGTGCGTCGCGTGGAAGAGATCCTCAACGCATTATGATTTACATCGGTCTGCCGCAATGGTCGCATCCCAAATGGGTGCGGTTGGGGATCTCCAGCCTGGAAGAGTACGCCCGCCATTTTAACTGTGTGGAGGGCAACACCACCCTTTATGCTCTGCCAAAGCCGGAAGTGGTTCTGCGCTGGCGCGAGCAGACCACCGATGATTTTCGTTTTTGCTTTAAGTTTCCGGCGACTATTTCGCATCAGGCAGCATTGCGGCATTGCGATGATTTAGTGACTGAATTTTTGACACGCATGTCACCGTTAGCGCCGCGCATTGGACAATACTGGCTGCAACTGCCCGCCACGTTTGGTCCACGGGAGCTGCCAGCTCTTTGGCACTTTCTTGATTATCTTCCTGACGAATTTACCTATGGTGTGGAAGTACGCCATCCGCAGTTTTTCACCAAAGGCGAGGAAGAACAAACGCTTAATCGCGGTTTGCATCAGCGTGGCGTTAATCGGGTGATTTTAGACAGCCGTCCGGTTCATGCAGCACGTCCACATAGTGAAGCCATTCGCGACGCGCAGCGGAAAAAACCGAAAGTTCCGGTACATGCCGTGTTGACGGCGACGAATCCGCTGATCCGTTTTATCGGTAGCGATGATATGACACAAAACCAGGAATTATTTCAGGTCTGGTTGCAAAAATTAGCGCAATGGCAACAGACCACCACGCCTTATCTTTTCCTGCATACACCAGATATCGCCCAGGCACCGGAACTGGTACATACTCTGTGGGAAGACTTGCGTAAAACACTCCCAGAGATCGGAGCAGTTCCGGCTATTCCACAGCAATCTTCTCTTTTCTGAAATTGCCACCTATCATAGACAAGTGCCATCGGCCATTTTAAAGGGAGTTTGTATGGTAAGCGCGCTGTATGCCGTTTTAGGTGCGTTGTTATTAATGAAGTTCTCTTTTGATGTTGTTCGCCTGCGAATGCAATATCGCGTTGCCTATGGCGACGGCGGTTTTAGCGAACTGCAAAGCGCCATTCGCATTCACGGTAACGCGGTGGAATATATTCCCATCGCGATTGTGTTGATGCTGTTTATGGAAATGAATGGCGCAGAAACCTGGATGGTGCATATTTGCGGCATCATTCTACTTGCTGGTCGTCTGATGCATTATTACGGTTTTCATCACCGTCTGTTTCGCTGGCGACGTTCCGGCATGAGCGCCACCTGGTGTGCGCTGTTGCTGATGGTGCTGGCGAATCTTTGGTATATGCCCTGGGAGTTGGTTTTCTCCCTGCGTTAGCGCACAATACGCCACTTTCTTTTTCCCGGATTTTTACGTTATGTCTCACCGCGACACGCTATTTTCTGCCCCTATCGCCAGTCTGGGTGACTGGACCTTTGATGAACGGGTAGCCGAAGTCTTCCCGGATATGATCCAGCGTTCCGTTCCTGGCTATTCCAATATTATTTCAATGATTGGGATGCTGGCTGAACGCTTTGTACAACCCGGTACGCAGGTCTACGATTTGGGCTGTTCTTTGGGCGCCGCGACGCTCTCGGTGCGTCGCAACATTCATCATGATAATTGCAAAATTATTGCCATCGACAACTCTCCAGCGATGATCGAACGCTGCCGTCGCCATATCGATGCATACAAAGCGCCGACACCTGTAGACGTGATCGAGGGTGACATTCGCGATATCGCTATTGAAAACGCGTCAATGGTGGTACTGAATTTTACCCTGCAATTCCTGGAACCTTCTGAACGTCAGGCATTACTGGATAAAATTTATCAGGGGCTGAATCCTGGCGGCGCGCTGGTGCTTTCGGAAAAATTCAGTTTCGAAGATGCCAAAGTTGGTGAACTGCTGTTCAACATGCACCACGACTTTAAACGAGCCAACGGTTACAGCGAGCTGGAAATCAGCCAGAAGCGCAGCATGTTAGAAAACGTAATGTTGACTGATTCCGTTGAAACCCACAAAGCGCGTCTGCATCAAGCCGGGTTTGAACATAGCGAGCTATGGTTCCAGTGCTTTAACTTTGGTTCGCTGGTGGCATTAAAAGCAGAGGACGCTGCATGATCGACTTTGGTAACTTTTATTCTCTGATTGCCAAAAATCACCTTTCGCACTGGCTGGAAACACTGCCCGCGCAGATTGCCAACTGGCAGCGTGAACAGCAGCACGGTCTGTTTAAACAGTGGTCCAATGCGGTGGAATTTCTGCCTGAAATTAAACCGTATCGTCTTGATTTACTGCATAGCGTGACGGCAGAAAGCGAAGAGCCGCTGAGTGCCGGGCAAATTAAACGCATTGAAACCCTGATGCGCAACCTGATGCCGTGGCGCAAAGGGCCGTTCTCGCTGTATGGCGTTAACATTGATACCGAATGGCGTTCCGACTGGAAGTGGGATCGTGTTCTGCCCCATCTCTCTGATTTGACCGGGCGCACGATCCTCGATGTCGGCTGCGGCAGCGGTTATCACATGTGGCGCATGATTGGCGCGGGCGCACATCTGGCGGTGGGTATCGACCCTACGCAACTGTTTCTGTGCCAGTTTGAAGCGGTGCGTAAACTACTGGGTAACGATCAGCGCGCACATTTGTTACCGTTAGGTATTGAACAACTTCCGGCACTGAAAGCCTTTGATACCGTCTTTTCGATGGGCGTGCTTTACCATCGCCGTTCGCCGCTGGAGCATCTCTGGCAGTTGAAAGATCAGCTGGTGAATGAAGGTGAACTGGTACTGGAAACGCTGGTTATTGATGGCGACGAAAACACCGTGCTGGTGCCGGGCGACCGTTACGCGCAAATGCGTAATGTCTACTTCATTCCTTCGGCGCTGGCGCTGAAAAACTGGCTGAAAAAGTGTGGTTTTGTTGATATCCGCATTGTGGACGTGAGCGTCACCACAACAGAAGAGCAGCGACGCACCGAATGGATGGTTACCGAGTCTCTGTCCGATTTCCTCGACCCGCATGATCCGGGTAAAACGGTAGAAGGTTATCCTGCGCCTAAACGCGCGGTGCTGATTGCGCGTAAGCCGTAAAAATTTAGCGCCCATTTCCGGGCGCTATTTATTTCTTACGCCTGAATGGCTGGCTGATCAAACGCCGTTAACTTCGGCGAATTGCCCGTGTATTTTTCGATATACACCAGCGAGGTGTTACCGGCACAGGCATTCGCCAGCTGCGAGCTGGGGATATCCGCCGTTAACACGTTTGCGCAGCCGTTTTTACACAAGCCATTTTCCAGATCTGGCCATGCGCCTTCATGCACGCACACCACGCCTTTTTTGATCCCGTCAGTCACCACGGCTCCAGTCAGGATCTGACCGCGTTTGTTCCAGACGCGTACCAGATCGCCGTTCGCAATGCCAAAACGAGCAGCATCTTCGGTGTGAATGGTGATCGGCTCACGATCGGCAACCGCATATTTTTTACGCAACTCCGCATAGTTAAGCTGACTGTGTAAACGGTGTGCCGGATGCGCGGTCAGAAGCTGCAACTGCTTCTCGTCGGCGGTGCCTTTCCACTCATCAGGTGCAAGCCAGGTTGGGTGCGCCGGGCAATCCTTATAAGCAAATTTTTCCAGCGTTTTGGAATAGATCTCAATTTTGCCGCTTGGCGTACCCAGCGCGTTTTTCACCGGATCGGCGCGGAAATCGCCATAGCGAACATATTGCTCGTTCTTCTCGCTGCGGCGCATTTCGAGCAGTTTATTTTGCAACCAGAAGGTATTAAACACTGGCATGGTAACACGCTGCGCACGGGCGCTTTTCTGAGCGGCATCATAAAAGAATTTCAGCCACGCCATTTCATCTTTACCTTCGGTATAGATCTCTTTTCCGCCAGGTTTCAGTAATTCAGCAAGGTCGGCAAACACGTCAAAATCGTTACGTGCTTCAAACTGCGGCGCAACCACTTGCTTCATCGGTACGATGTGCTGGTTGCTGTAGTCGCCGGTCATCGTCAGGTCATTGCGCTCAAACGATGTGGTGATCGGTAATACGATATCCGCGTGTTTAGCTGCTGCCGTCCAGTAGCATTCAGAAACGACGATCAGCTCTGGTTTCTGCCAGGCTTTTATCAGACGATTGGTATCCTGGTGATGGGTGAAATTACCGCCGCCAGCCCACCAGATCATTTTGATATTTGGGTAAGTTTGTTCTTTACCATTGTGCTGATATTTGCCGCCAGGATTTTCTAGCGCATCGACAATACGGGCGACAGGGATCGCAGTCATTCCGCCATCATCAGCGGACTCACTGGCCTGTCCGGCAACCGCCGCAGACATTTCCGGCAGTACGCCGCCAACGCGTGTTGGGTTGCCACCGTTGGAGTAATGATAAGAGAAACCAAAGCCGCCGCCCGGCGTACCAATCTGTCCTAACATCGCCGCCAGGGTCACCAGCATCCAGTGTTTCTGTTCACCATATTGCTGGCGCTGAATTCCCCAACCTGCCATCAGCATCGTGCGATTCGCCGCCATCAGTTCGGCGAGTTTGACTATCTGCGCCTCCGGCACACCGGTAATTTCCGCCGCCCAGGCCGCGCTCTTCGGCGTATTATCTTTCTTGCCGGTCAGATACTCTTCAAACTGCGGATAGCCAGTGGTGTATTTTTCAAGGAACGCTTTATCGTGTTTGCTTTGTGTCATCAGGGTGTGCGCAACCCCTAACATCAGCGCCACGTCTGTGCCCATATTCGGCGCGATCCAGGTGGCGTTATCGCCAAAGAACTCGATCGTTTCGGAGCGGATAGGATCAATGGCAATCACCGGTTTGCCGGATTTCTTCAGTTGATGGAAGTACTCCAGCCCCTGCTCATCGGTACTGCTCCAGGCAATTTTTAAGGTATTCAGCGGGTTCATCCCCCACAACACCACCACCTGGCTGTTTTCCAGAATCAGCGGCCAGGAGGTCTGCTGTTCATAAACCTCTACGGAACCGACAACGTGCGGCATGATCACCTGCGCAGCCCCGGTCGAGTAATCGCCACTATGTCCTGAATAACCGCCCGCCAGATTCATATAACGTTGCAGTAAAGTTTGCGCTTTATGCAACACGCCAGAAGAACGCCAGCCGTAAGATCCGGCAAAAATGGCCGATGGTCCATTGGCCTTGCGGATGCGATCGTGTTGTTCATGAATCAGTTTTAATGCCTGTTCCCAGCTCACCTGAACGTAACTGTCGTCGCCGCGACCTTTCGCCGGTTGCTGTGGATTGTCGAGATAGCTTTTTCTCACCATCGGATGCTGAATACGCGCCGTGGTATGCACCTGATCCGCCGCCGTAGATTGCAAAGAGTTCGGGATGGTCTTCGCCAGCGCGCCTGTAGAAGAAACAATTTTACCGTCCTTCACTTCTACGTTCATCGCCCCCCAACGGCCTGCGGTAAGAATTTTACCGCCCTTCTCTTCTGCCCAGGCAGGTAACGGTACAGCCGATGTCACCACCAGCGCCCCTGCCGCAATACCGCTATGTTTAATAAATTCACGTCTTGTTAATGTCATAACTTCCTCCCTGATCAACGAAGATCACTGTTTCTCGGTAATATCTTTAGCGTTGTACTGGAAGTACCGCGTCAAAATATCCAGTTCGTTTTCGCTCATGCTGGTTCGCGCCCCCATCCCTTTGGCAATGGACGGCCAGGCATTGACGGTGTAATGGTCGGCGGCAATAGGCGCATGGCAACCAGCGCAATAGGTGTCGTCAAGTTTTTCAGCGTATTGCCATAGCGGTTTACGGTCTGCTAATGCGGGATCGGTAAGCGTCCCCTGTAATGACGCCTGACGCCATTGATTACCGTATTCGTCAGCTTTCCATTCCCCGTTTATCGTTAGCGCCTTGATACCTTCTTCGCTTAGTGTGGCTAACGTCAGTCGTTGACCTGCCGCCAGGTAGAGCGTGTTTTCACTGCCCTGCATCTGATATCCCTGCAACAGGACGAGCGGCTGTTTGCCACTGGCATCAACAACCGTGAGATCGGTGCCAGGATTCACAGTAGCCAGTTCACCTATGCGGGAAGGTTTGAAAGGATAAATATGCGCGCCATTAGTCACTGATGTGGCGGCCTGACTTTCCAGTTCATGCTCCGCCTTGTCATCCATTTTTATTTCAGGCGGAAAATGGGCAATGCCTTTATGACAATCGATACAGGTTTCGCCATCCTTTTGCGCTTTGTTGTGCATTTTCTGCGCAGCTTCACTTTGCGAAGCAATATCCATGGCATCAAAAGAATGGCAACTACGGCACGTTGCAGAGTCTGAGGCCTTTAATTCTTTCCACACTGTTTCGGCCATTTCCTGACGATGGGATTCGAACTTATCGTCGCTGTCTATTTTGCTGCTAACAAATTCATGATAAATATCTTTAGATGCCTTTAATTTAGCAAATAAATAATCCATTCCTGACTTTGGAATATGGCAATCGGCACATTCAGCACGAATACCTTTTTGATTAGAAAAATGGACAGTCCCCTGATATTCCTCAAACGGTTTGCTCATTGAGTGGCAGGAAAGACAAAATGCCGTTTCCGACGTTTTATGCAACGTTTTTTGCGCCAGCAATAACCCACCGCCACCCACCACTACTGCCATGAGCAGAAAAAATAACCAAATGCGTTTTTTCCCTCGCATAGATTCCTCTAATTAAATTCCAGTACACCGAACTAGTTGTATAAATAAATACACAACGAATTAATAACTCACTAAATTCGGCACAACACTGCCTGAAATAATCGACAAAGAATATGATTTATTGCAATTTAACCATTAATTATTAAAGAAGAAAGCAGTCGTTATTTTTAATATATATTTGGTGGTTTTAATAATTTAAATTACATAGTTAATATGAATATATATAACATTTTAGCAGCATGAATTTGCGTACTATCACACGACAATTGTTCATTTTTTATACTATTCAAGAATAAAAAAAGGCCCCTGTTGAATGGGCAGGGGCCTGGTACGAGCAAGCATCATATTGGGCGACATGATGCAACGGTAAAAATCATTTGGCCTGATGGCGCTCAATGATTCCTTTCATTTCAGCAACCGCCGTCCCGTCTACGACATAACGCGAATACTCGTCCGCGCGTGCATCTGATGACATGGACAATCCCTGATTACGATAACGCATCGGTGAGGCTTGCCACGCTCCTGCAGAGCTATGGACTTCCAGCACTCCGGCATTGAGGAAATGGTGCAGGTTTTCTGCACGGACTCCTGCTCCGGCCATGATGATTGGAGCATCACCATAGGCAATAAGTTCCATAATTTTTGATAAACCTTGCAATGCATCTGATTTTTGCCCCGATGTCAGCACCCTGGCAACGCCTAATTCAGCAAGGTTATTCAGTGTATTTAAAGGGTTAGCGCACATATCGAAGGCGCGATGAAAAGTGACTGCCAGCGGACCGGCAGCCGCCATTATTTTTTCCATTCGTGGCATATCGACATTACCGTCAACATCCAGAACGCCCGTCACCAGCCCAGGAAATCCTAATTCGCGTACTGTGCGGATATCTTCAAGAATGGCGGCAAACTCACCGTCGCTGTAGCAAAAATCGCCACCGCGTGGGCGGATGATCGGATGTACGGGGATCGTAACATGCTGGCGCACGGACTTAAGAACGCCCAGCGACGGCGTTAGCCCCCCTTCTTTCGGTGCCGCACACAATTCTATTCTGTCGGCACCGTTTTGCTGCGCCGTCAGCGCGCACTCCATGCTGTAACAGCAAATTTCCAGTAATGCCATTTTTGCTCCTTAATCACGCCGACTGCTCACTGGCGACAATCTCTTCGATAGACCACGGATGAAACTTAATCGTCGTTTTGCCATCGGTGACCGCCAGCGTCGGATTTGGTAATCGCTCATGTTCACCTTTTGGCGAGCTGGTTTTAACCGAGATCCCCGGCTGGCGGAGTCCTTCATCAGAAAGCAACGCCAGCGCACGGGCATTCAACGTTTCCGGCTCTCCTGGCAGAACAATTTCGATATGTTCCCAGCCTTCGTGCGGGTAGCGTTTTTCCCCAGGCCACGGTAGCTCAACAATCGAAAACTGCCAGTGAGCAACCTGTACCGGTTCACGCAATTTAAACAGGCAAATCGGTCTGCCATTGATAATATTTTCTGACAGGAGTTCGCCGCACTGTTCAAACCCGCGACGCCAGCGTTCAGCCGTGGCGTTTTGATGGCAACGCAAAGAAATGTGATCGGCAGTCAGCGGGGTAATATCCAGCCCCAGGCGGTGTGAAAGTTGGTCTAATGCGTGGATAAATCGCGGTAAATCCGTTGCAATATCCTGCAACTCGTCGATAGATTGCCAGTTCGCCATAATCACTCTTCGTCTTTCAGTAAAAGCGTTAATTTACCCTGTTGCCCTGCGCCAACCAACCGCTGATTTCGCGCCGCTCCTGATGCAATAGTGAAAACGGCAATACGCCACGCGCACGTTGCTGACGAAAACAGCCATTTGCAGTATACTCCCGCCCTAATTTCTTTAACTGGTGCGGGCAATTTTTGCTCGCTTCATCAATGTAAGGTATTCCGGTGAATATTCAGGCTCTTCTCTCAGAAAAAGTCCGTCAGGCCATGATTGCGGCAGGCGCGCCTGCGGATTGCGAACCGCAGGTTCGTCAGTCAGCAAAAGTTCAGTTCGGCGACTATCAGGCTAACGGCATGATGGCAGTTGCTAAAAAACTGGGTATGGCACCGCGACAATTAGCAGAGCAGGTGCTGACTCATCTGGATCTTAACGGGATCGCCAACAAAGTTGAGATCGCAGGTCCTGGTTTTATCAACATTTTCCTTGATCCGGCATTCCTGGCTGAACATGTTCAGCAGGCGCTGGCGTCCGATCGTCTCGGTGTTGCTACGCCAGAAAAACAGACCATTGTGGTTGACTACTCCGCGCCAAACGTAGCGAAAGAGATGCACGTCGGTCATCTGCGTTCCACCATTATTGGTGACGCGGCAGTACGTACTCTGGAGTTCCTCGGTCACAAAGTGATTCGCGCTAACCACGTTGGCGACTGGGGCACTCAGTTCGGTATGCTGATTGCGTGGCTGGAAAAGCAGCAGCAGGAAAACGCCGGTGAAATGGAACTGGCTGACCTTGAAGGTTTCTACCGCGATGCGAAAAAGCATTACGACGAAGATGAAGAGTTCGCCGAACGCGCACGTAACTACGTGGTAAAACTGCAAAGCGGTGACGAATATTTCCGCGAGATGTGGCGCAAGCTGGTCGACATCACCATGACGCAGAACCAGATCACCTACGATCGTCTGAATGTGACGCTGACCCGCGATGACGTGATGGGCGAAAGCCTTTATAACCCGATGCTGCCGGGTATCGTGGCAGATCTGAAAGCCAAAGGTCTGGCAGTAGAAAGTGAAGGCGCGACCGTCGTATTCCTTGATGAGTTCAAAAACAAGGAAGGCGAACCGATGGGCGTCATCATTCAGAAAAAAGATGGCGGCTATCTCTACACCACCACCGATATCGCCTGTGCGAAGTACCGTTACGAGACGCTACATGCCGATCGCGTGCTGTATTACATCGACTCCCGTCAGCATCAACACCTGATGCAGGCGTGGGCGATCGTCCGTAAAGCAGGCTACGTGCCGGAATCCGTACCGCTGGAACACCACATGTTTGGCATGATGCTGGGCAAAGACGGCAAACCGTTTAAAACCCGTGCGGGCGGTACGGTGAAACTGGCGGATCTGCTGGATGAAGCACTGGAACGTGCACGTCGTCTGGTGGCAGAGAAGAACCCGGACATGCCAGCTGACGAGCTGGAAAAACTGGCTAACGCGGTTGGTATTGGTGCGGTGAAATACGCGGATCTCTCCAAAAACCGCACCACCGACTACATCTTCGACTGGGACAACATGCTGGCGTTTGAGGGTAATACCGCGCCGTACATGCAGTATGCCTACACCCGTGTATTGTCCGTGTTCCGTAAAGCGGAAATTAACGAAGAACAACTGGCTGCCGCTCCGGTGATCATTCGTGAAGATCGCGAAGCACAACTGGCTGCTCGCCTGCTGCAGTTTGAAGAAACCCTCACAGTGGTTGCTCGTGAAGGCACGCCGCATGTGATGTGTGCTTACCTGTACGATCTGGCCGGTCTGTTCTCTGGCTTCTACGAGCACTGCCCGATCCTCAGCGCAGAAAACGAAGAAGTGCGTAACAGCCGCCTGAAACTGGCACAACTGACGGCGAAGACGCTGAAGCTGGGTCTGGATACGCTGGGTATTGAGACAGTAGAGCGTATGTAATCCATTTTTCGTGAGAATGAAGCCTGATCAGGGTTACCCGATCAGGCTTTTTTATTGCCATCTAAATGTATTCTGAAAATGGACATACCATCGTTTTCTCACTGTTGGGTAAGAGGCCAGAAGCGTAATATCCAGCCCCAGGGAAACGGTAACGGTTGATTTTAAGGAATACCGCAGTGTTTAAATTTCTTGTATTAACATTAGGCATTATTTCTTGCCAGGCTTACGCAGAAGATACGGTTATAGTAAATGACCATGACATTTCAGCCATCAAAGATTGTTGGCAAAAAAATTCAGATGATGATACTGACATTAACGTGATCAAATCATGCCTGCGACAAGAATACAATCTCGTCGATGCGCAATTAAATAAAGCCTATGGTGAAGCTTATCGTTATATAGAACAGGTGCCACGCACAGGTGCAAAAAAACCTGATACCGAACAACTTAACTTGCTTAAAAAATCACAACGAGCCTGGCTGGACTTTAGGGACAAAGAATGTGAATTAATCCTTTCAAATGAGGACGTTCAGGATTTAAGTAACCCTTATTCTGAATCAGAATGGCTATCATGTATGATCATCCAGACCAATACGCGAACTCGCCAGTTGCAGCTATACCGTAACTCTGAAGATTTTTATCCAAGCCCTTTGACAAGAGGGTAATTCACATATTTTTGGCATGTTTTGTTGCAAGCTATTCCTGATAAATAATTGCAACAAAACATGGAGCCTTTTTCACTGAGTTATTAAACATGCTCGCGAGCGCGTATTTTTTATTTGTACTTCAGCGATAATTCACAATCACTTCATTACGTTGTACCTTCAGCGGCGGAATTAACCGCCCACCGCCAGGCACTTCCCAGATAAAGCGCAACGGTTCTGCTGCCGGTATGCCGGAAAAGGCCACAGTGTTCCCGCTCTGCCCGTCTAATTCGACACAACGAGATTGCGAGCACAAGCGAACCCGCAGCCCCGATGGTGTCGGGCCGATAAGCTGATAACGCCACGCCACCAGCGTCATCAATCCTGAAACAGGTTGTCGCGAAGAAAGAGGTGCTGACGACATCGACTCACCGCGATGATTTAGCGTAACGCCCACACTACTTGTCTGCCACATCCCCTCCCCGGCGGCTTGTACAACCAGCGGAAACAACAATATCGCCAGTAAGATCCTCATTACTTACCACCAATAGTCGCCGTCATCCGAATCTGCCGGTTATCAGAGAGTTCGAGATTCGACAGCACCACCAGTTGCGGCAGGCTACGGCGCAGAAAGCGAGACAATAGCGGGCGCAGCGCGTGGTTCACCAACAGTACTGGCGGCGCACCCAGCATCTCCTGACGGGATAATGCTTCCTGGGTTTGCGCCAGCAAACGATCCGCCAGCCCCGGTTCCAGTCCGCCACCGCCCTGCAACGCCTGTAACAGTAACCGCTCCAGTGGCGTATCCAGACCAATAACGTGAACTTCATCTTTACCGGGGAACCACTGCTGAGTAATTGCCCGCCCCAGCGCCACGCGGACGACGGCGGTTAATTCATGCGGATCGCTCTGGATGGGCGCGTGTTCCGCCAGCGTTTCGAGAATGGTGCGCATATCGCGGATCGGTACTTTTTCATCAAGCAGGTTTTGTAGCACTTTATGCAGCGTAGTGAGCGTGACAACGCCAGGAACCAGATCCTCCGTCAGTTTTGGCATCTCCTGCGCCACGCGATCCAGCAACTGCTGCGCCTCCTGGCGACCAAACAGTTCTGCGGCATGTTGACTAATGAGGTGGTTAAGATGCGTTGCCACCACTGTACTGGCTTCAACTACCGTATATCCCTGAATCTGCGCTTGTTCTTTAAGCGCACTTTCGATCCAGATAGCATTAAGACCAAATGCCGGATCGACAGTCACTTCACCGGGAAGCGTCCCGGCGGCTGTTCCTGGGTTAATGGCCAGCCAGCGCCCCGGATAAGCATCACCACTGCCAATCTCAACGCCTTTCATCAAGATACGATAGCGGGCAGGTTGTAGATCCATATTGTCGCGGATGTGCACCACTGGTGGCAGAAAGCCCATCTCCTGAGCAAATTTCTTGCGAATACTGCGAATACGACCAAGCAACTCGCCATCCTGCTGAAAATCGACCATCGGGATCAGCCGATAACCCACTTCCATTCCCAGAGAATCTTCCAGTTGCACATCGTTCCAGGTCGCTTCGACAACGGCATTATTTTCCGCCATCTTCACTGGTTTCGGTTCAGCAGGCGCGTTTTGTTCGCGTCCACGTATCCACCATGCCAGCCCCAGCAATCCCGCTGTGAACAGTAAAAATACCAGGTTTGGCATTCCTGGCACCAGACCAAGTAAACCCAACACAGCGGCACTTAACAGCATGACTCTGGGGTTACTGAAAAGCTGATTCACCATCTGCTCGCCAACATCCTGATCGGTGCTGACTCGCGTGACGATAACCCCCGCAGCGGTAGAAATAACCAGTGCTGGTATTTGCGCGACCAGGCCATCACCGATGGTCAACAGCGTATAACTTTCCGCTGCATGACCCATGCTCATGCCATGTTGCAACACACCAACCAGCAATCCGCCAACAACGTTAATGACCATGATGAGGATCCCGGCGATGGCGTCACCACGGACAAACTTACTCGCCCCGTCCATTGAGCCGTAAAAATCAGCTTCCTGGGTCACTTCTGAACGTCGCTTTTTTGCTTCATCTTCGCCAATCAGGCCAGCGTTGAGGTCGGCATCAATCGCCATCTGCTTACCCGGCATACCGTCGAGAACAAAGCGCGCGCCCACTTCCGCGATACGTCCGGCACCTTTGGTGATAACCATAAAGTTGATGATCACAAGAATGACGAACACCACAATGCCAATGGCAAAGTTACCGCCCACGAGAAAATGACCGAACGCTTCGACGACCTTCCCTGCCGCCGCCGCACCGGTATGGCCTTCCATCAAAATGATACGCGTGGAGGCCACATTAAGCGCCAGACGCAACAGCGTGGTAAACAACAGAATGGTCGGAAACGCGGCAAACTCAAGCGTGCGCTGGGTAAACATCGCCACCAGCAACACCATAATCGACAAGGCAATATTGAAGGTAAACAGCAGATCGAGAATGAATGCAGGCAATGGCAGCACCATCATCGACAAAATCAGCAAGATCAAAATAGGCCCGGCAAGGATCTGCCATTGTGTCGATTTCAGGTTTGCGGGCAGGCGCAGCATCGCGGCCAGATTACTCATGGGACGGTTTCTCGTTGATAAAATCCAGGGCTTCCGGCACCGGAAGATGAGTGGGTTGTACAGGGCGTTGTCCACCGGCCAGACGCCAGCGTTTCAGTTGCCAGACCCAGGCCAGCACTTCCGCCACGGCGGCATACAGTTGACCGGGAATTTGTTGGCCGATTTCTGCGTGTCGATACAGTGCGCGCGCCAGCGGCGGCGCTTCAAGAGTCGGGACGTTATTTTCAGCGGCAATTTCACGAATGCGTAACGCCACCAGCCCCGCGCCTTTAGCAACGACCTTCGGTGCACTCATTTTGTTTTCGTCATATTGCAATGCCACTGAGTAGTGAGTTGGGTTATTAACAATGACGTCCGCTTTCGGCACATCGGCCATCATCCGACGCCGCGCGGCAGCACGCTGCATCTGACGAATTCGCCCTTTGACATGCGGATCGCCTTCGCTTTGTTTGAACTCATCACGAATATCCTGTCGTGACATACGCAGCTTTTTCAGATGGCTGAAAATTTGAAAAAAGACGTCAAATCCCACCATCGGAATGACACCTAGCACCACTAAAAGCGCGCATAACCCCACAACATCCATCGCGTTAGCCATTGCGGTAATGGGGGACTGCGCCATTAAGCGCATCATCTGCGGCCAGTGATGCCAGAGATAAAAGCCAGTAACACAGCCAACCAGTGTAGATTTCAGGATAGCTTTCAGCAGCTCCGCGCCAGTTTGCGCCGAGAACATACGTTTAATGCCCGGTAGCAGGTTGAGTTTAGAAAACTTCGGTTGCAATGATTTACCACTGAATACCAGCCCCCCCAGCATGACCGGCGAAATAAGCGCCACCAGCACCACCCCGCTAATCAGCGGCAACAGTGCCAGCATGGCTTCTCTGATCAGCAAAATAATCTGTCCGAGGATCAGGTTGGGATCATTAATGATGCTGTGATCAAAATGCAGCCCGGCGGAGAGCATCCCCGACAACCGCCGTGCCAGAGACGCGCCACCAAACCAGATAACACACACGCCAACCAGCAAAATCAGCAGTGAAGTCAGCTCACGGGAGCGTGGGATCTGCCCCTCTTCCCGCGCTTTTTCAAGTCGGTGAGGTGTGGGGGCTTCTGTTTTGTCGTCGCTCTCGTCAGACACGTCGCCAATCCTGGAAATGGTGATAAGCGTGAATAATGCCAGAGCGGAAAGCGTTCAATGCCTGGAGTAAGGGGCAAAACAGGTGGGATTTGGGGCTTTTGCCGCAATACACCAGGCATGGTGCACGTTTGTCGGATGTGGTGTAAACGCCTTATCCGACCTCCTGATATGACGCGGTCACGTCACATCAGGCAATACAAATCAAAACCCAAGGCTATCCAGTAAATCGTCAACCTGATCCTGACTGGCAACCACACCGGCTTTGCTGGTATCGACCTGTGGTCCGTTAAGCAAACTCTGGTTTTCACGTTTCGGGCGCGCATCCTGCTCCGGGATGTTTTCCAGCAGCACCATCAACAGCTGGCGTTCAATTTCCTGAATCACATCCATCATCCGTTTAATCACCTGCCCGGTGAGATCCTGAAAATCCTGCGCCATCATAATTTCCAGTAACTGCGCGTTAGTGAAGCTGGTATGAGCGGGCACATCCGCCAGAAATTGCCGCGTATCCGTCACCAGTTCCCGGGCATCGGCAAGGTCAATCGGATCGGCAAACCAGTCATCCCAACGTTGGGTTAATGCTTTTGCCGATTTCTCCATTTGATCTTGATGCGGTTGTGACGCCTCAACGCTGTTCAGCGCCCGCTCTGCGGCCTGTGCGGTCATCTGCACAACGTAGAACAGGCGATCGCGGGCATCAGGGATGGCTTCCGCTGCTTCGGCTATCGCCTGATCCAGCCCCAGCTCACGCAGGCTGTCACGCAGCATACGCGTCAGGCTGCCGATGCGCGCTATGATATCGCCGGCTGCATGTTCATCAGCAGGTTTGATTGATGGTTGCATCATAGTCGCATCCTCACATGCCCAGTTTCTCAAAGATTTTGTTGAGTTTTTCCTCCAGCGTCGCGGCGGTAAATGGCTTAACTACATAGCCACTGGCCCCCGCTTGTGCTGCCGCGATAATGTTCTCTTTCTTCGCCTCTGCGGTCACCATCAGCACTGGCAGCGCCGACATCACCCCATCGGCACGAATGGTTTTCAGCAACTCCAGACCATCCATATTCGGCATATTCCAGTCGGAGATCACAAAACCATAACCACCCGCCTGTAACTTGTTGAGAGCATCAGCGCCATCTTCTGCTTCCTCAACATTGTTGAAACCCAACTCTTTCAGTAGGTTACGCACAATGCGTCGCATGGTGGAAAAGTCATCCACAACCAAAAATTTAAGTTCTTTATCCGCCATTTCACACTCCTGATTTAAATACGTATCGCCTGTCCGGCACTGATTTTCGCCAGCATTTGCTGGCTTACCTGGCTAAGATCGACCACTTCGCAGACGCCCCCCAGATTGATAGCCTCGCGCGGCATACCGAACACCACACAGCTTGCTTCGTTTTGCGCAAGGGTCCATGCCCCCGCCTGACGCATCGACAACATTCCCGCCGCACCGTCGTTGCCCATACCGGTGAGGATCACCCCAACCGCGTTGCGCCCCGCCTGTCTGGCGACAGAATGAAACAACACATCCACTGACGGTCGATGACGGTTAACCGCCGGGCCATCGTGAATTTTGATTTGATAGTTCGCGCCGCTGCGCGCCAGTTCCATATGTCGATCGCCTGGGGCGATATAGGCATGTCCCGGTAAGACGCGTTCACCGTCTTCCGCCTCTTTCACGCCGATTTGACACAGCTTATTCAGGCGGTCGGCAAAAGAACGGGTAAAGCCAGGCGGCATATGCTGGGTGATTAACAGTGCCGGGCTGGAAAGCGGCAGCGGCTGCAATACGTGCCGAATTGCCTCAGTTCCCCCCGTCGAAGCGCCAATCGCAATCAGTTTTTCAGAACTCAACAACGGCCCCGCCTTCAGTGTTGCCGGAGCCGATAATGGTTTATGCGCCGCGAGGCTCGCCCTTGACGCCGTACGCACCTTTTCAGCGATCATTTCGCTGTACGCCAGCATCCCTTCTCGAATACCCAGTTGCGGTTTAGTGACAAAATCTATCGCTCCCAACTCCAGCGCGCGCAGCGTCACTTCAGAACCTTTGCCGGTCAGAGAAGAAACCATCACAACGGGCATTGGACGCAAACGCATTAACTTTTCGAGGAAATCCAGTCCGTCCATCCGTGGCATTTCAACATCCAGCGTCAGCACATCGGGGTTGAATTTCTTAATCAAATCTCGTGCGACCAGCGGATCGGGCGCCGTTGCCACCATTTCCATATCGCTATGGCTGTTGATGATTTCCGTCATGATCTGGCGCATCAGTGCCGAATCATCGACAGACAACACCCTGATTTTGCTCATGGTTAATCCTTACTTAGCGCATACACCGTCTGCCCACGCAGCGTGAAGCTGCGCTCAAGGTGGCTGAAATTTTCAGAGTGCCCCGCAAACAGCAATCCGTCAGGTTTAAGTAGTGGTACGAAGCGGCGCAAAATCTCCTGTTGGGTCGTTTGATCAAAGTAGATCATGACGTTACGACAGAAGATCGCATCAAACGGCCCCGGTACGGTGTACTGTTTCGCCAACAAATTCAGCGGGGAAAAATCGACATAGCTCGCCAGTTCCTGGCGCACGCGCACCAGCCCTTCATGCGGCCCCGTGCCGCGCATGAAGTAACGCTGGAGTTGTTGTGGCGTCAGGTTTTTCAGTTCTTCATGGCGATAAATACCGCTTCTGGCTTTTTCCAGCACTTCGGTGTCGATATCACTGGCGAACACTTTCCAGCGTCCGGGCGCGGTGCCTAATGTGTCCGCCAGCGTCATGGCAATGCTGTACGGCTCTTCACCTGTCGACGCCGCCGCGCTCCATACACGATATTCTCCGGAACGACGGCGAGCGTGAGCCGCGATCAGTGGGAAATGATGCCCTTCACGAAAAAATGCCGTCAGGTTGGTGGTCAGCGAGTTAATAAATGCCTGCCACTCGCCGCTGAGCTGATTAGATTCCAGCATGTTCAGATAATGACCAAAATCGGCCAGTCCCAGCGAACGCAAACGGCGTATCAACCGGTTGTAGACCATGTCACGCTTGTGATCGGCCAGAACGATCCCCGCCCGTTGATAGATCAATTGGCTTATCCGCCGAAAATGAACGTCGGAAAGCACCAGGCGCTCGGTCATCTGTAACAATAAAGACGTTTGCCCACAGGGCTGAGATGATGTCATAGCGCCTTCTCAATCACTTCAGGAAACCACTGACACAGCCTGTAACTGCGCCGATTGTGTTGTAATAGCGCCATCAGAGACGATAAGCGCGACGTTCTGTTGCATCATCGGCCTCATCTGGCGGCAATGGCGCCTGGGTAAATACCCATCAAAATGTTTCCCAGTTTGGCTCTTGTTCCGCGATACGCCGCCGCGACTGTGCTGGTGATTGCTCACTGGCAGGCCGGGATTTTAGTGGTGGTTTGTGGTTTAGCTGACTGGCTGCCAGACGAAATGCGGATACAGCCTGAGTTAAACGGCTGGCCTGCTCTTCCAGTGCGGCAGCAGCGGCGGCTGACTCCTGCACCAACGAGGCATTCTGTTGAGTGACGCGATCCATTTCCGACACGGCCAGCGCAACTTGATCAATGCCACGGCTCTGCTCATCGGAGGCTGAAGCAATTTCCCCCATAATGTCGGTGACGCGCGTAACCGCATTAACGATATTCGTCATCGTTTCCCCGGCGCTTTCGACCAGCACCGAACCGGTATCAACACGGGAAACTGAGTCTTCTATCAGAGCTTTGATCTCTTTTGCTGCCTGGGCGCTGCGACTGGCAAGATTACGCACTTCGCCCGCCACCACAGCAAAACCACGCCCCTGTTCCCCGGCACGCGCGGCTTCAACAGCGGCATTCAGCGCGAGGATATTGGTCTGGAATGCAATGCCGTCGATTACGCTAATAATGTCGGCGATTTTCTTCGAACTGTCGGCGATTTCATGCATGGTTTTCACCACACCATCCACCACTTTTCCACCGTGCATCGCGGTGTCGGAGGCACTTTTTGCCAGTTGCGAGGCCTGGCGGGCGTTATCGGCGTTCTGTTTTACCGTCGCGGTGAGCTGTTCCATGCTGGCGGCTGTTTCTTCCAGCGCGGATGCCTGCTGTTCAGTACGGGAGGAAAGATCGGTATTGCCCGCTGCAATTTCACGTGTGCCGGCATAGATGGCGTCCGCCCCCTGCCGCACGTGAGTAACTGTGTCGGTCAAGGAACGCTGCATATGCGAAACGCTCTGTGCCAGCTCGCCCATTTCACTGCGCCCATCAATGATGAGGCTATTCGCCAGGTTACCGCCGGCAATTTCGCGAATGTGAGCAATGATTTTCGCCAGCGGGTTAAGCAACATGCGGCGGATGCCGAACCATGCCACCAGCAAAATCAATACCACCACCAGCGCGATAATCGCCAGTTGCCACTGGGAAAAGCGGTAATCTTCTGCATTGTTAGTGACGATATTGCGGTAAAGTTTTTCACTACTAAGGGCGTACTGAGCAAATGCTTCGCCCATCGCATTTTGCATTCCCTGGGTTGGTTGAGCGAAGTAGGCGCCAGTATTGCCATAATCAAGATAATCAATCAGTTCTGTTAATGCTGTGTGATAGTTTTTGTATTTTTCATCAATATTACGACTGGTGGCGACCATTTCAGGTAACGGCGCCATGCTTTTGAATTTTTTATAATGGGTAGACGCCTGTGCCAATGTTTTCCTGGCGCTATCGAGCAATTCAACTTTTGCACTGCTTTGTTGATTGGATGAATCCATCATCATCCGCACCGCGGAACGACTCAGGTTAATGCGCGTTTGTAGCATTAAATCCCAGGTTGAGGTTAGCTCACTCTGTTGTTCCCGTAGTTCATTGGAAACGACAAAGCTTTTCTGGCTATGGTGAAGCGAAGAAAAAAACAGACTGCCGGAAATAAGCTGTAACAGTGCAAATACCCCCAGCACCATCATCAGCAGCGTGACTACGCGGATACGGTTAATCATAAGGCACCTTCCTGAAAACAAGTTGTTTTCGTTATCGGCAGGAAGAAGGGAAACTTTATTGCTGATGCCAGTCATGGCGAAATGAAGTAAAAAAACCCGATGCGCAGGTCATCGGGTTCATTTCAGTACAGCAGGATAAATTACGCCACCTCTGACGCTGCGCTATCTAACAGCGCCATCTCTTCACTATTGAGCAGTTTTTCGATATTCACCAGAATTAACATGCGGTCACCCAGCGCCCCCAGCCCGGTGAGATATTCAGTAGAAAGCGTCACAGCAAATTCCGGTGCCGGACGAATTTGCTCCGCCGTCAATGAAAGAACGTCTGACACGCCATCAACCACAATGCCGACCACACGCTGCCCCAGATTCAGGACGATGACCACCGTGTTGTCGTTATATTCCACATCCACCTGGCTGAATTTAATGCGTAAGTCGACAATCGGCACAATAACGCCGCGCAGGTTAGTGACACCTTTGATAAATGCAGGCGTGTTCGCAATCCGCGTAACCTGATCGTAGCCACGGATCTCCTGCACTTTCAGAATATCAATACCGTACTCTTCATCACCGAGGGTAAATATCAGAAATTCCTGGCCTGACGGTTCGCTGGCCAGTTTTGTTACATTTGTCATACCGGTCATATTTATTACCTTTTTACTCATTCAGGCGGCGGTGTTCGCCATACGTTGTTCGCGATTTATCGTCTGCAAGGCAGATACATCAACAATCAGTGCCACGCTGCCGTCGCCGAGAATCGTTGCGGCGGATATTCCCGGGATTTTGCGATAGTTACTTTCCAGGTTTTTCACTACCACCTGGTGTTGACCAATTAATTGATCCACCAGCAAGGCGTAGCGGCGACCGCCACTTTGCAGGATCACCACAATGCCCTGAGTGGCTTCAGTTTTCGCGCCTGCAACGTTGAACACTTTCCACAGTTCGACGATGGGCAGATATTCACCTCGTACTTCCAGTACCCGCTCGCCACCCGCCAGTGGATGCATATCAGCTTCACGAGGTTGCAATGATTCCATGACGGCATTCAGCGGCAGAATGAAAACTTCATCTGCAACACGCACAGACATGCCATCGAGGATCGCCAGCGTCAGCGGCAGTAAAATACGGATTGTGGTTCCTGCGCCCGGCTTCGATTTGATTTCGACATGACCGCCCATCTCCTGGATATTACGTTTGACGACATCCATACCGACGCCGCGTCCAGAGACATCGGTAACCTGCTCTGCTGTAGAAAAACCAGGAGCAAATATCAGCATTGCCACTTCGTCATCCGTCATGTTGTCGCTGACGGTCAGACCCTGTGAAACAGCTTTTGCCAGAATCCGTTCCCGGTTCAGCCCCGCGCCATCGTCGGTCACTTCGATGCAGATGTTGCCGCCCTGATGTTCAGCAGACAGAACCAAATTTCCGACGCTGTTTTTGCCTGCGGCGAGGCGTTTGTCCGGCAGTTCAATTCCGTGGTCGAGACTGTTGCGTACCAGGTGGGTCAGCGGATCGATAATGCGTTCTATCAGACTCTTGTCGAGTTCGGTGGAACTGCCCACCAGCGTCAGTTCCACCTGCTTGCCGAGTTTTCCCGCCAGATCACGCACCAGCCGGGGATAGCGACTAAAGACATATTCCATCGGCATCATGCGGATCGACATCACCGATTCCTGCAAATCACGAGCGTTACGTTGTAACTGCCCCATGCTGGTAATCAAATCACCATGATTAACCGGGTCCAGTTCGCTGGAACGCTGGGCCAGCATTGACTGGGTGATAACCAGTTCGCCGACAAGGTTAATCAGTTGATCAACCTTCTCCACCGCCACACGGATACTGGTGGATTCGCTGCCGCGCGGCGGTTTTTCCCGCTCCACGCGACCGGTTGGCGCTTGTTCGGCTGCCAGTTTAAGCACTGGTGGGGTGGATATTTTGGGCGAGACTTCTACTGTTTCAAAGGTAATCTGATCGGCTTCAATCACAAAACAGAGTACCGCTGTGATGTCATCTTCGGCGATGTCGCCCGGTAATATTGCCGAGAGAGAATCCGCCCCTTTCACCACGTCAGTTAACGTTGTCAGATGCCCCAGCTCTTCTTCCAGCAGGTCGACTTCCCCGGCCTTCAGGCGCGAAAGGATAATTCGTCGCGGCGACTGATTGCGGCTCTGCTCATCTTGCGGTTCACTTTTGGCAACCACACTTAATCGGGTCACTGCGGATGGCGTTTCGCCTTTCGCTTCTAATGCCAGTTGACGCAAGGCCTGGCAGATATAATCGAAGCTGGCGGTATCCGGCTCTTGCGACTGTTTATAAGCGTCGAGCTGTTCTTGCATGATGTCCTTCGTTTCCAAAAACAGATTGATAATGTCGGTATTAAGCTGCATCTCACCGCGTCTGGCTTCATCGAGCAGATTTTCCATCAGATGCGTGGTTTCCTGTAACACAGTAAAACCAAACGTTCCTGCCCCTCCTTTGATGGAATGGGCTGCACGGAAGATGGCATTCAACTGTTCGGCATCTGGCGCTTCTGGTTGCAAATTAAGCAGATGCTGCTCCATATCGGCTAACAGTTCGTCCGCTTCATCAAAAAATGTCTGATAAAAATCGCTTATATCCATGCTCACGCTGTCACCTCGGTTCGGCTGATGGCATTGTGGGAACACTGACCTGCGGTGCGCTCCCTGTTTTTTCCAGAACACTTACCGGTTCATTCTGGCTTTCGGCGTTTTCATGCAAAATGGCCTGTTCGGCTTGTCTGTTCAGAACCAGCAGGCTGATTCGACGGTTGACGGCATCATCAGGTCCACGATCGCTTAAACGCATGGTGGCTGCCATGCCGACGACGCGCAGAATTTTGCCATCAGCCAGACCGCCCACCATTAGCTCACGGCGCGACGCATTAGCGCGTTCGGCAGAAAGCTCCCAGTTGCTATAGCCTTGCTCACCCTTGGCGTAAGGGAAATCATCGGTATGACCGGAGAGACTGATACGGTTAGGAATACCGTTCAGCACAGGCGCAATACTCCGCAGAATGTCACGCATATAGGGTTCGACGTCAGCACTGCCGGTTTTAAACATCGGGCGATTCTGGCTGTCGATAATCTGAATGCGTAAACCTTCCTGCACCAGATCGATTTTGAGATGTGGACGCAGCGCCCGTAGTTTCGGGTCTGATTCAATAAGCTGGTCGAGATCGCCCCGCAATTTCCGCAGCCGACTTTGCTCCATGCGTTTTTTCAGTTCTTCAATGTCTGGCTGCTTATTCACTTCTCCCTGGCTTTGGGTGTAATCATCACCCCCGCCAGGAATTGGGCTTTCACTATTCGAAATGCGATCGCCGCCCGTTACTGCCGTCGCCAGCGGCGTGCGGAAATATTCCGCAATCTGAATCAGCTCTTTTGGGCTGGAGATGGAGATCAGCCACATCACCAGAAAAAAAGCCATCATCGCGGTCATAAAGTCGGCATAAGCAATCTTCCACGATCCATGCGCCGAGCCGTGACTTTTCGCTTTACGTCGCTTGACGACAATAATTGGATGCGCGTGATTCTTCATGCTTCCTCGGTTGTCGTCTGCTGTTGCGGATTTTTCACTGCACGAACGTGCTCTTCCAGTTCGACGAACGACGGGCGCTCGCTGGAGTAGAGCGTTTTGCGACCAAATTCAACCGCAATTGGCGGTGCATAACCGTTGAGATTAGAAAGCAGTATGACTTTGACGCACTGCATCATTTTGCTGGTCTCTGCGCTTTTCTGGCGCAAAACACTTGCCAGCGGGGAAATAAATCCGTAAGCCAATAAGATACCGAGGAAAGTCCCCACCATCGCATGAGCAATCAGCGCCCCCAGTTCGGCGGCAGGACGATCGGCTGAACCTAACGCGTGAACCACCCCCATCACTGCGGCGACAATACCAAATGCCGGGAGCGAGTCACCGACCAGTGCCAGACTGTTTGCCGGGACTTCCGCCTCGCTTTCGTGAGTCTCGATCTCTTCATCCATCAAAGCTTCGATTTCGAAGGTATTCATGTGACCACTAATAATCAGGCGCAGATAATCGACAATAAAATCAAGCATGACGGCATCTGCCATAATGCGAGGATAACTGGCGAAGATCTCGCTCTCGCGAGGATTTTCAATATCGCGCTCCAGCGAAAACATGCCCATCTGGCGTGATTTCGCCATTAGCCGGTAAAGCAGTGCCAGCAGATCCATATACATCGCTTTGGTGTATTTGGAGCGGCGAAACAGTAACGGCAGCGCCTTAAGCGTGCCTTTGATGGCTTTACCGTTGTTGCCGACAATAAACGACCCAATGCCTGCACCGGCAATAATCACCAGTTCAGCGGGTTGATAGAGTGCTCCAAGACTTCCGCCGGTCATCAAATAACCGCCGAAAACTGTACCGAGAACAACCAGGTAACCTAATAAGATAAGCACGACATCATCCTTTCACTGTTGACCATGACAGGATGTTCAGTCGTCGGGCGTTAACTTACGGTCGGGGAAAAAAAGCAGCGACAATCACTTGCCGCTGCTGGAATGTTTCGCCATATCGCGTGAGTTAAACAGCCTGTACTCTCTGTTCATCCAGCAGTTGAGGGATAATATCGGCAGGGTCTTGAGAAAGTTTACGTCTTTTTACCGCTCGTGATGGCGGCTGACATAAGCTGCAGGCAAAGCTGCCAACAGGCTGATGGGCATGGGTGATAAAATTACCGCCGCAGCACTTGCAACTGGAAAGTTGTAGTAAACCACTTTCAACAAATCGCACCAGTGTCCAGGCGCGTGTCAACGCCAGCAGAGGGCCTTCTTCGGCTTGCGGACACTGTTCGAGGTATAAACGATAGGCTTTGATCACGGCATCGACGCCGTTACATAACCCGGTTTTCAGCAAAAACTGCCATGCATTACAAAACATCGACGCATGAACATTTTGTTCCCAGGTCATAAACCAGTCGGTGGAGAATGGCAGCATACCTTTCGGCGGCGGACTTCCGCGCAGTTCTTTATAGAGTTTGATCAGACGTCCGCGACTTAATTGTGTTTCACTTTCCAGCATCTGCAAACGAGCGCCGAGGGTGATCAATTCCATTGCCAGCTGAATATCCCGGGCTTCCTGAACAATGCTTTTTTCGCTCATTATCAGGCCCTTTTTTTACGCAGCACTTCTTCGGGCTGATTAACATCATTCAACAAACGTGTAGAGAGCATGATACCGGTATGAACTTGCTGGAGATCGTCAACGCGGGAATCCTGCGTCAACTGATTAATAGTCTGGTGGCTGTCAAAGCGGAAATGACAAATCAGTTGATTAGTTTCTGCCAGTTTAACCATTTGCGGAAGCGTCAGCGTCGCTAACGTTGTTGCCATTTCTTCATTAATACCGAGACGAAACATGGCGGACGCTTTGTCCTGAACGATCAGACGTTGTGCAAGAAGTAAATATGACAAATTGATGTCATAAATATGTTTCAGCAACTCGGAGGTATGCATTATTCCCATCCAGAATAACTAACTTTATTTTTATGCGGTATCACCGCACCCCGTGATGTCGCCGGGAAATCCCGGTAAAAAGTAAATAACCATGGAATAGTTGCGATCAACGAAAAAACACAGGCATCGTAAGAGATGAAACAATCCCTTACAGAGAGTAGTGTTTTTTACACTTATCTAAGATTTTTCCTAATTCGACGCAACTGTACTCGTCACCACTCACACATACAACGGAGCGACGCTGCGATTTTCGATAATGTGTGACTCAGATCACACAAAACACTCAATTACTTAACATTAATGTATAAGTCATACTTTTGTTTTGGTGATATTTCATTCTGTTAAAAAGTTTTTCAGCGCCCCTGACTTCAAAAATGAAGTGGATGCATAAAATTATTATGTTGCGCACTGTTAATATAAATCACCGTAAATAACCATATGTTATGTATGAAATAAATTTATTTATCCTCTATAAATTATTTTCAAACAGAGAGTTACATAACATGGGCCTGTTCAAGTGAAAATAAAGCCGGGAACCCTCCAAATGTTACACAAATGTTTTGCAGATATTATCCATTTGTTTTATAAGGAAAATAGTTAATTTCACTTCTTATAACCACACTGGTGATCGCATGATAACATTGCGGTACTAATTAATTATTCTTACTAGTAACCAGCCTAATATTTACCTTTTTGACTGAGTTGTTATTGCATCAGTGCCTCATTCAGAGTAAAGCTGTAATAACACCTGAAGTTCACAGAATAAGGAGCAGGTTATGAGCTATACCAATGTTCTTGTTGCTGTAGCTGTCTCGCCAGAAAGCCAGCAACTGTTAACAAAAGCGGTATCTATCGCCCGTCCGGTTCATGGACGCATAAGTTTGATCACTCTCGCTTCCGACCCGGAAATATTCAATCAATTAGCCGCACCGATGCTTGAAGATTTACGCAGCGTGATGCATGAAGAAACACAAAACTTTCTTGATAAATTAATTAAGGATGCGGGATATCCGGTAGAAGAGACGTTTATTGCTTGCGGAGAGTTAAGCGAACATATTCTGGCAGTGTGCCGTAAACATAAATTCGATTTGGTGATTTGCGGCAATCATAACCACAGTTTCTTTTCGCGAGCATCCTGCTCAGCGAAAAGTGTGATTGCCTCAAGCGAGGTCGATGTACTACTGGTTCCGCTTAAGGGAGATTAACCGCGATTACGCCAGTTTCGGAAAGGTAGCAACTTTATCGCGCTGCTGACTTTCCGCGCTTCGCGGAACTATCTGCTTTAGGTCGCGAATAAAATTCTCCTGCCAGTGATTAATGTCGTTTTTCACAATAACTTCCAGCATTTCTGCATGGCGGGAAATACGTTCCGCCAGCGACATTGTCAACGCCCGATTGAGCGCCGCCGCAACTTCATCACGATCGTATGGGTTTACAATTAACGCCGACGTCAGTTCGTTTGCCGCCCCGGCAAATTGCGAAAGTACCAGTACGCCCGGATTGGCAGGATCTTGTGCGGCAACATACTCTTTCGCGACCAGGTTCATTCCGTCGCGCAGCGGCGTCACTAATCCAACATCGGAATAGCGGAAGATTTTCATCAGTAATTTACGATCAAAATGCTGATTCAGATAATAAAGCGGCGTCCAGCCTAATTGACCATATTTGCCGTTAATTCTCCCGGCTTCATTTTCCAACTGATGACGAATATCCTGATACGCTTGCACATCACCACGCGACGTTGGCGCAATCTGGGTATAGCGAATTTTACCGTGATGTTGCGGATATTTTTCCAGCAACGCTTCATAGGCGAGAAAACGCTCCGGCAAACCTTTGGAATAATCCAGTCGTTCGACAGAAAAGATATTCTGTACATTTTTCAGTTCCGCTTTTAGTTGCGCCAGTTTTGCCGGCAGTGGTCCGGCAGCCTGTTTGGCAATCTCATCTGGTTCAATGCCAATGGGGTAAACTTCGGTTCGAAACGCTTTGCCCCAGGCCGTATGGCTTTTTGAGCTACGCGTCGTAACGCGGGTCAGGTTAGAAAGGCAATCCAGGAACGCCAGACGATCGTTCTCTGTCTGGAAACCCAGTAAATCATAATCACAAAGCTGTTCAAGCAAGGTGTCATACGTCGGCAGCGCATTGAAGATTTCCGGCGTCGGGAAAGGAATATGCAGGAAGAAACCAATGCGATTATTCACCCCACGTTTGCGTAATTCATGCGCAAATGGCAACAGGTGATAATCGTGAACCCAGATAATGTCATCGTCTTCCAGCAGCGGCAGTAATTTATCTGCCAGTAACGCATTTACGCGTAGATAGCCGTCCCAGGCAGGACGCTGAAATTGCACCAGATCGAGTCGATAATGAAATGCAGGCCAGAGAACGGCATTAGAGAATTGGTTGTAGTATTCGTCGAGATCCTGTTCGCTGAGGTTAAAAGAGGCCCAGGTAATATTTCCTTTTTTCACCTTTTTTAGCGGCTGATCCTCATTCCCTGTTTCGCCACTCCAGCCAAACCACAGTCCACCTGCGGCTTTCAGTGCCCCCAGTATGCCGACAGCAAGGCCACCGGCACTGGCGGCGTGCTCGTCTGGTGGTGCAATCCGGTTAGATACTACGACTAAACGACTCATAGTCATCACTCCTGTTATTTTCTCTTTTTTGTTGTTGTAATGCGTTGGTTATCATTTCAAGCCAGCTCCAGACATCCGGCACGCCCGCCAGCCGCCATGATGCCTGAGTCGCTCCGGTGCCAATTTTCACTGACATTCCACCCAGTCGGTTAACGACCGCGAAGCCAGATTCATCGGTTAAATCATCGCCCAGAAAAACGGGCTTACGGCCGACAAAGGGAGCTTCCTGCATAAAGGCTGCAATCGCCTCCCCTTTACTGGTGTTTCCTGGTTTAATCTCGACGACACACTTTCCCTGCTGTAATGCCATTTGCGGCCAAATCTGGGTAATGCGTTGCGCTAATGTCAATAAGGCGTCTTCGTGCTGCGGCGCCTGACGATAATGCAGCGCAAACGCCATCCCTTTGGCCTCCACTTCCGCACCGGGATAGTGGCTGATTGCCGTATGCAGTTGAACGCTAATATCGCGGGCAATCGCATCCGGCAAATGAACGATATGCGTTTTACCATTGATGTCACGGCGCTCCGCCCCATGCACGCCCGCTAACGGGAAGCGATAAGGTTTTGCCAGTGCGTCAAGCTCGACCATTGAGCGCCCTGATATCAATGCCAATGCACCATCACTTGCGGTTGCCAGTAGCTGAAGTCCTTGCAGAATATTGTCAGGCACGACGACCTGATCGGGATGCGGTTTAATTTCCGCCAGCGTTCCATCGAGATCAAAAAACCAGGCATATTTCGCGGATAGTTCAGGGGGTTCGGTTAACGGTTCTGTCACCCGGTACTCCTCCTTATCTTTTTATAGTTCGCGCAGAACGCGCTTTACAGACATGTAAGTATAGACAGTGTGACGTAGCTCGCCATTTGCAAAAAAGAACAGCCAGCCGTTGTGGCGGCTGGCTGTGATGGAAAAAAGAGCTAAATTGTTGCGAAAAAAAGCATCAGACAGTGCGTTTCGCTTTTTGCTTGTAACGGTCGAAGATCACCGCCGCCAGCAGGATTAAGCCACGAACCACGTACTGCGCGAAAGGAGAAATATTGAGCAGGTTCATAGCATTTTCTACAGTACCTAAAATTAAGATACCCGCCACCACATATGAGATTTTTCCGATGCCACCTTTCAGAGAAACGCCACCTAAAACGCAGGCTGAGATAACAATCAACTCATAGCCAATCGAGGTCATCGGCTGACCGCTGGTCATGCGCGAAGCCAGAACAATCCCGGCAATCGCCGATACCAGACCAGAGAGAACGAAGATAATGATTTTGGTGCGGACAACAGGTACACCCGCCAGACGCGCGGCCTCTTCGTTACCGCCAATCGCCAGCGTATTACGACCAAAGGTAGTTTTGTTCAGCAGCAAGCCAAAGATTATCAGGCAAGCGACAGTGAGCCAGATTGGCGCAGGCAGGCCGAACCAGTTGGCATAACCGAGAGCAAAGAAACTTTCATCTTCGATACCAACCGCTTTACCGTCAGAGATGATATACGCCAGACCACGGACAATCTGCATCGTCGCCAGCGTGGTAATCAAGGCGTTAATTTTAAGTTTAGCGATAACAAAACCATTCACCAGACCGCAGAGGACGCCCAGCAGCAAACCTGCCGCCACGCCTATCCACAGGCTTTCGGTCAGATTGATAACCACCGCCGTAGTGACACCTGCACAGGCAATGACCGAAGCAACAGAAAGGTCAAAGTCACCCGACGCGAGACAGAACAACATACCGCACGCCACCATCCCCGACATGGAGATTGCCAGCCCCAGCCCTTTCATATTAATGAAGGTGGCAAAGTTCGGGACAAAAATGGCACAGGCAATAAACAGCACCGCAAACACCACCAGCATACCGTACTGATCCCAGATACGGCCGAAGCTGAATGACGACTTAGGTGCACCAGAACCCGATGTAGAAACAGAAGACATCATACTCTCCTTACTCAGGCAACTGCCTGACTGACTTTAGGCATAGCAAGGCTTAGTGCCTGACGCTCATCTGCCTGCTCGTGTAGCAATTCACCAGCGATTTCACCTTCACGCATGACGACAATACGGTCGGCGACGCCGAGGACTTCGGGCAGATCGCTGGAGGCAAACAGCACCGCCACACCCTGCGCCGCCAGCGCATAAATCACGTTATATATTTCGTGCTTGGCTCCCACATCAATACCGCGCGTAGGTTCATCCAGCAAAATGACTTTCATATCTTCCGATAACCAGCGTCCCAGAATGGCTTTTTGCTGATTACCACCGGAGAGATTCATGATTAATTGCTCTGCTCCTGGCGTTTTGATATTGAGCGAACGAATATGGTGATCAGCATTATTTGCTTCCCAGCCGTTATTGATCACGCAACCGCCGAGAACATGCTTGCGACGGGCGCTGATGTTGATATTGTCACGGACGGAATGCACCGGAATAATGCCTTCCGCTTTACGATCTTCTGGACAGAGCATCATGCCAGCAGCAATGGCGTGGCCTGGTTTACGGATATCGATCGGCTTTTGGTCGATATAAACCTGACCGGCGGTGATTTGCGTCCCACCAAACATGCCTTTCATTAATTCGCTGCGTCCTGCCCCCACCAGACCAAACAGACCAACGATTTCACCACTGCGAACGGTCAGGCTTATTGGCGTACGCACACCAGGCGCCTTCACGGCATCCAGACGCAATCGCTCCTCACCATAGCTACGCGGTTGCCAGCCGTAGATATCGCCGATATCGCGACCAACCATCGCCTGTACCAGTGCGTCGTGGTCAACCTGCTGCATATCGGTAAAGGTTTTGACATAACGCCCATCTTTAAAGACGGTGATGGCATCGCTGAGGGCAAATATTTCTTCCATACGGTGAGAAACGTATAAGATCACCCGCCCCTCTTTTCGCAGTTCACGAATAACGCGGAAAAGATTGTCGATTTCACGGGCAGACAGGGAGCTGGTTGGCTCATCAAAGGCGATAATTTTGGCGTTACGCGCCAGAGCTTTGGCAATTTCAACCATCTGCCACTGACCAATGGAGAGATATTTCAGCGGCGTAGCCGGGTCAATATCCATACCCAGATGTTTGAGTTGTAAACCTGCTTCATAATTCAGCAGTGAACGATTCACAATGCCGCCTTTATGGGGAAGCTGGCCGAGATAAATATTTTCCGCGACGGTCATTTCCGGCACGAGATGCAGTTCCTGGTAAATAATCGCCACACCCGCGTTAAGCGCAGCGGTCGTGTCGGAAAAGGACATTTCTTGTCCATTAATCACTACAGAACCCGTGGTTGGCGCATAGTTTCCACTAAGGATTTTTAAGAGTGTTGATTTTCCTGCGCCATTTTCACCCATCAACGCATGAACCTGACCGGCATAGCAGTCAAAACTGATATCCGTCAACGCCTTAACGCCGGGGAAAGTTTTACCAATGCCGCGAAATGAGAGATACGGGGTAGACTGTTGCATAACGTCTCCGTGAATCACTGGTCTTTCACACCCCCTCTGCACAATAAAGGCAGAGGGGAATTTTTACGGCAGATTACTTACCGCCTAAACCTTTTTTCTCCAGTTCTTCTTTAAAGTTGTCGCGCGTAATCAGAACTACATCGGTAACTTCAGTGAATTTTGGTGGTTCTACGTCTTTCGCTACCCAGTTGTAGAGCATTTCGCTGGATTTATAGCCATGTACGTCCGGACTTGGCAGGAGTGAACCGTAGAAACCGGTAGCCTGCGCTTTTGACAGCTCGCTCACCGCATCCACCCCATTGATACCAATACCAATGATGTCCGCCGCTTTAAAGCCCTGACCTTCCGTTGCACGTACACCGCCCAGCACGGTGCTGTCGTTCATCCCGACAATCAACCAGTGTTTAACTTCAGGATGCTGAACCAGCATGGAGTTGGCGGCGTCAAATGCCCCGGGGATGTCGTTAGATTTGGTGGGAACCTGATAAATTTGTTTTTCCGGGAATCCGGCGGCTTTCAGCGCATCCATAGAACCCGTGGTACGGCGACGAGCGGTATCCAGTTCGTTGGCAGTAATCGCCATTACGGCACTTTCTTTTACGTCCCAACCACGTTTCTGCATCTCTTTATACAGTTCCTGGCCCTGACGCTCACCAATTTTGGTCGCCGCCATCATCACCAGCGGCACGGTATCCATCGGCTTACCTTTGGCATTTACAAACTGGTCATCCACGGCAATCACTTTCATACCATAGCCACGTGCTTTCGCCACAATTGCGGAACCCAGTTTCGGGTCTGGCGTACAAATGACAAACCCTTTAGCACCGCTGGCAGCCAGACTGTCGATGGCGTTCAGCGTCTTTTCGCCATCCGGCACGGCAATCTTAATAACGTCAAACCCTAAATCTTTCCCGGCTTTATCGGCAAACTTCCATTCGGTCTGGAACCACGGCTCTTCTGGTTGCTTTACCAGGAAACCGAGTTTCAGGTTTTCCGCCATAGCGGATTGTGACATAACGGCAGCCAGACCAATGGCTGCAAGAGCTTTAGTAAATTTGTGCATGGTTATCTCCAGCTTTAGCGTCATTTTGTGTAGGGCAAAAACTAAGAACTTTTGTTAATTCAATCGGAAAACAAAGCATTACCTTTATCGAAAAGATAATTGACTGTGTTGGCATAGTTTTAGCGAGAAATTAATTCTCCATAGGAGAGCAATATCACATAGCAGAATTACAGTGAGAACGTGCATAAATTCAGCGAGAAATGACATACTGGAATCGGTAATTGTCTGACAAATCAAAAAAGCATTAGCAGAATAATCCATGACATTAGCCTGGAAATCCTTGTGGTGTGCTTTGAGAGGCAGGGAGTGTCTTTTTTAATCTAATTATTACCGGGCAAGAGGTTGTTCATTTGCGCTGAATAGTGAAAGGAGAAAGAAGTCTCTAAACCTTGCACCAATCAATTTCTACATTAATTATCACCTCATTTATTAATTAAAGGTAACGCTATAACGAGAGCATTATCGCATAATCGAAAAAACACCTTAAAATATCAAAACATCATCATGTTATTAAGAAATCATTTTAATATCAATGAAATACATCAATATGACGCATTAGGAATTATTGCAAACTAATTGATCTCACCAATGAAATGTAAAAAAATATAAATCCGGTGATTTAAGGATTTTCTTATATTCGTTCAGACGTTATGCTTATTTCAGATCATCGTCAGAATTGACTCCACGATCACATTTTGGACATGCAGAAAGGAATTATTCTGCAAGCAGTAATTACGGTGTTTTGATTCATCTTGCACCTCACGTCTTCTGGATATAAGGATATTAGGTATGGCAACCACTGGAATGCTTCTCAAACTCAACCCCCAAATGAACCGCGAGTTTTACGCATCCAATCTCTACCTTCACCTGAGCAAATGGTGTTCTGAACAAAGTCTGAATGGCACCGCTACTTTCCTTCGCGCCCAGGCACAAAGTAACGTGACGCAAATGATGCGCATGTTTAACTTTATGAAAAGTATCGGAGCAACTCCCATCGTTAAAGCTATCGATGTACCAGGAGAAAAGCTTAACTCTCTGGAAGAACTCTTCCAAAAAACGATGGAAGAATATGAGCAGCGTTCAAGCAAGCTGTCACAATTAGCCGATGAAGCTAAAGAATTGAATGATGATTCTACCGTCGATTTCCTGCGCGATCTGGAAAAAGAACAGCAGCACGATGGCCTGTTGTTGCAAACCATTCTTGATGAAGTGCGCAGCGCGAAACTTGCCGGTATGTGCCCTGTCCAGACCGACCAGCATGTTCTTAATGTCGTGTCGCATCAGATACATTAATCATGTTCGGCGCTTTAAAACATGCGCCGGATACAAATAATTTTGAGAAAACCGCTGCTTCATACTTTGAAGCAGCGGTTTTTTTAATGGGATTCACCTTGCGGAGTAAATTTCAGTTCAATCAGCGCGATGGCTTTTTGGATAGCGCGCATCGTTACCGGATCGGCTGCGGCAGGATGGTTAGTAAAATCGATATTCTTCAGCTGGCTGGACATTTTTTCACGCAACTCAACAGGAGCGATCACATCGAGTACGTCGAGAATTTGTTTGATTACCAACTGGCAAGCGACAACATCAGAGACCAGTTCCTGATCGGCATTCAGCGGCTGGGACATTGTAAACTCCTGATAGCATTTTGAAAGCCGCTATAGTAGCGGCTTCCCCTCCACAGCGATAGTCACATCCGACATCACCAGGGCACAAAAAAACCTGCCGAAGCAGGTTTTTTGTTATCTGAACATATTGCCTGGCGGTACGTCTTTGAACGTCTTGCAATAGTTATCGAACATGCTTTTCAGGATTTTGCGCAGTTTCATTGAGGTACTCCGACCATTTGTTATGCAGGTGTTATCGTCTTTGCGCTTATAATATGACATCCATCACAAAAATCAATCTTTATGTGATTTATATCACACAAATATCCCTTTAATGTTATGAAATTGATAACCCACAAAGTCACCATAAAGCATCTGACTTCTGGGAAAAGCAAGGAATAGCGCCGATCCGTCGTCTTTTCTGTCCATAATCTGATCCTGCACGCAGGTACAATACCTGTTTCTTCTTCCTTTTCAGGCCGTGACATGAAACATCTGATAATTGTTTTTTCGCTTTTAACATTAGCGGGCTGCACCGTAACTCGTCAGGCTCAATTGAGCGAGGTTAATGTCACGAGCGGTATTGTACGCCTCGTTTATGACCAGGCGTTTTTACAACACGCCCGTACTGACAGCTATCTTAATCAAAGAATAGCGGAACGCGCATGTCAGCACGCAGGGTTTACCCGCGCCATTGCGTTTGGGCAACCTGTAAGTAACTGTAGTCTGTTTGCGGGGGCGTTATGTCTGAATACGGAATTTACGTTGTCGTATCAGTGCCAAAATTTAATGCCCTCGACTTATCAATAAAGACCTTAATCAGCGAGGGATGCTTCGCTGGTTAATTAATCCCACGAATAGCGTTAATGCGTTTTATTCCCATTCGTATTTTTAATAATTGAATTTAATATTTTACCTTTTGCAAATAATAAAATAACAAATTATAGTGGCGCCACAGCAACAAAAATAACCTTTGTGGAGCACTATCATGCTGAAACCAGAAATGATTGAAAAACTCAATGAGCAGATGAACCTGGAACTGTACTCTTCACTGCTTTATCAGCAAATGAGCGCCTGGTGCAGCTATCATACCTTTGAAGGTGCGGCTGCGTTTCTGCGCCGCCACGCCCAGGAAGAGATGACGCATATGCAGCGTCTGTTTGATTATCTGACCGATACCGGAAACTTACCGCGTATTAATACCGTTGAATCCCCGTTTGCTGAATATTCTTCACTTGATGAATTATTCCAGGAAACCTATAAGCATGAACAATTAATCACGCAGAAAATTAATGAACTGGCTCACGCCGCCATGACCAACCAGGATTACCCAACGTTTAATTTCCTGCAATGGTATGTTTCTGAGCAGCATGAAGAAGAGAAATTGTTCAAATCGATTATTGATAAATTAAGTCTGGCCGGTAAAAGCGGCGAAGGTCTTTATTTCATCGATAAAGAACTTTCTACCCTCGACGCGCAAAACTAATCTACTCTGGCGGCAGATTTACTGCCGCCGTTTCATATCAGTGGCGACAAATTTTACTTGTATCGGTTGAGAACCCTTCTTCGCCGGGAATAAATTTACCTTTCGCCGCCAGAAACGCCACCAGCTCTCCCGCTGTCATCCCTTCCGCCGAGCAGGTATGAAAACGCGCCTGTTCACCAAAACGCGCTTTGATCGCCGCTTCCAGACTGGCGTGCGTATATTGCTCGCCTGATTCAATCATCATATTTAACACTTCATGACCGTGAATAGAGTCCATCGTTCCTCCTCAAAAAGGGCATAGCGTAGCGATATCCGCTCATCAAGGCTTTGCGCCAGCGCAGTTCCGAATGCATTTTATTGTACATTTTTGTTTACAGTAAATGTAACGTCGATTTGACGAGAAATGTAGAATGCCTTAACCTGCGCCGCAGATATCTCTCATAAAGATCGTCAGGACAGAAGAAAGCGTGAAAAACAGAACTCTGGGAAGTGTTTTTATCGTGGCAGGAACCACAATTGGCGCGGGTATGTTGGCAATGCCACTGGCGGCAGCAGGCGTCGGTTTTAGTGTCACATTGACATTGTTAGTTGGTCTGTGGGCATTGATGTGTTACACCGCACTGCTATTGCTGGAGGTGTACCAGCATGTCCCCGCAGATACCGGTCTGGGCACGCTGGCAAAACGCTATCTGGGGCGTTATGGGCAGTGGCTCACTGGCTTCAGTATGATGTTTTTAATGTACGCCCTGACAGCGGCGTACATTAGCGGTGCCGGTGAATTACTTGCCTCCAGCATCAGTGACTGGACCGGTATTCCAGTGTCGGCAACTGCTGGCGTGTTGTTGTTCACTTTTGTTGCCGGTGGTGTGGTTTGTGTCGGGACGTCGCTGGTCGATTTATTTAACCGCTTTCTGTTTAGCGCCAAAATTATTTTTCTGGTGGTGATGCTGGTACTGCTGCTACCGCATATTCATAAAGTGAATCTTTTAACTCTACCGCTGCAACAAGGACTCGCGTTGTCTGCGATCCCGGTAATTTTTACGTCATTTGGCTTCCACGGTAGTGTACCTAGCATCGTCAGTTATATGGATGGCAACATTCGCAAGCTGCGCTGGGTATTTATTACAGGTAGTGCGATCCCTCTGGTGGCGTATATATTCTGGCAACTGGCGACACTGGGCAGCATTGATTCAACAACCTTTATGGGACTGCTGGCTAATCACGCCGGGCTAAACGGGCTGTTACAGGCATTACGCGAAGTGGTGGCCTCACCGCATGTCGAACTGGCGGTGCATTTATTTGCGGACTTAGCCCTCGCAACGTCCTTCCTTGGCGTAGCATTAGGCTTATTTGATTATCTTGCGGATCTGTTTCAGCGTTCAAATAGCGTTGGCGGGAGAATGCAAACCGGGGCAATTACTTTTCTGCCACCGCTGGCATTTGCTCTGTTTTACCCACGTGGCTTTGTGATGGCGCTGGGTTACGCCGGTGTGGCGCTTGCTGTACTGGCGTTGATTATCCCTTCCCTGCTGACCTGGCAAAGCAGAAAGCATAATCCACAAGCAGGTTATCGGGTTAAAGGCGGCCGTCCGGCGCTGGTACTGGTGTTTCTCTGTGGTATTGGCGTGATTGGAGTGCAATTTTTGATTGCAGCAGGATGGTTACCAGAAGTGGGGTGATTAAATAGCCTCACATATCCTTGTTGGGTGCCAGAATTAACTCTGGCACCCAATGTGACCTCTTAATGCAGGCAGCACTGCTTAAATTTCTTACCACTACCGCACGGACAAGGATCGTTACGACCCGGTTTTTCTTCTGCTTTGATCGGTTGCTGAACAGGCTTTTCCTGCTGATGAGCCATCCAGTAAGCGTGCAAATCAAGTGCCGCCAGTCGAATGGCATCCACACTCTCATCAAACGCTTCCGGTGACAGCTTCTCTACCCGCTCGAAGTTTTCTTCCGTACCGTGCAGCGCAATCGCCTCAAGCGCCGGTTTTAAGGATTCCGGCAATGCCGACCAGTCAGAGAGGGCAACGCCACGCATATAGCCAAAGCACCACTCCTCAACGATCGTCAGCTCACGACCATCAACCTCTCGCAGACCAAATAACGGCTCAAACTGATCAGGAAATTCGTTCAGACGCTCTGCGGTATCGGCCATATGTTGAAAAGCCAGGTTCATAAAGCGCGTCATCTCTTTTTCTGACGCCCAGCGCGGTACATAGTCCGCCCCACCCCAGACGGCCACCAACCACTGTTCTGGTTCAATTTCTTGCGGAGAACTCAACACCGCCGTCAATAAACCGTCCAGCTCAGCTACATCAAGGATGGCGTGGTCTGTGTTGTATTTGGTCAGAATATCATCCAGCCATTCCAACTCACTTTCGTTCAACGGTCCCGTTTTCATACGCTTTTCCTTGTGGATCTCGACTCGCCAGCGTCTATCTTACATGTCGCTCTGGCATAGAGATACTTTTTGAGTGGATTACCTGGTGATTAAAAATAAGAGGGGTATAACGATAAGTGGCAGACACAAAAAAACCACCCGAAGGTGGTTTCACGACACTGCTTATTGCTTTGATTTTATTCTTATCTTTCCCATGGTACCCGGAGCGGGACTTGAACCCGCACAGCGCGAACGCCGAGGGATTTTAAATCCCTTGTGTCTACCGATTCCACCATCCGGGCTCGGGAAAAATTGGAGGCGCGTTCCGGAGTCGAACCGGACTAGACGGATTTGCAATCCGCTACATAACCGCTTTGTTAACGCGCCAAATTCTTCAGGCTTTTCAGCCAGACACCCGCTTAAGCCGATGTCTTTTAACTGGAGCGGGAAACGAGACTCGAACTCGCGACCCCGACCTTGGCAAGGTCGTGCTC
>NZ_PTRI01000015.1:0-123752 GCF_002965965.1 Escherichia sp. MOD1-EC5495
CGGCTACGGCAGGAAGGACATCAAATTGGCTGGCAGGAGGGTAAGATTGAAGGCTTGCAAGAAGGTAAATTAGAAGGTTTGCAGGAAGGTAAATTAGAAGGTTTGCAGGAAGGCATGCATGAACAAGCCATTAAAATCGCCTTACGAATGCTGGAACAAGGCTTTGAACGTGAGATTGTGCTGGCGACAACCCAACTCACTGATGCTGATATTCCACCGAACTGTCATTAAAAGGAGAGATTAATGACCATTGCTGAACGGCTACGGCAGGAAGGACACCAAATTGGCTGGCAGGAAGGTAAATTGGAAGGTTTGCACGAACAAGCCATTAAAATCGCCTTACGAATGCTGGAACAAGGTTTTGAACGTGAGATTGTGCTGGCAACAACCCAGCTAACCGATGCCAATCTCGCCCCATTAAGCCTGCAATGAACGCGACAACGTGCCGGGTAAAAGACTTCTCCCCGGCACGCCCTCTTTCACGCCCCCTGTGGCGACAGTGTCAACGACTCCACAACCTCAATCCAGCCATGCCCGCTGGCGATGTCCTGACCGTTCAGCCAGCGGCGCAGCATATTAAGCGCCATCATTGCGCACACCTCCTGACGGATAGCCTGGTTGTAGCGCGTGGTGCTGAAATGTACTCGCAGGGCGAAAGTGCCGTCTGGCGTAGCCAGCGCAAAGTTGAGATGTTCATCTTCCAGACCAGAAACCGCCAGCGCCAGCCCGGCGAAATGGTTAGCTCGGCGTTCCGTTATCCAGTGCGCAGTTTGCGCCAGGGTTTCTTCCTGTGAAGGAACCACTTCACACGCCAGTAATGGCGCCCCCGCGCGAGAAAGTTGCAAAGCCAGCAAGCCACCGGTGAATTGCTCGCTCAACGTCAGACTGAACTGGCGGCTTTGCAGTTCGCGGCTGATTTGCGCTGGCAGCCCTTCGGTGCCTTCGAAAATCATGCTCTGCCCGGCAACACGTTTAACATCCAGCCACAGTTTTTCCATCGCCTGTTGCTCGCTTGCCGGTCCGGTGAGTTTCAGTTCAATAATCGGCATGGAGGAGCGATAGCCCATCGTCACACCTGGCGGTAGTTGCAACGCATCCAGGCTTTGCGCCAGATCGCTTTCTGAACGACCAAAAGTGGTCAGCCGCAGACAAACCGGCGGTTGCGGCAAAGAAAAACGCTCACGCAGGCGCGGCAGGATTTCGTGCTCGACCATCACTTTAAATTCCGACGGCACGCCTGGGGTAAAGAACATCAGGCAACGGTTAAGTTGCACAGCAAAACCACAGGCCGTACCAACCGGATTATTGATAAATTCTGCACTGGCAGGCAGCTCCGCCTGTTTGCGGTTGCTCGGCGCCATTACGCGACCACGTTCGCGGAAATAGCGTTCCATCTCTTCGAGCCAGGCTTCATGAAGAACCAGGCTTTCACCTTTGGCGGTCGCTGCGGCGAGTGCGCTTAAATCATCACTGGTCGGCCCCAGTCCGCCATTGACGATCAGCACATCGGCGTGCTGGCTACGTTCGCGAAGAATGGTCACTAAATCCTCAAGGTTATCGCCCACTGTATTGCGGCGAGATAATGGCAACCCCTGATGAAAGAAAAAATCCGCCAGCCAGGCAGCGTTAGTGTCAACGATTTGCCCGTGTAACACTTCATCCCCGGTGGATAACATTTCCACTTTTAACATGGTTATCTCCTGCTTTTGTTATCGAATCACTATAACGCAAAGGGAGATAAGGCGTAGTAAGAAACTGAATGGCGCGGCAGAACGCCGCGCCGGAAGGCATCAGAAGCTGGCGCTAACCCCAACATACGGGCCGTCAGCCACCGCGTTGTCGCGATTGCCGTCTTTAGCCGACAGGTTCAGGTAGCGGTAGCCCGCCTCAATGCTGATCGGGCGCATGATGGTGTAACGCGCGCCAGCATTCGCTTCTTCATAACTTTTAATACCGCTGGAGAGCGAATCCGGAGAGTAGTAATACTCGCCAAACAGACGGAAGCTATCGCCAATTTGCCACTGCAAGCCACCGCCTACCGCTGCGGCATAGCCTTCATCGCCGTCGTTCGGGTTGGTGTAAACGCCTTTACCGCCCACAGTTGCCATTAACGGTCCCAGCGGCAGATTCAATCCCAGGCCAACGCCCGCGACATCACCGTCGTCATCGTTATGTGTCCAGTTACCGCTTAATGCCAGACCGGTCGATTCAGTACCGAAACCGACGCCAATATTGGTATATTCTTTTCCCGCCTGACCGCTAATGCTTATCGCATTTGCCGATGCAGAAACCAATAGCATTCCAGCCAGAACTGGCAGTGCAAATTTTTTCATTTTTACCTTTTCCCGCAAGAAGATAATTAAAAGTCCCCAAAGCTGCGGGATTGTACTGCCTGACACAGAGGATTCAATGCGTGAAAAAAGCGATCTGCTCACTTATTGTAACTAAATACTTCTTTAATAATTAAGTGCAGAAAAAGTAGCCACCAAAAATTGATTGCCAGAAAAATAATCATCGCGGTTATCGTCGCAAAAAAGGCCAATGCCACTTTCACGAGTTGATCCATTGCCGTATTCTTTTGTTTTATTTTCAGTGGTAAGGAATATTCCCATGCGGCAACGGACTATAGTTTGTCCCTTAATTCAAAATGATGGTGCTTATCTGCTGTGTAAAATGGCCGATGATCGCGGCGTTTTCCCCGGACAATGGGCGCTGTCTGGCGGCGGCGTAGAACCCGGTGAGCGCATTGAAGAAGCATTACGTCGTGAAATCAGAGAAGAGCTGGGCGAGCAACTGATTCTTACTGACATCACGCCATGGACTTTCAGTGATGACATTCGTATCAAGACGTATGCAGATGGTCGCAAGGAAGAGATTTATATGATTTACCTGATCTTTGACTGCGTCTCTGCCAACCGTGAAGTGAAAATTAACGAAGAGTTTCAGGAATACGCATGGGTAAAACCTGAAGATCTTGCTCACTATGATTTGAATGTCGCCACTCAGAAAACGTTACGTTTGAAAGGTCTGATGTAACAGTAATGACAGCCATTATTGGCTGTCATATTAACAAATCACCGATTAACAAACTCACCATCCAGTAAAACGTTGCCATTTTCAACATGCATTACCAGCCCATCCAGATAATCTGGTTTAAATGTCACGTTTCGTTTATCTTTAGCGATATAGGTCAGACAATGGTTATGGGTGAAAATAACGATATTTTTATCCGGCGCTTTACTTTGCAACTCCTTAATTGTGTTATAAATCTCATTTCTACATTGTAGAAAACGTTTATCTACCGTCAGTTTTTTTCCAGCAGAAAACCAGGTCGCTGATTGAATAGTCCGAACGGTATTACTGGAATAAAGATCGAAATCAGGGATGTCCGCGCTAAAAGCTTTGCCCAGTTCACGGGCATTCTGAGCACCTTTCACCGTAATGCCCGTTTTGTCTGACAAGCATTGATTAGAGGAGCGATCGCAGCGTTCCGCATGGCGAAACAGAACCACAACCGGGTGCTGCTGCGCTAATCTGGCCAGCGTTTTATTATCGATACGCGGCAAACCATTACTGCTCCAGGCAGCATGTGTACCCAGCCCCGCAATCGCCCCAAGCACCAGTAAAATGTAGATATATTTTTTAGACTTCAACGAAGTCCGACAAAAAGCTAACACTTAAGCTCCACCTATAGACAAGCGTAGCCAGCTAAATGACCGCGAAAACAAACGACATTTTCACTGGTAAATAGTGGCTGGGATAGTCTTAAAACATTACGATGCACGCAAAATGCCTTAAATCTTGTCAAATTAAAAGCCTGAATAAGATACAAAAACAAAAAAAATAATATTTAAGCCTTATATTCATTCCTTAAGGTTAAATTAATGTTCTGACCTTAGAATTTCATTCCAAATGGCAAAATACAAATAACATCCCCTATGAAAAATATTAGCAAATAGCGGGGAAAGGTATTCAATGGCCGAAGGAAAAACAATGTCAGACTTTTTACCTTTTTCGCGTCCGGCAATAAGCGCGGAAGAACTCGCTGCAGTTCAAGAGGTTTTCGAATCCGGTTGGATAACCACTGGTCCGAAGAATCAGGCACTGGAAGCGGCCTTTTGCCAGTTGACAGGAAATCAACATGCCATCGCAGTCAGCTCGGCCACTGCAGGAATGCATATCACACTGATGGCGCTGGGGATTGGCGCTGATGATGAAGTCATCACGCCCTCCATGACCTGGGTTTCAACCCTCAATATGATCTCCCTGTTGGGCGCAAAGCCGGTGATGGTGGACGTTGATCGCGATACGCTGATGATCACGCCTGAAGCGATCGAAGCGGCCATTACGCCCTACACCAAAGCGATTATCCCGGTGCATTATGCCGGAGCGCCAGCAGATATTGACGCCATTCGCGCCATTGCTGAACGCCACGGTATCGCGGTCATTGAAGATGCCGCCCACGCCGTCGGTACGTATTACAAAGGTCAGCATACTGGTGCAAAGGGCACCGCTATTTTTTCGTTCCACGCCATCAAAAATATTACCTGCGCGGAAGGCGGCCTGATTGTTACCGATAATGAAAACCTCGCCCGCCAGTTACGCATGTTGAAATTTCATGGTCTGGGTGTCGATGCATATGACAGGCAAACCTGGGGACGCGTGCCGCAGGCTGAAGTATTAACGCCGGGCTATAAGTACAATCTGACCGATATTAACGCTGCGATAGCTCTGACGCAGTTGAATAAATTAGAGCAACTAAATACTCGCCGTCGCGACATTGCCCTGCAATATCAGCAAGCACTGGCAGCTCTCCCTTTCCAGCCTTTAAGCGTTCCTGCATGGTTGCACGTTCACGCCTGGCATCTGTTTATCATACGTGTTGATGAACAACGTTGTGGTATCAGCCGCGATGCTCTGATGGAAGCGTTAAAAGAAAGAGGCATTGGAACCGGGTTACATTTCCGCGCCGCCCACACGCAAAAATATTATCGCAAGCGTTTTCCCACGCTGTCGTTGCCGAATACGGAATGGAATAGCGAACGCATCTGTTCGTTGCCGCTTTTCCCGGATATGACCACCGCCGATGCCGACCGCGTCATCACTGCCCTTCAGCAACTCGCAGGACAATAAGCCATGTTTGAAATCCACCCTGTTAAGAAAGTCTCGGTGGTTATTCCCGTTTATAACGAGCAGGAAAGCTTACCGGAATTAATCAGGCGCACCACCACAGCCTGTGAATCGCTGGGCAAAGAGTATGAGATCCTGCTGATTGATGACGGCAGCAACGACAACTCCGCACAAATGCTGGTCGATGCCTCACAAGCGGAGGGCAGCCATATTGTGTCTATTTTGCTTAATCGCAATTACGGACAACATTCGGCAATTATGGCGGGATTCAGTCACGTTACCGGCGACTTAATCATTACTCTTGATGCCGATCTCCAGAATCCACCAGAAGAAATCCCCCATCTGGTGGAAAAAGCCGATGAAGGTTACGACGTGGTAGGGACTGTGCGCCAGAACCGCCAGGATAGCTGGTTTCGTAAATCCGCCTCGAAGATGATTAACCGGTTGATCCAGCGCACCACCGGCAAAGCGATGGGCGACTACGGCTGTATGTTACGCGCCTATCGCCGCCATATTATCGATGCCATGCTGCACTGCCATGAACGCAGCACCTTTATCCCGATTCTGGCGAATATCTTTGCCCGCCGCGCCATTGAAATTCCAGTGCATCATGCCGAGCGTGAATTTGGTGAATCCAAATACAGCTTTATGCGCCTGATTAATTTGATGTACGACCTGGTGACCTGCCTTACCACTACGCCGCTACGTATGCTGAGTCTGCTCGGCAGCATTATTGCGATTGGAGGTTTTAGCATCGCGGTACTGCTGGTGATTTTACGCCTGACCTTCGGACCACAATGGGCGGCAGAAGGCGTCTTTATGCTATTTGCCGTGCTGTTTACTTTTATTGGCGCTCAGTTTATCGGTATGGGATTACTCGGTGAATATATCGGCAGGATCTACACCGATGTCCGCGCCCGCCCCCGCTATTTTGTTCAGCAAGTTATCCGTCCATCCAGCAAGGAAAATGAATAATGAAAGCCGTCGTTTTTGCCTACCACGATATGGGATGCCTGGGCATTGAAGCCTTGCTGGCTGCCGGTTACGAAATTAGCGCCATTTTTACTCATACCGATAATCCTGGCGAAAAAGCATTTTATGGTTCGGTGGCTCGTCTGGCGGCGGAAAGAGGCATTCCGGTTTATGCGCCGGATAACGTTAATCATCCGCTGTGGGTAGAACGCATAGCCCAACTGTCACCTGATGTGATTTTCTCTTTTTATTATCGCCATCTGATCAGTGACGATATTTTGCAGCTTGCTACCGCAGGCGCATTTAATCTGCATGGTTCGCTGTTACCGAAATATCGTGGTCGCGCGCCGCTGAACTGGGTGCTGGTAAACGGTGAAACGGAAACTGGCGTTACATTGCACCGAATGGTGAAACGCGCCGATGCCGGGGCCATTGTGGCGCAACTGCGCGTTGCCATTGCGCCAGACGATATTGCCATTACGCTGCATCATAAATTGTGCCATGCCGCGCGCCAGTTGCTGGAGCAAACATTACCCGCGATTAAACACGGTAATATTCTGGAAATCGCTCAACGTGAGAACGAAGCCACCTGTTTTGGTCGCAGAACACCGGAGGACAGCCGCCTGGAATGGCATAAACCGGCTTGTGTACTCCACAACATGGTGCGTGCCGTTGCCGATCCCTGGCCTGGCGCCTTTAGTTATGTTGGCAATCAGAAATTTACAGTCTGGTCGTCCCGCGTACATTCTCTTACTACTGCCGCACAACCGGGCAGCGTGATTTCTGTTGCACCGCTGTTGATTGCCTGTGGTTATGGCACGCTGGAAATCGTCACCGGACAGGCGGGCGACGGCATTACCATGCAAGGCTCACAATTAGCGCAAACACTGGGGCTGGTGCAAGGTTCTCGATTAAATAGCCAATCAACCTGCGCTGCCCGACGCCGTACCCGGGTACTCATCCTTGGCGTTAATGGCTTTATTGGCAACCATCTGACAGAACGCCTGCTGCGCGAAGATCATTATGAAGTTTACGGTCTGGATATCGGCAGCGACGCCATTAGTCGTTTCCTTAATCATCCGCATTTTCACTTTGTCGAAGGCGATATCAGTATTCATTCCGAATGGATTGAGTATCACGTCAAAAAATGTGATGTCGTATTGCCGCTGGTGGCGATAGCCACACCGATTGAATATACCCGCAACCCACTGCGCGTATTTGAACTCGATTTTGAAGAGAATCTGCGCATTATCCGTTATTGCGTGAAGTACCGTAAGCGAATCATCTTCCCATCGACTTCAGAAGTTTATGGGATGTGTAGCGATAAATACTTCGATGAAGACCATTCTAATTTAATCGTCGGCCCGGTGAATAAACCGCGCTGGATTTATTCGGTTTCAAAACAATTACTTGATCGGGTGATCTGGGCCTATGGCGAAAAAGAAGGTTTACAGTTCACCCTCTTCCGCCCGTTTAACTGGATGGGGCCACGGCTGGATAACCTTAATGCGGCACGAATCGGCAGCTCGCGCGCAATTACCCAACTCATTCTTAATCTGGTGGAAGGCTCACCAATTAAGCTGATTGATGGCGGAAAACAAAAACGCTGCTTTACTGATATTCGGGATGGCATTGAAGCGTTATACCGCATTATCGAAAATGCGGGAAATCGCTGCGACGGCGAAATTATCAACATTGGCAATCCTGATAACGAAGCGAGCATTGAGGAACTGGGCGAGATGCTGCTGGCGAGCTTCGAAAAACATCCACTGCGCCATCACTTCCCACCGTTTGCAGGCTTTCGCGTGGTAGAAAGTAGCAGTTACTACGGCAAAGGATATCAGGACGTAGAGCATCGTAAACCGAGTATCCGCAATGCTCGCCGCTGCCTGGGCTGGGAACCGAAAATTGATATGCAGGAAACCATCGACGAAACGCTGGATTTCTTCCTGCGCACTGTCGATCTTGCGGAAAAATCATCATGACCAAAGTGGGCTTACGCATTGATGTCGACACCTTTCGTGGCACCCGTGAAGGCGTGCCGCGTCTGCTGGAAATCTTGAGTAAGCATAATATTCAGGCCAGCATTTTTTTCAGCGTTGGCCCGGACAATATGGGCCGCCATCTCTGGCGACTGGTGAGGCCACAGTTTTTGTGGAAGATGCTGCGCTCAAACGCGGCATCGCTTTATGGCTGGAATATTTTACTGGCAGGTACGGCATGGCCAGGTAAAGAGATTGGTCATGCTAACGCCGATATCATTCGTGAAGCGGCTAAACACCACGAAGTCGGCCTGCACGCCTGGGATCACCATGCCTGGCAAGCCCATATCGGTCACTGGGATCGGCAAACAATGGTCGACGATATCGCACACGGCCTTCGCACTCTGGAAGAGATTATCGGCCAACCGGTAACCTGCTCCGCTGCCGCTGGCTGGCGTGCCGACCAGCAGGTGATCGAAGCAAAAGAAGCGTTCCATTTGCGCTACAACAGCGATTGTCGTGGGGCGATGCCGTTTCGTCCATTGCTCGAATCAGGAAAGCCCGGCACTGCGCAAATCCCGGTGACCTTACCCACCTGGGATGAAGTGATTGGTCGGGATGTGAAAGCAGAAGATTTCAACGGCTGGCTGCTCAACCGCATCCTGCGAGATAAAGGCACGCCGGTTTATACCATTCATGCAGAAGTTGAAGGCTGTGCTTATCAGCATAATTTTGTGGATCTCCTGAAACGCGCAGCTCGTGCAGGTATTATGTTTTGTCCTTTAAGCGACTTGTTATCAGAGAATTTACCGCTCGGTCACGTCGTTCGCGGAAGTATTGCCGGACGTGAAGGCTGGCTGGGTTGCCAACAAGCTGCGGGTAGTCGGTGATGAAATCGGTACGTTACCTTATCGGCCTCTTCGCGTTTATTGTCTGTTATTACGTGTTACCGATCAGCACACGTCTGCTCTGGCAACCTGATGAAACGCGTTATGCGGAAATTAGTCGGGAAATGCTGGCTTCCGGCGACTGGATTGTGCCTCATCTGTTAGGGCTACGTTATTTCGAAAAACCCATTGCCGGATACTGGATTAACAGTATTGGGCAATGGTTATTTGGCGCGAATAACATTGGTGTACGGGCTGGTGTTATCTTTGCAACCCTGTTAACCGCCGCGCTGGTGGCCTGGTTTACTCTGCGCTTATGGCGCGATAAGCGTCTGGCACTACTCGCCGCTGTGGTTTATCTCTCGCTGTTTATTGTCTATGCCATCGGCACTTATGCCGTGCTCGATCCATTTATTGCATTCTGGCTGGTGGCAGGGATGTGCAGCTTCTGGCTGGCAATGCAGGCACAAACGAGGAGAGGCAAAAGCGCGGGATTTTTGCTGCTGGGGTTAACCTGTGGCATGGGGGTGATGACCAAAGGTTTCCTCGCCCTCGCCGTGCCGGTATTAAGCGTGCTGCCGTGGGTAGCGACGCAAAAACGCTGGAAAGATTTCTTTATTTACGGCTGGCTGGCGGTTATCAGTTGCGTCCTAACGGTTCTCCCCTGGGGGCTGGCGATAGCGCAGCGGGAGCCTGATTTCTGGCACTATTTTTTCTGGGTTGAGCATATACAACGCTTTGCGATGGATGATGCCCAGCATAAAGCCCCGATCTGGTACTACTTACCTGTCATCATTGCCGGTAGCCTGCCGTGGCTGGGATTACTCCCCGGCGCACTTTACGCAGGCTGGAAAAATCGCAATCATTCCGCAACCGTCTATTTGTTAAGCTGGATGGTGATGCCGCTGCTGTTTTTCTCCGTCGCCAAAGGCAAATTGCCCACTTATATTCTCTCCTGCTTTGCGCCTTTAGCGATGTTGATGGCGCATTACGCTTTGCAGTCGGCAAAAAATAATCCTCTGGCGCTGCGAATTAATGGCTGGGTTAACATTGCATTTGGCGTCACGGGTATTATTGCCACGTTTGTTGTCTCCCCCTGGGGGCCAATGAATACACCTGTCTGGCAGACTTTCGAGATCTATAAAGTCTTTTGCTCATGGTCTATTTTTTCGCTGTGGGCATTTTTCGGCTGGTACACCTTAACAAACGTGGATAAAACCTGGCCTTTTGCCGCACTTTGCCCGCTGGGGATGGCGTTGCTGGTAGGATTTTCAATTCCTGACAGAGTTATGGAAGGAAAACATCCGCAATTTTTTGTCGAGATGACGCAAGAATCACTTCAGCCGAGCCGCTATATTCTTACTGATAGCGTCGGTGTTGCCGCAGGTCTGGCATGGAGCCTGCAACGCGATGACATCATCATGTATCGTCAGACGGGTGAGTTGAAATACGGCCTTAATTATACGGATGCGCAAGGGAGATTTGTCAGCGGTGATAATTTTTCCAAATGGTTAAATCAGCATCGCCAGGAGGGGATTATTACACTAGTGCTTTCGGTTGACCACGATGAAGACATCAACAGCCTCGCCATTCCGCCCGCTGATGCTATCGATCATCAGGGACGTCTGGTGCTCATTCAGTACCGCCCAAAATGATCTGGATGATTTTAGTCTTTGCCAGCCTGCTTAGCGTTGCCGGGCAGTTGTGTCAGAAACAGGCAACCTGCTTTGTGGCGATAAACAAACGGCGCAAACATATCGTACTGTGGCTGGGACTGGCGCTGGCTTGTCTTGGCCTTGCGATGGTGCTTTGGCTACTGGTCTTACAGAATGTACCGGTGGGCATTGCCTACCCGATGTTGAGTCTGAATTTTGTCTGGGTGACGCTGGCTGCGGTAAAACTGTGGCACGAGCCGGTATCGATGCGTCACTGGTGCGGGGTGGCATTCATTATTGGCGGCATTGTGATCCTGGGGAGTACCGTATAATGGGTCTGATGTGGGGATTATTCAGCGTCATTATTGCTTCTGCAGCACAATTAAGTCTGGGTTATGCGGCAAGTCATCTGCCGCCGATGACGCAGTGGCGGGATTTTATCGCAGCGTTTTTGGCTTTTGATACCGGTGCTCAGATGCTGCTGGTCGGATTGTCTGGTTATCTGATCTCCGTTTTTTGCTGGTATAAAGCGTTACATCAACTGGCTCTCAGCAAAGCCTATGCCTTACTGAGTATGAGTTATGTACTGGTATGGATTGCTTCAATGGTACTTCCCGGCTGGGAAGGGACGTTTTCACTGAAGGCACTGCTGGGCGTAACCTGTATTGTGAGCGGATTAATGCTGATTTTCCTGCCCACGACAAAACAACGTTACTGAGTTTTCCCAGCCGATTTACACTGCCGTTCCCACTCATCGGGGCTGTAACTGCTTGCCGAGAGGACTTTCACCGTGTGCAACTTTTCACGATTAATACAGTAAAGCGCATTCTGCAAAGGCGAGAGTAAATCCCCCACTTTCACGGCGAAGTCACTCTTCACTTCAGCGATCATTTTTATCGCACCTCCAGCACCGCAGAGCATAAGAACATGTCTGTTATCTTGTTTATCGCAACATGATTTTTTGACCAGCCATTCCATTGCATTATCCTGTTTGCTAAGAGTTTTCACATTAAGTTACAGATTAACAGATAAACTCTTTATCAACGGCAATGGAATGGCAAAAATGAGATGTGAAACGGATGATCCATTACTGCTGGCGTTGAACCCACGCTTTCAACGCCTGGCGTGAGATCTTAATGCCGCCGTTTTTCAATTCAGGCGGAAGCGTTAGCCAACGCACCGGTTGCTGAAAACGTGCCAGTTTATCTTTCACCCATTCGCTGAGATCAACGACTTCGCTGTCATACTCCACGACAGCCACCGGACGATGACCAAACTCCTTGTCTGCAACGGGGACGATAAACACCTGCAAAACCGCAGGATGCGCAGCAATAACCCGCTCCACTTCTTCCGGCTGAATACCTTCGCCACCGCTAAAGAACAGATTATCTAAACGCCCGACAATAGTCAGTTTACCGTTATGCATCTCGCCGCGATCGCGCGTAGCGTACCAGCCTTCGTCGTTCACCAGCGGCACCAGTTGCCCGTTACGCCAGTAACCTTCGGCCATACTGGCAGCGCGCAACCACACTTCATCGTTAACGATTTTTACTTCCCGACCGGGCAGCGGCGAACCGACGTCCACCAGACCGTCCGCTTCCTTTGCGCATACCGTGGAGGCGAACTCCGTCAGACCATAACCGCAAAAGCAACGGATGCCCTGCTCGCGCGCCTGTTCCGTCAACTCGACCGGGATCGCCGCGCCGCCAAGCAATACCGCTTTCAGAGAAACTGAACTACGGTTAACCAGCAAACGCCAGAGCTGCGTCGGCACCAGCGAAGCGTGAGTACAACCTGCCAGCATTTGCTCCAGTGGCTGTTTATCGCGTACCGTCATCCGCGCGCCAGCGTAGAACCAGCGCCACATAATTCCCTGACCGGAAACGTGAAATAGCGGCAAAGAGAGCAGCCAGTCATCGTGCTCGCCAAACGGAATCAGCGATAACACACCTTCGGCGCTGGCAAGATGAGCCTGATAAGTATGAACAGCGGCTTTTGGCAACCCGGTAGAACCAGAGGTCAACGTCATTGAGCACAGACGTGTCGGCTGCCACATAGCTGCATATGCGCCCTCTCCAGCCTGAATTTGCAGCGACGTTAACGCCGGAAAGGTGTTCTCCCCTTCCGGCACCAGCGCAAATTGCAGAGTAAGATTGGGCAGCAACTCCTCAAGCAACGGCTGCGGAAGCTGTGGGTTGACGGGAAGCACCCGCGCACCGCATTGCAGCAACGCCAGCCAGGCCAGCAGCGTTTGCGGTGTATTCCACGCCCGCAGCATCACGCCGCTGCCCTCAACCACGCCCTGCGCCGCAAAGCCCGACGCTAATTCATCGACGCGAGCACAAAGCTCGCGCCAGTTGAGTTGCTCATCATTGAGCCGTAAGGCGATGGCATCTCCCCGCACCTGCCGCCAGTGACGCCACGGCCAGTCAGAGAAGATCATAGCAGCCGCTCCAGTGCATCTGATTCCACTAACGGTAGCGGGCTACCCGGCCAGCGACGAACCTGCTGCGCCTGCATCAGATCCAGCGTGTCCAGCCCCGGAATGGTGTCTGGCGTTAACCAGGCAGCAATCCGCGCCAGTTGCGTTAAGCCTAAGCTAGACTCGATGGAAGAACTGATCACCGCCGTCAGCCCCAGCGCGTGCGCCGACTGCACCTGCTCGCGTACTTTTTCCACGCTGCCAGTGAGTGTGGGTTTGATAACCACCGCGCGCACACCCTCTTCCGCCACAAAGGCAAAATCCGGCTCGCGCAGGCTTTCATCCCAGGCAATGGCAATGCCGGTTTCACGGGCAAAGGCTCGCGAATCATCGCGGGTTTTGCACGGCTCTTCGAGAAAAGCGATGCGGTCGCGATAATCCGGGTTAACGTATTTGGCAAACTGCTGGCTCTTCAGCGGCGTCCAGGCGCGATTCGCGTCAAGACGCAAATGCAGATCCGGAACCGCTTCCAGCAACAGATTCACCACCATGCCGTCGCGCACGGCTTCGTATAATCCCACTTTGACCTTCGCCACTTTCTCACCTGGCATATCGGCAAGTTTGAGGATCAGATCGTCAGGATCGCCGTTACACAGCGGTGCCGCACGGTAATTAGCTGCTTGCGGCAACGTGTCTGCCAGCTCAGCCAATGCACAGCTTACGCCAAAGGCAACGGAAGGCATTTGCGGTAATTCGCAATCGCCTGCCAGCCAGTCATTTACCCAGGCAAGCAGCACACTCTGCGCCTCTTCCCAGGTTTCCTGACTGAAGCCCGGTAGTGGGGAGATCTCCCCCCACCCTTCGCGCTCGCCCTCACGCAGGCAAACGTACAGCCCGTCGCGGGTTTTTAACCGCCTGTCGCGCAGAACCACCCCCGCGTCCATGGGGATCTGCCAGCGGTATACCTGCGCGCTACGCATTACGGATTCCGTTTGAATTTGCTGAAATCAGGCTGACGTTTCTGGTTGAAAGCATTACGACCTTCCTGACCTTCTTCCGTCATGTAGAACAGCATGGTGGCGTTACCCGCCAGCTCTTGCAGCCCCGCCTGACCGTCACAGTCGGCGTTCAGCGCAGCTTTCAGGCAACGCAGCGCCATCGGGCTGTTTTGCAGCATTTCGCGGCACCAGCGGACGGTCTCTTTTTCCAGATCCGCCAGCGGCACCACGGTGTTCACAAGGCCCATGTCCAGCGCCTGTTTTGCGTCGTACTGACGGCACAGGAACCAGATTTCACGCGCTTTTTTCTGCCCGACAATACGCGCCATATAGGAAGCGCCCCAGCCACCGTCGAAGGAGCCGACTTTCGGGCCAGTCTGACCGAAGATGGCGTTTTCTGCCGCAATGGTCAGATCGCACATCATGTGCAGAACGTGACCGCCGCCGATGGAGTAGCCAGCCACCATCGCAACAACCGGTTTTGGACAGGTACGGATCTGACGCTGGAAGTCCAGCACGTTCAGGTGATGTACGCCGGAGTCATCTTTATAGCCGCCGTAATCGCCACGCACTTTCTGGTCACCGCCGGAGCAGAACGCTTTATCGCCTGCACCAGTCAGAATGATCACGCCGATGTTGTCGTCATAACGCGCATCCGCCAGTGCCTGGATCATCTCTTTTACCGTCAGAGGACGGAAGGCATTGCGCACCTGCGGACGATTAATGGTGATTTTTGCGATACCGTCGGCAGATTTTTCATAACGAATGTCCTCGAAACCTTCGGAACAGTCGTGCCATTCAACCGGTGCGTAAAGCATTGCTTCATCAGGATAAATCATATTGTGTCCTTTAGTCAGAAACGCAAGATCTGCGCCAGACTTGCGATTACGCCAGCGGGATTTTCCCGATGCGCGTTATGTCCGGCGCGAGGAATGACATGGCAGTCAGCAGCCAGTTCCGCCGCCAGAGCGCGGAATTTGCTGTCACGTTCACCACATAAATAATAAAACGCAAATGTGCGGGCTCTAAGGTTAGCACGTAAATCAGGCTGGACGGACAATGTGGTTGCTTCCAGCATGGCGGCAAGCGTTGCGCCGTTATTGTGGCTACGCAGCGTCACCAGTTCCTGGCGCTGCTCGTCGTTGAGCGAGGCAAAAACCGGTTGTTGATACCAGTCGGCAAAGACCGCCGTTAATGGTTCTGTGCGAAAACGCTGCGCCCAACGGTGATCCGAACGCTGGCGTTCCGCGCGTTGTTCAGCACTTTGCAGCCCAGGATGACCACCTTCGACAATAACGCCACAAAGCCCCGGCATCCCCTGACAGGCCGCCATCATCGCCACGCGTCCACCGAGCGAGTATCCCACCAGCCAGTGATTAAGTATGTTGTAACTAACAAGGGTTTTACGCAGTAAGTCGATGACATCATCAAATCCATCGACGCTAATTTCCGCCGAACCGCCGTGACCAGGGAGATCAACATACAACCGCGAGTAGTCGGCAAACGCTTCGCCGACTTGCTGCCACTCCTGGCAATCGCCGGAAAAACCGTGCAGAAAAACCAGCCAGGGTAAACCTGGCTTGCCGTGTTTTGCCTGCGCGTGCAGGATCATAAATGGCTTACCTGCGCCAGCAACTGCTGGAGGGTCTGCGCACCATCGGTGTCGTTAACCACCATCTCAATCACGGTGGTGGTCGGGGAGCGCCAGGCGTCGGCAAGCGCCGTTTCAAGTTCATGCCAGTTTTGCGGGCGATGATATTTCAACTCAAACATCGCAGCGGCGTGCTCAAAATGGACATTTTGCGGCATCAGATAGAAACGCTCACGCTCGCTTGTCGGCGTTGGTAGCAGCGAGAAAATTTGCCCGCCGTTGTTGTTCACCACTATTAATACCAGCGGCGCGGAAACCTGGCGCAGTAACGCCAGTGCGTTCAGGTCGTAAAGTGCGGAGAGATCGCCAACAATCGCCAGCGTGGGTTTACCACTCGCCCGCTGAACGCCTGCGGCGGTAGAGAGCAGTCCGTCAATACCGCTGGCTCCACGGTTGCTGTAAACCGGATAACCTGCCGGAAGTTGCGAGAGCGCATCGATCAGACGCACCACCAGGCTGTTACCGACAAACAGTTGCCCCTGTTCCGGTAGATACTCGCTGATGCGGTGTGCCAGTTGCGCTTCACCAAATGCATCACGGCGCGCAACAACCGCCTGCATTGCCTGTTCAGCCAGGCGCGGGAGTTCAACGCACCAGGGCTGGCGTTTTTCTGCCGGATGCAGCTCCAGCCAGTCGGCGATATTGGCAATCAGCCGACGTCCACGATGGTGCGCCGGGTCGAGTCGCCCTTCAATATTATCAACAATCCAGTACTCTTCCGGCTCACAACTCGCCTGCCATTGCAGTAACCGTTTGCCGGTCAGACTGCTCCCCAGTTGCACAACAATCTGCGCCTGCTGTAACTCGCTGGTCGCTTTGGCATTGCCTAACCACAGGTCAGCGCACGGCAGCGGCTGTCCGGTTTGCGACAGTACGTCGCCAATCAGCGGCCAGCCAAGAGTTTGCGCCCACTGGGCCACTTTTTTGCCCTCTTCCGCACTCATGCGACCCGCAACGACTACGCCGCGTTTTTGCCGCCAGAAGAACCAGTCGCGCTGTTTTTCACTTTCCAGACGAGGCGCTTCACGCAGCCACGGTTTATTGTCCTGCCACCAGTCGCCCAGACGTTGTTGCCACGCAAGTCCTGTGTCGTCCATCTCGCCATACAACGGTTCAGCAAACGGGCAGTTGATATGGACTCCGCCAGCATGAAGCGTACCGAGAGCATGGTCGATGGTAGAAACCAGCCAGCGAGCGGGAATATCCTGCGTCGGACGCGGTAGTGAAATGCTATGCATGGGGTGAGAGGCGAACATTCCCGGCTGGCGAATCGCCTGATTCGCGCCGCAGTCGATCAGTTCCGGCGGACGATCGGCGGTTAAGAGGATCAGTTTCTCTCCAGTTAACCCCGCTTCAATCAGTGCCGGATAGAGATTTGCCACCGCCGTGCCGGAAGTCACTATCACCGCCACCGGCTGTTTGCTGACTTTCGCCAGCCCCAGCGCCAGATGCCCCAGCCCACGCTCATCAAAATGGGTGTGGTGGATGAATGCAGAATTTTCCGCCGCCGCTAACGTTAACGGCGTAGAACGGGAGCCAGGGGCAATGCAGACGTGTCTGACGCCATGACGCGTTAATGCTTCCAGAATGACCGCCGCCCAGCGTCGGTTAAATGCGCTTACTGACATGAGTTTGTCCGGTATCAATATTGCGGCTAAGTATAAGGAGCTACAAAAATAGATTATTGATATGAATCGGTAATGATGCGACTCATTACTATTCCATTTGTAATAATGTTCGCAACCCTGCCGCTTTGTTGTCGATTTCCTGCCACTCCTGCTCGGGGTCTGAGCCTCGGACAATGCCTGCTCCGGCATATAATCGCACCACATTGTCACTGATTTTCGCCGAGCGCAGGGAAACGCAGAATTCGCTTTGTTGTAATGAGAGATAACCCGCAGAACCGGCATACCATTCACGGGTGAACGGTTCGTGCCGGGCGATGAACTGCCGCGCCAGATCGCGCGGTAAACCAGCAACTGCTGCCGTTGGCTGCAACTGATGTAAACAGATCACATCATCCGCTTTGTTGAGTGAAGTCCAGATACAGCGGCGCAGATGCTGCACTTTACGCAGACGCAGTATCTGCGGCGGTAACACATCCAGCGTCTGGGTATCGGCCTGCAATCGTTGGCAGATATCTTCCACCACCAGCATGTTCTCGCGCTGGTTTTTATCATCCGCCATCAGCCACTCACCCAACTGCTGCGCCTGCTTATCATCAGAATGATTTGCTACCGTTCCCGCCAGAGCTTCGGTACGCAGAGCTTTGTCTCGCCGCCGCCATAGCCGCTCAGGCGTTGAGCCAAGAAAAGCATTTTCGCCATCAAAGGCCATGTAAAAATGATAGCAGTTCAGATTGAGCCGCCGGCTGGCAGCCATCATCGCCGCCGCATTGACCGGACTTGCGAAATGCAGGTCAGTCGCCCGAGCAAGAACCACTTTGTCGAGCTCACCTTCGGCGATGGTTTTCGTTGCCAGTTCGATTAATCGCGTCCAGCCAGTTTTGTCCGGCCAGTGTTGTTCTTTCGTGGTGGTTAAACGTAACGCGGGCAAAGGTTTAATATTCGCCAGTGTGGCGATAAATTCTTTTGCCTTAACAGCATCGTGCTGAAGGGAATTTTCACTGAATAGCGTCAGCCGTAGCGTGGCTTTACCGCCACAGCGTCGCCATTCCAGGCGTGGTAAAAGTAGATTGCCCTGCGACGGGTCAAACGCATTCAGTCCCCAGATACGTAAGTCGGTGTGTTCCGGATACTGACGAAGAAAACGTTGCGCCTGATCTAACGACGTAAAGCGGGTGATTGCGCACAGCACGGCAGCTTCTTCATCGCCATTACGTTGTTGCCAGTAAAATTGCGGATACGTTTGCTGACTGGCCAGCCAGCTTAAGGCATCAAAAGCGTCATTGAGAGGGAAAGGAATGTCGAAAACCCGAATGCCGGGTGTCGCCGGAATCTCTTGCGACAAATGGCGCAGTAGATTTTCCAGCGCCGTAGTAAGTGATTGCACGCGGACCTCTCCCTGTTAAAAGCCTCACATTATACGGGGTACTACAGAAAAAATGCAGTACCCCAGTGTAGGGAGGTTTTAACGGCGAGCCAGCAACAGTCCTAATACCAGTCCAACAGCCGCGCCAACGCCAATTCCCTGCCAGGGTTTTTCGTGGACGTAGTCATCGGCGCGATAAACCGCCTGCTTCGCCCGATAGTAATAACTGTCAGAAGCCTGGCTTACCCTTTTTTTCACATCATCCAGCGCCTTTTCTGCACGCGCCTTTAACTCAACATATTTTTGATCGGCGGGATCGCCAGAGGAACGTAGTACCTCTTCAAGTGTTTCACTCAGCAACGTCAGGTCGTCATCGATACGTGTATCACCAAACTGATTAGACATTATCGTTCTCCATTTGCGTAAAACCTGCCACTAACTATAGACAACGGTTATCGATTACGCCTGAATAACCTCGCGCGCCATCCCGATATGCGGAATACCATCTTCCTCATAAATATCTGTCACAGGGATGAAACCAAATTGCCCATAAAAGTTTTGTAAATGCGCCTGCGCCCCCAGATAGATCGGCTTCTCCGGCCAGTGGCGAGTACACGATTCCAGCGCCTTACTCATCAATTGTTGACCGATTTTTTCGCCGCGTAAGTCTTCGCTGACAATCACCCGACCAATCACGACGGGTTGCAGTTCGTCGTCACTTTTCAGAATCCTCGCATACGCCACCAGTGTCCCGTTATGCCAACCGAGAATGTGGCGATTTTCTCCCTCCAGATCGTCACCATCGATATCCTGGTAAGGACAGTTTTGTTCCACTACAAATACCGCACAACGCAGCTGTAATAAGGCATAAAGCTGAGAAACGGATAAATCAGAATGATGCAGATCTTGCCAGTCGATCATGGAAGGCTCCTTTGTACTGTTTGCTTTATACTAGCCGGAATATTTTCAGCAGCGTGATGAACTCATGGAATTAATTTTTTTAGGTACTTCGGCAGGTGTTCCGACCCGGACACGTAATGTCACAGCCATATTGCTTAATCTGCAACATCCGACGCAAGCCGGGCTTTGGTTATTTGACTGTGGTGAAGGTACACAACACCAGATGTTGCACACGGCATTTAACCCAGGAAAACTGGACAGGATTTTTATAAGCCATCTTCATGGCGATCACCTTTTTGGCTTGCCCGGATTGCTATGCAGTCGTTCCATGTCAGGCATTATGCAACCATTAACGATTTATGGTCCGAAAGGTATCCGTGAATTTGTTGAGACAGCGTTACGCATTAGCGGCTCATGGACCGATTATCCGCTGGAAATTGTTGAAATTACGGCAGGAGAAATAGTTGATGATGGCCTGCGCAAGGTAACGGCATATCCAATGGAACATCCACTGGAGTGTTACGGCTATCGTATTGAAGAACATGATAAACCAGGCGCGCTGAATGCCCAGGCGTTAAAAGATGCCGGCGTACAACCCGGTCCGCTGTTCCAGGATTTGAAAAAAGGCAAAACAGTCACGCTGGAAGACGGTCGGCAGATTAACGGCGCTGATTACTTAGCCGCGCCTACGCCGGGTAAATCAATCGCCATTTTCGGTGATACCGGCCCTTGCGATGCCGCAATCGATCTTGCTAAAGGTGCCGACATAATGGTTCACGAAACGACGCTGGATATGGAGATGGAAGCCAAAGCTAACAGCCGTGGGCACAGTTCAAGCCGTCAGGCGGCGACTCTGGCTCGTGAGGCGGGTGTCGGCAAATTGATCATTACCCACGTCAGCTCACGCTATGATGATAAAGGCTGTCAGCATTTATTACGCGAGTGCCGGGCAATTTTCCCGGCAACAGAACTGGCGAGCGATTTCGCGGTGTTTAGCATTTAAATCGAAATGCGGTAGTTAGTTGGCGGATTAATTTCATGATGCCAACGTACTTATTCGACATATCTTTCATCTGTTTGCCGAATATGCTTGATGTCGATATCAGGCAAACAGATTTATCATTTTTAGTTTTGTAAATTGTCCAGACCTTCCGCCAGTTCAGTCAGACGAATAAATTCAGCTCTGTAACCTTGAGAATCTTGCCCTTTTGCCTGCCGCGCCCACTGTTTGATCTGCTGCCAGGATGTATTGTTCAGGTATTCAGAACCACGTAACTTTTGCCCATATGCAGCTACTGCTGCGCGAAAATACATATCTTCAGAAGGAGCATTAGTTGTCGGTAGCAGTGGAAATTCAACTAACTGACTTTCTTTTCCCTGAGGGTATTTCCAGCGTATCTTTAACCATGCCAGCTCTTTCGCTTTGTCCGATTTCGCTGATTTCTGATCCGGTGCATAGCGTAATTTATCAATTGACGCTTTTTGTCCGTTCAGCGTTAATTCAAATAACAAAGTTATATGTTTACCTGCGCCAATATCGCCAGCATCAACATTGTCGTTATTAAAATCTTCTGCCTGCAGTTGGCGCTTTTCATAACCAATCTGACGATATTCCGTCACCCACGCCGGGTTAAACTCAATCTGCGCTTTAACATCTTTCGCCACGGTAACCAACGTCTGATGCATTTCGCTGTTTAACACTTTCTGCGCTTCAGAGAGGGTATCAATGTAGCTGTAATTACCGTTGCCGACATCGGCAATTCTCACCATCATTGCCTCATTGTAATTATCCCCTCCTACGCCCAGCGTCGATAGCGTAACACCAGACTCCCGCTGTTTTTTCACCATTAATTCAATCGATTTTGGATCGTCAATGCCAACGTTAAAATCACCGTCAGTTGCTAATAAAATGCGATTGACGCCACCTTTAATAAACCCCTTCGCTGCCTGCTGATAAGCCATCTCCAGCCCGGCACCGCCATTAGTGCTACCTCTGGCATTCAGCGAATCAATAGCAGCATTGATTTCATCTTTATGATTCCCGAAGGTAGAAGGCAACGCAATACGGAAGTCACCGGCATAGGTCACGATAGAAATGTTGTCCTGATCACGGAGTTTTTTGACCAGCAATTTCAAAGAAGACTGAATTAGAGGTAAGCGTTCATCAGAATACATTGACCCAGACGTGTCGATAAGAAAGACCAGATTAGAAGCAGGAAACGCTTCACTTTTGAGATCTTTCGCCAGAATATCCACTTTCAGTAAGGTTCGCTGCTCATTCCATGGCGCCGGTGCCAGTTCGTGGCGCATAACAAAAGGTACAGGCTTACTGGCGGGAACAAGCTCTTTATTATTGCTTTTATCATTAATAACCCAGTCTGACGGAAAGTAATTCACCATCTCCTCCACCCGCACTGCATCTGGCGGAGGCAACTGCCCATGATTGAGAAAACGGCGTACATTTGCATAGCTGCCGGTGTCAACATCAAGGCTAAACGTCGCCAACGGGTTTTGCGCTACCTGCTTAACCGGATTGTCATCGAACTGCTGGTAGCGAGCGGTTCCAGGATTTGAGATATGTGTAGCTTTTGCTTTAGCCGCTCTTTCATATGTTGGCGCTTCCTGCAATCGCCCCTGTAAAGCTTGTTTGTCTGAGTATTGTTGCGCTTCTTGCTGGACTAAGGCTTTTGCTTTCGCGTCTGCAGCGGCTTTAGCAGCGGCGGCTCTTTGCTCAGCCACTTTTGTTGCCGCTTGTTGCGTGGCTCGCGCTTGCTGGTCTGTCGATGTAGTAGATTGGTGCTGCGGGTTTTCCTTATCATCAGGCTCCTGTCCGCATCCTGTCAAAATCAAACCACCAATAAGCAACATAATTATATTTTTATTTCTCATACAAATTCCTTTAAAAAAACTCATGAACCTGGCGTAAAATATATCTTTTGTATATTCCTGTCAGTATTAATTAAATACATTACTGGCACTCATCATGAATAATGATAAAACAACACATTTCATCAACAATAAATATATGAAAAGAATAATTCCTCTCTATATCATATTGCTAATATTTTCTCTCCCTTTACTTGTTTTATATCAACCTTACGTCAGCGCCTTACCCCCCACACCGCAACATGCCAGCCCTGAGCAGCTAGAAAAAACGGTACGTTATCTTTCACAAACACAGTATCCACGCAGTGCTGATCATATTGATAAATTGAATATATCTGCCAGCTATATTAAAAATATTTTCACACAAAGCGGGGCAAAAGTTACCGAACAGAGGGTTCCTATTATTGATGGGCCTTACAAAAACATTATTGCTGACTATGGTCCACAGGATGGACCGCTGATTATTATTGGTGCGCACTATGATTCCGCAACCAGTTATGAAAACGACCAATTAATCTATACGCCTGGTGCGGATGATAACGCCAGCGGCGTCGCAGGATTACTGGAACTGGCGCGTCTGCTACAACAGAAAGCACCAGCTATTGGCGTACAACTGGTTGCCTATGCTTCGGAAGAGCCGCCCTTCTTTCGCAGTGACGAAATGGGAAGCGCGGTACATGCCGTTACCCTGATGCGCCCGGTTAAACTGATGATATCCCTTGAAATGATTGGGTTTTATGATTCCGCGCCTGGGAGTCAAGACTATCCTTACTCTGCGATGTCCTGGCTTTATCCCGATCGAGGTGACTTTATTGCTGTGGTCGGCAGAATGCAGGATATCAGCGCCGTGCGTCAGGTAAAAGCCGCGTTGTTATCGTCAAAAGAATTATCTGTTTATTCTATTAATGCCCCTGATTTTATTCCCGGTATTGATTTCTCCGACCACCTTAATTACTGGCAGCAGGATATTCCCGCCGTCATGATTACAGACACAGCTTTTTATCGTAATAAACAATATCACCAGCCCGGCGATACAGCAGACAGACTGAACTATCAGAAAATGGCGCAGGTGGTGGATGGTGTTATAACCTTGTTGTACAACAGTAAATAATAAAATTTCCTCGAGGCGGCTCCAGAAAAAGCAGCTTGTATATTTTATTTTTCTCCGTCTGTTTTAAGATGCGCAAAAGGAAATCTGACGGGAGAAATAAGATGGGAATGATTGCGTATTTTGCGGAAATAAACTCAGAAAAGGCCAACAAGCTGATTGAGTCTAATGAAAAATCTTTAATGGACGATATTCATGAAACGCTTTCAGGCTCAAGGCGACTGGATATTGATAAACGCTGGGATTTTTTACATTTTGGCCTGACGGGCACCTCTGCCTTTGATCCAGCGAAGAATGATCCGCTGAGTCGTGCTGTGCTCGGTGAACATAGTCTCGAAGAGGGTATCGATGGTTTCCTGGGATTGACATGGAATCAGGAATTAGCCGCTACTATCGACCGCCTGGAGGCACTCGACCGAAATGAGCTGCGTAAACAGTTTTCCATTCAGCGGCTCAATGAAATGGAGATATATCCGGGAGTGACCTTTTCAGAAGAGTTAGAGGGGCAGCTCTTTGCTTCGATCATGCTTGATATGGAAAAGCTGATTAGTGCGTACAGACGTATGCTACGGCAAGGGAATCATGCGCTGACGGTTATTGTTGGGTGATGGTGTCAGGGCACCATAAAAAAACCGCCGAACATGTCGGCGGCTTTCTCAGCTTACAGACTGACGACTTACATCATCGGCATTGCCAAACGCACAATGCTAATCAGCGGTTGCGGCCATACACCCAGCACCAGAACCAGCAGTGCAGAGATTAGCACCACGATACCACCTGCTGTGTACTGCCAGTCTGACGGCGCATCACGGTTTGGCTGTTCTGAACCATGAAGGTACAGACTCACCGCCACACGCAGGTAGTAGTAGAGGCCGATTGCCGAACCGACAACCACAGCGCCCACCAGCCACCATAAGTGCGCCTGAACACCGACTGCCAGCACGTAGAACTTACCGATAAAGCCCAGCGTCATCGGGATACCGGCCAGAGACAGCATCATCACCGTCATCACTGCCGCGAGGATCGGGCGATGCCAGAACAGACCACGGTAAGAGAACAGGGAATCAGCATCCGGGCCACGGTACGGGCTGGACATCAGGCTGACCACACCGAACGCACCGAGGCTGCTGAACAGATAACCGGCCAGGTAAACCCCTACCGCTTCCATCGACATCTCGCCAGTTTGCAGCGCAATCAGCGCCACCAGCAGATAGCCGAGGTGAGAGATAGATGAGTAACCGAGCAGACGTTTGATGTTGGTCTGGCTCAGCGCCATCAGGTTACCGAAGATGATGGAGGCAAAGGCGATAATCGCCAGCACCACGCGAATCGCTTCGCTGTCACCCACCGGTGCGTAAAGGAACAAACGCATCACCACACCGAAGATAGCGATTTTGCTCGCCGTCGCCAGGAAGGTGGAAACCGGAGCTGGCGCGCCCTGGTATACGTCTGGCGTCCACAAGTGGAACGGCACCAGAGAGAGTTTGAAGCCGAGGCCAACAATCATCAGGCCGAAACCTGCCAGCAACAGCGGCTCGTTGAGCATACCATCGCCGAGGTTTTTACCCAGTGCAACAAACGACAGGTCACCAGACTGCGCGTACACCAGCGCCATACCGAACAGCAGAAAAGAAGACGCGGCGGCAGAGAGAATGGTGTATTTGATACTGGCTTCAAGCGAACGTTTCTGGCGGAAAGCGTAACCGACCAGGCCAAACAGCGGCAGAGAGATCAGTTCGATACCGAGGAACAGAGACGCCAGATGGTTGGCATTCGCCAGCAGGATCCCGCCCAGCGCGGCAATTAACACCAACAGGTAGAACTCGTCCTTGTTGTCGTTATAGCCTTCAAGCCACGGGTAAGCGAAAGTACAGGTGGCGAGGCTCGCCAACAGTACCAGCCCGGTGTAAAGCATGGCGAAACCATCAACGCGCATCAGCGGCGTAACGTCCATAGCGCCCGCCTGGCCGACAAACCAGAGCGAAACCAGCGCCGCGTTAAGCCCAATAACCGAGAGCGTAGCGTTGAGGAAATGATTGCGTCGCCACGCAATGGAGAGCATCACAACCACCACCGTCAAGCCGACGATCAGCAACGGTAGCAGTGCGATCAGGTTTTGTGGAGTTATTGTCATGGCGATTTACGGCCTTGTAGTAGTAACGGAATTAACAAACCACTGCTGGATATTGCCAATCGCGGAGTGCGAGGTATCCAGAATCGGCTGCGGATAGAAGCCCAGCAGTACCAGCAGCACCACCAGCAACAGGATCATAAACAGCTCACGCAGCGACATCCCTGGCAGTTCCTGGCTGGCAATCTGGCTTTTCGCTTTACCGAAGTAAGCGCGATGCAACATCGCCAGCGAATAAACAGATGCAAAGACCAGCCCAAAGGTAGAGATAACGGTAATCACCGGGACAACCTGGAAGCTGCCGAACAGAATCATAAATTCGCCGACGAAGTTACCGGTGCCTGGCATCCCAAGCGTTGCCACCGCAAAGAACAGGGACAGTGCTGGCAGCCATTTCATCTTGCTCCACAGACCGCCCATCATGCGCATGTCGCGGGTGTGGATACGTTCATAAAGCTGACCGCAGAGAATAAACAGACCCGCCGCCGACAAGCCGTGCGCAATCATCTGAATAACCGCACCCTGGTAGGCCAACTGGCTGCCGGTGTAGATAGCAATCAGCACGAAGCCCATGTGGGAAACCGAGGTGTAGGCGATCAGACGTTTGATATCAGTCTGGGCAAAGGCCATCCACGCACCGTAGAAGATGCCGATAACACCCAGCCACATAGCGATTGGCGCGAACTCTGCCGACGCGTTCGGGAACAGCGGCAGGGAGAAACGCAGCAGACCGTAAGCGGCGGTTTTCAGCAAGATCCCCGCGAGGTCAACGGAACCGGCAGTCGGTGCCTGGGAGTGCGCATCCGGCAGCCAGCCGTGCAGTGGAACCACCGGCATTTTCACCGCAAAGGCGATGAAGAAGCCCAGCATCAGCAGATATTCCACACCGCTGGACATTGGCGTATTCAGCAACTCTTCATAGTTGAAGGTCCAGACGCCGGTCGCATTGTAGTGAACGAAAACCAGCGCCAGGATGGCGATCAACATCACCAGACCACTCGCCTGGGTATAAATGAAGAACTTGGTTGCCGCCGTGATACGCGTTTTACCGTCAGAGGCTTTATGCCCCCACAGTGCGATCAGGAAGTACATCGGCACCAGCATCATTTCCCAGAAGAAGAAGAACAGGAACATGTCGATGGCAAGGAACACGCCGATAACGCCGCCCAGGATCCACATCAGGTTGAGATGGAAGAAGCCCTGATATTTTTCGATCTCATTCCACGAGCAAAGTACCGCCAGCACGCCGAGCAGACCGGTCAGGACGACCATCAGCAGCGACAGACCATCAATGGCGAGATGGATAGAGATTCCAAAACGCGGGATCCACGGCATGTCGAATTCAGACTGCCACTGCGGAATTCCGGCGGATTGCGTCAGTGAATAACCGCCCTGCAACCAGAGTTGCAGCGACAGCGCCAGCGTCAATCCCATGGTGATCAGCGCGATCCAGCGCGGCACCTTGACGCCAAAGCGTTCGGTCTGCCAGCACAGGAAGCCGCCGATAAAGGGAATTAATATTAGCCAGGGTAGTAACATGGCGATCTTTATTCCTTGTAAAAGTCCCGTCAGGACCGGATTTTCAACGAATTCTCACGACAGAAAATTCTCTTCGGATTGCGGTTGTAGTGTCGGATGCGCCGCGAAGGCGGCTTATCCGACCTACGTACTTATATGCCCAGGGGCGACCCCACAATCCTTAACTCAACGCAGTACCATCAACAGTGCCAGCACCACGACCGCACCGATGCTCATGGATGCCACATACCAGCGCAGGTAGCCGTTCTCACTGAACAGCAGACCTTTACCCGCAAGGCGCGAGAGAACCGCCGGAATGTTCATCATTGAGTTCAGCGGATCGCGTTTCAGCAACCAGGCGATACCCAGGAACGGCTTGACGAACACTTTGTCGTACAACCAGTCAAAGCCCCAGGCGTTGTACCACCAGGTTCCCAGCAGGCGACCCGGCGCACTGTTGGCAATGGAGGTCACCAGAGTACGTTTACCCAGCCACAGCCAGGCTGCCAGCAGAATGCCGACGACCGCAACCACGCCAGAGGTAATTTCCAGGGTCAACATGCTGCCGTGTGCCAGTTCCGTAGTTTGCGGAAGCACGCCCTGCAGCGGCGGTACAATCAGTGCGCCAACGAAGGTGGAAAGGATCAGCAGCACAATCAGCGGCAGGCTGTGGGTGATCCCTTTCACGGCGTGAGCGTGAATTTGTTCTTTTCCGTGGAAGACGATGAAAATCATACGGAAGGTGTAGAGCGAGGTCATAAACGCACCGACCAGACCTGCCACCATCAGATTGATATGACCATTCGCCATCGCACCCGCGAGGATCTCATCCTTACTGAAGAAGCCCGCAGTGACCAGCGGCAGTGCCGACAGTGCCGCGCCGCCCACCAGGAAGCAGAGATAAACCAGCGGAATAGATTTACGCAGACCGCCCATCTTGAAGATGTTCTGTTCGTGATGACAAGCCAGAATGACGGAACCGGATGCCAGGAACAGCAACGCTTTAAAGAACGCGTGGGTCATCAAGTGGAAAATCGCCGCATCCCATGCCTGTACGCCAAGCGCCAGGAACATGTAGCCAATCTGGCTCATGGTGGAGTAAGCGAGAACACGTTTGATGTCGGTTTGTACCAGCGCGGCAAAGCCTGCCAGCACCAGCGTCACCGCACCCACGATACCGACCAGATGCAGAATTTCCGGAGTCATCAGGAACAGACCGTGGGTACGGGCGATCAGGTAGACACCAGCGGTTACCATCGTTGCAGCGTGGATCAGCGCAGAGACAGGCGTCGGGCCAGCCATCGCGTCGGCAAGCCATGTCTGCAACGGCAGCTGCGCAGATTTACCGACCGCACCGCCCAGCAGCATCAGCGTCGCCCACATCAGCATGTTATTGCCTTCAGCAAAGTGCGCTGGTGCCAGTTCCACCATTTCGCGGAAGTTCAGGGTGCCCAGTTCGTTGTAGAGAATGAACAGCGCGAAAGCGAGGAACACGTCACCCACACGGGTCACGACGAACGCTTTCATTGCCGCTGCGCCATTCTTCGGATCGGTGTAATAGAACCCGATCAGCAGATAGGAGCACAGGCCCACGCCTTCCCAGCCGAGGTACATCAGCAGCAGGTTGTCGGCGAGAACCAGAACCACCATGCTGGCGATGAACAGGTTGGTGTAGGCGAAGAAGCGAGAGTATCCCTCTTCACCGCGCATATACCAGGAAGCGTACATGTGGATCAGGAAACCCACACCGGTGACCACCGAGAGCATGGTCAGCGACAGGCCGTCCAGCACCAGGTTGAAACCGATATTAAAGTCGCCTACCGACATCCACGTCCACAGCGGCTGGCTGTAAGCCTGCTCGCCATTAGCGAAGAAATCGACGCCAATAAAGGCAGTTACCAGCGCCGCCAGGCCTACAGAGCCAACGCCCACGATCGCCGAGACGTTTTCAGACCAGCGCCCACGGGAGAACGCCAGCAGGACGAAGCCAATCAATGGCAAAATAATGGTTAAGGCAAGCATGTTCATCCGCGCATCTCACTTACTGAATCGATGTTCAGGTTCTGGCGACGACGGTGAAGTTGCAGCAGCAGCGCAAGGCCGATACTCGCTTCCGCCGCCGCGAGGCTGATGGCGAGAATGTACATCACCTGACCGTCGGTCTGGCCCCAGTAGCTACCGGCGACCACAAAGGCCAGCGCGGAGGCGTTAATCATGATTTCCAGACCAATCAGCATAAACAGCAGATTGCGACGGATAACCAGACCGGTTAAGCCAAGAACGAATAAGATTGCCGCGAGGATCAGTCCATGTTGTAAGGGGATCATGCGCGCTCCTCCGTTTTTCTTTTCGCGCTGTCGTCTTTACGATTGCTCAGCACTTCACCCGCACGCTCTTCACGACCGACGTGGAAGGCCACAACCAGACCAGCCAGCAGCAGCATAGAAGCCAGTTCAACCGCCAGTACGTAAGGCCCGAACAGCGTAATACCCACTGCTTTAGCACTGATTGGCGTACCGTCGATACCCTGATCGTTAACACCGAGAATGGCGTAAACAATCACCACCAGCATGATGGCCGACAAAATTGCCGGACCAATCCACACCTGCGGTTTCAGCCACTGGCGTTCCTGTTCAATTTCCGAACCGCCCAGGTTGAGCATCATCACCACGAACACGAACAGCACCATAATGGCACCGGCGTAGACAATAATTTCCAGCGCACCGGCGAAGTAAGCGCCCAGTGAGAAGAACACCCCGGAAATCGCCAGCAGCGAAATAATCAGGTACAGCAGTGCGTGCACCGGATTGGTATGGGTGATCACTCGCAAGGTCGCAAGTATGGCTATCAGGCCACAGATATAAAAAGCGAACTCCATTGCCCCTCTCCTTACGGTAACAGGCTCTTGACGTCGATAGGCTTGGCTTCGTTCTCTGCTTCGCCCTTATCTTTGCCGTCGATTGCCATACCTGCCATCCGGTAGAAGTTATATTCCGGGTATTTGCCCGGACCGGAGATCAGCAGATCCTCTTTCTCGTAAACCAGATCCTGGCGCTTGTATTCCCCCATTTCGAAATCCGGGGTTAACTGGATCGCCGTGGTCGGACAGGCTTCTTCGCACAGACCACAGAAAATGCAGCGTGAGAAGTTGATGCGGAAAAATTCCGGATACCAGCGACCGTCTTTGGTTTCTGCTTTTTGCAGCGAGATACAGCCGACCGGGCAGGCTACCGCACAGAGGTTACAGGCCACGCAACGCTCTTCGCCGTCCGGGTCGCGGGTCAGAACGATACGACCACGATAACGGGGCGGCAGATAGACCGGCTCTTCCGGGTACATTCGCGTTTCGCGTTTGGCGAACGCGTGCAGGCCGATCATCCAGATACTACGAACCTGGGTGCCGAAACCTACTAACAATTCTTTTAAGGTCATGGTCTTAGTGCCCCTTATTGCGCCTGCCAGAGAATGACAGCCGCCGTTACCAGCAAGTTGATCAGCGTCAGCGGCAGGCAGATTTTCCAGCCGAAGGACATTACCTGGTCATAACGCGGACGTGGTAACGACGCACGAATCAAAATGAACATCATCATAAAGAACGCGGTTTTCAGCGCGAACCAGATGAATGGCGGTAACAACGGGCCTTGCCAGCCACCGAAGAACAGCGTCACCATCAGTGCAGAGATGGTCACAATCCCGATGTATTCACCCACGAAGAACAGACCGAACTTCATACCGGAATATTCAATGTGGTAACCATCCGCTAGTTCCTGCTCGGCTTCCGGCTGGTCAAACGGATGACGGTGACACACCGCCACGCCCGCGATGGCAAAGGTAATAAAACCAAAGAATTGCGGGATGACGTTCCACACATGCGCCTGGCTGTTGACGATGTCGGTCATGTTGAATGAACCGGCCTGCGCCACCACGCCCATCAGGGAAAGCCCGAGGAACACTTCGTAGCTCAGGGTCTGCGCAGAAGCACGCATCGCACCCAACAGCGAGTATTTGTTGTTACTTGACCAGCCCGCAAACAGCACCGCGTAGACCGCCAGACCTGCCATCATCAGGAAGAACAAAATCCCGATATTCAGGTCGGCAACCACCCAACCCGGACTGACTGGCACAATCGCAAAGGCCAGCAGCAGCGAGGTAAAGGCAATCATCGGTGCCAGGGTAAAGATGACGCGATCCGAGAATTTTGGGATCCAGTCTTCTTTAAAGAACATTTTGATCATGTCCGCGACCAGCTGGAGCGAACCGCCCCAGCCAACACGGTTAGGTCCATAACGGTTCTGGAACAGACCCAGCAGGCGACGTTCGCCAAAGCTCATGAATGCCCCGCAGGTGACAACCACCAGCAGGATCACCACCGCTTTGAGGATGGTCAGCAGGATCTCAATCAGTTCCGGTGATAACCAACTCATTGTTGTGCCTCCTTGAGATCCTCAAGATGCGCGCCAGCCAGCACTGGAGCAATGCCGGACATCCCCATCGGCAAGCCCACCTGCCCTGCCGTCAGCCCTTCGGCGATTTCAACCGGCAGCGTGACCGTGTTGCCATCGTAACTAAAGGAGACGCGTGTCCCCGCATTCACGCCCAACTTCGCGGCATCCGCTGGGTTGAGTTTGATGTACGGCTGCGGCATACGGCTCTGGAAGACCGGAGCACGCTGTGACAATTCATCGCTGCCAAACAGGTGGTAGTACGGCGCAATACGCCATTTCCCGTCCTGCGGCTGGAAGCGTGCCGGTACGCTGGTGAAGTAATCCAGACCATTCTCGCTGGTTTCAAACAGACGCACGCCCGGATCGCCAAAGCGCAGTTTGCCGCCCACTTCGTCCTGGAATTTGTTCCACGCCTGCGGGGAGTTCCAGCCCGGTGCCCAGGCAAACGGCACTTGCGAACGGTGCGCGGTCGGCTGGTTGTTACCTTCCATCGAGAAGGTGAACATGGTGTCAATATCCTGCGGCTGACGCGGCTCATGAACGCTGATATTGGCGCGCATGGCGGTACGACCGCTGTAACGGTGCGGTTCACGGGCCAGTTTCTGCCCACGAATACGGAATGTCGCATCCGGCGCAGCATCTTTGATACCCGCCAGTTCCGGGATTTTCGCCACAACAGCGTCAATTACATGGTCGAGCTGTGTCCAGTCCACTTCACGGCTCAGCAAGGTGCTGTGCAGCGAGTGCAGCCAGCGCCAGCTTTCCAGCATGACAGTTTTGCTGTCGTAATAAGCCGGATCGTAAACCTGGAAGAAACGTTGGGCGCGGCCTTCGTTGTTGATCACCGTACCGTCGCTTTCAGCAAAGCTGGCGGCGGAAAGCACCAGATGGGCGTTTTCCATGATCGCTGTGCGTTGATGGTCAACCACCATCACCAGCGGCGCTTTAGCCAGCGCAGCATTCACGCGGGTTGCGGAAGCGTGACGATGCAGATCGTTTTCCAGCACCACCACCGCGTCGGCGCGTCCGGTTTCCAGTTCGGTTAACGCTTCTTCAAGCGAACCGCCGCCCATAATGCCCAGCCCCATGCTGTTGACGGAACGGGCAATCATGGTGATACCTACGTCAGCGCCGCGACCTTTCAGGGCTTTCGCCACGTTAGCCGCCGCCTGAATCACTTCTGTGCTACCGGCGTTCGTCCCGGAGATAATCAACGGTTTCTTCGCACCAGCCAGAGCCTGCACGATGACGTCGATTTTGCTTTGCAGCTCAGGCTCGATACCGTCAACCGCTGGCGCGGAGTTATCCAGCGCATGGGCGATGGCAAATCCTAAACGCGCCTGATCTTCAACCGGTGCGCGATAAGTCCACGCCGCAATATCATCCAGACGGGTGTCATCAACGTTAGTGACAAACAGCGGATGCTTCGCACGTTGACCGATGTTGAGGATTGCCGCAATCTGCCAGTCAGCCACTTTCTGTGCTGCCGCCATTTCGCGTGCTTTACCTTTCACCGCCTGACGCACCGCCAGCGCGACGCGTGCGCCGGTCTGGGTAACGTCTTCACCCAGTACCAGTACCGCATCGTAAGATTCGATTTCGCGCAGTGCCGGCGTATAAATGCCGCCTTCACGCAGTACTTTCAGCGCCAGTTGCAGACGTTCCTGCTCACCGTGAGCAATACCGGTATAGAAGTTTTCTTCGCCCACCAGCTCACGCAGCGCAAAGTTGCTTTCCACGCTGGCACGCGGAGAGCCGATGCCGATGACTTTCTTCGACTGACGCAGAATATCTGCTGCGCCCTGCATTGCCTGTTCGGCGTTGAGGGTAATGAAATCATCGCCACGACGCTGTACCGGCTGACGCGGACGATCTTTCAGGTTGACGTAGCCGTAACCGAAACGACCACGGTCGCAGAGGAAGTAGTGGTTTACCGTACCGTTGTAACGGTTTTCGATACGACGCAGTTCGCCGTAACGTTCGCCGGGGCTGATGTTACAGCCGATGGAACATTGCTGGCAGATGCTCGGCGCAAACTGCATATCCCATTTACGGTTGTAACGCTCGGAGTGCGTTTTGTCGGTAAATACGCCGGTCGGGCAAATTTCGACCAGGTTACCGGAAAATTCGCTTTCCAGGGTGCCATCTTCCGGGCGACCGAAGTAGACGTTGTCGTGCGCGCCATAAACGCCCAGATCCGTACCGTCAGCGTAATCTTTGTAGTAACGCACACAGCGGTAACAGGCGATGCAGCGGTTCATTTCATGAGAGATGAACGGCCCCAGATCCTGATTGCGGTGGGTACGTTTGGTGAAACGATAGCGACGGAAGGTATGCCCGGTCATCACGGTCATATCCTGAAGGTGGCAGTTACCGCCTTCTTCACATACCGGACAGTCGTGCGGGTGGTTAGTCATTAACCACTCGACCACACTTTCACGGAACTGTTTCGCTTCTTCGTCGTCAATGGAAATAAAGGTGCCATCGGAAGCCGGTGTCATACAGGACATCACCAGGCGACCACGCGTGTCTTCCGCGTTTTGGTATTGCTTCACCGCACACTGGCGGCAAGCACCGACGCTTCCCAGCGCCGGATGCCAGCAAAAGTAAGGAATATCGAGCCCCAGAGACAGACAAGCTTCCAGCAGGTTGTCCGCTCCGTTGACCTCGTATTCTTTGCCGTCTACATGAATTGTAGCCATTAGCATGCTTCCAGTTTTCTCAGTCAGAGACTGAGCGTTAATCGAAATTCGGTTACCAGCGTTCTTTCAGCAGGTTCGGCTGAATCCCATTAATCAAATGGGTATTGCTGAACGGCTGTTTGATTCCCGCTTCAAATTCTTCGCGGAAATATTTGATGGCGCTCTGTAACGGCTCCACCGCACCAGGTGCGTGGGCACAGAAGGTTTTACCCGGGCCTAAGAATCGACACAGTTGCTCAAGTGTTTCGATATCGCCCGGCTGACCTTCGCCCCGCTCCAGCGCACGCAGAATTTTCACGCTCCACGGTAGACCGTCACGGCACGGTGTACACCAGCCGCAGGATTCACGGGCGAAAAACTCTTCCAGGTTACGCACCAGCGATACCATGTTGATCTCATGGTCAACCGCCATCGCCAGCGCCGTCCCCAGACGGCTGCCCGCTTTACCGATACTTTCGAATTCCATCGGCAGGTCAAGGTGGGCTTCGGTCAGGAAGTCGGTGCCCGCGCCGCCTGGCTGCCAGGCTTTGAATTTCAGGCCGTCACGCATACCACCGGCGTAATCTTCGAGGATCTCGCGTGCGGTAGTGCCGAACGGCAGTTCCCACAGACCCGGATTTTTCACCCGACCGGAGAAGCCCATCAGCTTGGTGCCAGCATCTTTGCTTTTCGAGATGTTCTGATACCACTCCACGCCGTTAGCAAGGATTGCCGGAACGTTACACAGGGTTTCGACGTTGTTGACGCAGGTTGGTTTACCCCATGCGCCGGAGGTTGCCGGGAAGGGGGGCTTCGAGCGCGGGTTAGCGCGACGCCCTTCCAGGGAGTTGATTAACGCTGTTTCTTCACCGCAGATGTAGCGCCCTGCCCCGGTATGGACAAACAGTTCAAAATCAAAACCTGTTCCCATAATGTTTTTGCCAAGCAGACCCGCTTCGGTCGCTTCAGCAATGGCACGGCGCAGATTCACTGCCGCTTCAATATATTCGCCACGCAGGAAGATGTAGCCACGGTAAGCTTTCAGCGCAAACGCGGAGATGAGCATACCTTCCACCAGCAGGTGCGGCAGTTGTTCCATCAGCAGGCGGTCTTTATAGGTGCCCGGCTCCATTTCATCGGCGTTACACAGCAGGTAACGGATGTTCATGGATTCGTCTTTCGGCATCAGGCTCCACTTCAGGCCAGTAGAAAAGCCTGCACCGCCGCGCCCTTTCAGGCCGGAGTCTTTTACCTGAGTAACGATTTCGTCCGGAGAAAGTCCGGTCAGCGCCTTACGCGCCCCTTCGTAACCGTTTTTGCTGCGGTATTCATCCAGCCACACTGGCTGTTTATCATCACGCAGACGCCAGGTCAGCGGATGCGTTTCGGGAGTACGGATAATGTTTTTCATTTATACCGCTCCAGCAGTTCAGGGATCGCTTCCGGGGTCAGATGCGCGTGAGTGTCCTCATCGATCATCATGTTCGGCCCTTTATCACAGTTCCCCAGGCAGCAGGTTGGCAGCAGCGTAAAGCGACCGTCAAACGTCGTTTGCCCTGGTTTGATGTTTAGTTTTTTCTCCAGCGCCGCCTGAATGCCCTGGTAACCGTTGATGTGACAGACCACGCTGTCGCAATAACGGATCACATGGCGACCAACTGGCTGGCGGAAGATCTGGCTGTAGAATGTTGCCACGCCTTCGACATCGCTCGCCGGAATACCCAGAACGTCAGCGATCGCGTGGATCGCACCGTCCGGCACCCAGCCACGCTGCTTCTGAACGATCTTCAGGGCTTCAATGGACGCCGCACGCGGGTCTTCGTAGTGGTGCATCTCGTGCTCAATCGCTTCACGCTCTGCCGCACTCAGCTCAAAAGCCTCGGTTTGTGGTTGTTGATTCTCGTGCATAATTAGCGGTCCACATCTGACATAACAAAATCGATACTGCCCAGATAAACAATCAGGTCAGACACTAGGCTGCCACGGATCGCCGCCGGAATTTGCTGCAAGTGCGCATAACTCGGCGTGCGGATACGGGTGCGATAACTCATGGTGCTGCCGTCGCTGGTCAGGTAGTAACTGTTGATCCCTTTGGTCGCCTCAATCATCTGAAAGGATTCATTGGCAGGCATCACTGGCCCCCACGACACTTGCAGGAAGTGGGTGATCAGGGTTTCGATATGTTGCAGCGTGCGCTCTTTCGGCGGCGGCGTAGTCAGCGGGTGATCCGCTTTGAACGGGCCTTCCGGCATGTTGTTGAGGCACTGCTCAAGAATGCGCAGGCTCTGGCGCAGCTCTTCCACTTTCAGCATTACGCGGGTGTAGCAGTCAGAAACGCCACCACCAACCGGGATTTCAAAGTCGAAGTTTTCATAGCCAGAATAAGGACGCGCCTTACGCACGTCGAAGTCGATCCCGGTGGCTCGCAGGCCAGCACCGGTGGTGCCCCACTCCAGCGCCTCTTTCGCACCGTAGGCGGCAACGCCCTGGGAACGGCCTTTCAGAATGGTGTTTTGCAGCGCCGCTTTCTCGTAAGACGCCAGACGTTTCGGCATCCAGTCGAGGAACTCACGCAGCAGACGATCCCAGCCACGTGGCAGGTCGTGCGCTACGCCGCCAATACGGAACCACGCCGGGTGCATACGGAAACCAGTGATTGCTTCCACCAGATCGTAAATTTTCTGACGATCGGTAAAGGCGAAGAATACTGGCGTCATTGCGCCGACGTCCTGAATAAAGGTCGAGATGTACAGCAGGTGGCTGTTGATGCGGAACAGTTCGGAGAGCATTACGCGAATCACGTTAACGCGATCCGGCACGGTAATTCCGGCCAGTTTCTCAACAGCCAGCACATAAGGCATTTCGTTAACGCAGCCGCCGAGGTATTCGATACGGTCGGTATACGGAATGTAGCTGTGCCATGACTGGCGTTCGCCCATTTTCTCCGCGCCACGGTGGTGGTAGCCGATGTCTGGTACGCAGTCGACAATCTCTTCGCCGTCGAGTTGCAAAACGATACGGAAAGCCCCGTGTGCCGACGGGTGGTTCGGACCGAGGTTGAGGAACATGAAGTCCTCGTTTTCGGTGCCGCGCTTCATCCCCCACTCTTCCGGTTTGAAGGTCAGGGCTTCCATCTCCAGATCCTGTTTGGCTTTGGTCAGCTCAAACGGCGAGAATTCGGTTGCGCGCGCCGGGTAATCTTTACGCAGCGGGTGACCTTTCCAGGTTTGCGGCATCATGATGCGGCGCAGGTTCGGGTGACCGTCGAAAGTAATGCCAAACAGATCCCAGGTTTCACGCTCATACCAGTTAGCGTTCGGGAACAATTTGGTAAAGGTCGGTACGTGCAGGTCGTTTTCAGCCAGCGCCACCTTCAGCATGATGTCGCGGTTACGATCGATGGAAATCAGATGGTAGAAAACAGAAAAATCCGCAGCAGGTAGCCCTTCGCGGTGGGTGCGTAGACGTTCGTCCATGCCGTGTAAATCAAACAGCATGACGTAAGGTTTCGGCAGTTTCTTTAAGAAATCGCCAACTTCCAGTAATTGTTCACGCTTGATCCACACAACGGGAACCCCGGTGCGAGTCGCCTGAACAGTAAAGGCATCCGGCCCAAAACGGTTGCGCAGTTCGCCTATCACCGGATCATCAAGATGATCGCGGGTCTGCCAGGCGGGTTCTTGCGCGGTTAAGTCGGTCATATTGTTCACCATTGCATATGGTCCGTGGTGACTGTCGGCGTGGCTTCGCGCAATAGATTTAGGAATAAGCGAAGAAAAATACCTTTGCCGACAGGCGCAAATTAAATCTCGTCAGGGGTGCGCAGGTTGGTAACGGCAATGCGTTCACCGCGCTTGCGTTCGCGCTCTGATTGCATATTGGCGCGATAAACGCCCTGATCGCCAACGACCCAGGAGAGCGGGCGACGTTCTTTACCAATAGATTCCTGCAACAGCATCAGTGCCTGCATATACGCTTCTGGACGCGGCGGACACCCCGGGATATACACATCAACCGGAATGAATTTATCAACGCCCTGTACAACGGAATAAATGTCGTACATACCGCCAGAGTTGGCACAGGCTCCCATGGAGATAACCCATTTCGGCTCCAGCATCTGGTCATACAGACGCTGAATAACCGGTGCCATTTTGGTAAAGCAGGTTCCTGCTACCACCATCAGGTCAGCCTGACGCGGCGAAGCACGCAATACTTCTGCGCCAAAACGCGCCACGTCATGCACCGCAGTAAATGAGGTCACCATCTCAACGTAACAGCAGGAAAGACCGAAGTTATACGGCCAAATTGAGTTTTTACGACCCCAGTTAACCATGTCATTGAGCTTGCCCATAAACACGTTTTTGTTAACTTCTTGCTCCAGAGGGTCGGTTACGATCTCCTGCTTTTGCAGGGGGTAACGGTCGTTCTCACCGTTGGGATCTATGCGGGTGAGCGTATAATCCATCTTAATGCCTCGCGGTTAGCGTTGACGATTAGCGATACTGTTCGTTTCCGGGTTCATACGCTCGCGGCGAGAACGCGCGGGCGTCCAGTCCAGCGCGCCAATACGCACCAGATAAACCAGACCAGCCAGTAACACAAAAATAAAAATTGCCGCTTCTACAAAGCCAATCCAGCCGCTTTCGCGAATGGAAGTTGACCATGCGAACAGATACAGCGCCTCAACGTCGAAGATAACGAAGAACATGGCCACCAGATAAAACTTGGCAGACAGGCGTAAGCGGGCGGAGCCGACCGAGTCGATACCTGATTCAAACGGCACGTTTTTCGACCTCGCGCGTGCGCGACCGCCTAAAAACCAACCGCCTACCAGCATCAGGCAACACAGGCCAATGGCAACGATAAGAAAGATAGCGAATGCCCAGTGATGAGCGATGACTTCAGTGGATGTTGACATACTCATTGCTTACTCATCAAAAGTAGCGCCAGACTCACTGCTCTTCACGGCAGATGGACGCCACATCGATTCATGGGGAGGAATAAAAAAAACCTTACAATCACTGTAGAAACTATTTTATACAGCTAATTGATGTGGTCTTTTACCCCTTTCTATAACCTTTTGTCAACTTTAACAAAGGTTTCTTCACATTAATTTACATGATATCAACAACTTTTGCATTTAATGCCCTATAGCCCCAGATTGTTGACAACTCCAGGAAAATTAGATGTTGTTGAATCGTGTCCGTTGTGAAGCAATGGAAAAAATACGGGTCTATTTTGACAGGAATTTGTGTCGATTCCTCCCCCCAAAAGAGAGTATTTTCTTGATCTGTGACACGCTTTTGTTAATCCATAACAAAAACACAGCAATAATTTTACGTATTTTTTAACATCATTGTAGCAGGAGATTTTTTTCAGGCGATTTTTTGTTCGTAAGCGTGGAGAATGGCTGATGATTGAAAAATGAACACTTTTGTTCGCCGTGAGGAAAATTCTTAAGGATTTATTGTAAAAAAAGCCACTGGCGTTTTATTAATCACCAGTGGCTTATTTTTACAAACTTATCATCAGAAATTGTTATTGCCAGACGATTATTCGTAATCCCCTTCTATCAACAGGGAATCGTCCCCCTCCTGGGGAGTCAGCGGGCTGTATTGCCATGGGTTGTGATAACTCTCCATTGCCTGGTATATCACCTGCGCCAACTCATTATTGCTGGACGGATCATAGCACAGCAAATATTCGGTATCTGGGAGTGGAGGTAAACCGTCTACCGCGCTCAAAACGCGCAGATCCGGACTCATCATCTCAACCGGTCTTGCTGTCACGCCAAGACCCGCTTTTACTGCAGCACGAACAGCCGGTAATGTGGAGGCAACATACGCCAGGCGCCATGGAATCTCCGCTTTATTGAGCGTTGCCAGAACCATGTCACGGAACGGACTAGGGTCATCCAGTAGCACAAGTGGGATCGGCTCGCCTTTTTGCAACACATATTCCGCAGCGCAATACCAGTGCGTTGGCGAAGTACGCAGGTTCAACGCCTTAAAGGTATCAGGACGATGAGTGGTAACCATTAAATCCACTTCCTGGGACTTCAACATTTCTGCCATATAGGCATTGCGTTTAACGCGGACATCCAGCGCAAGTTTCGGATAAACCGAACTTACGCGATTAAGCAGGAAAGGTAAGATCGTATCAGCAGATTCATCTGAAGCACCGATAGTTAACACGCCCTGAAGATTACTGAACATCAATGATGAGCAAGCCTCATCATTAAAACGCAGGATTTTCCTGGCGTAACCAAGAAGCTGAATGCCATGTTCAGTTAACAGTTTGTTGCGACCATGCCGAGCGAACAGTTCTTTCCCAACGAGTTGTTCCAGACGTTGCATTTGCTGGCTAACAGCGGACTGAGTACGACACACAGCGGCAGCTGCAGCAGCAAAAGTGTTCAGATCGGCAACAGCAACAAATGTTCTCAGCAGATCGAGGTCGAGGTTAATTATCGGACGATTTGCACTTATCATATATTATCACTTACTGGCGGCTCATACTGAGCTGGTTAATGCTGTGCACACACAAACAAGCAATTCCATTTGTAATGTGCCTCCCTGGCAGTTTCATCCGGAACCCGGATGAAAGTAAAAATGCATATGAGTTGCACTAAAAATGTGGCTCACATTGTTCCGTTATAATGCCTGAAGTAGATCACAGAATATATCTTCAGGGATCGCATATCTATTAAGTTACTCACTCTTTTCTATTTATGACATGCGAGAGTTTATGTAAATGTAAATGTTGCTCCCTGCTCCACTCCCTCGCAGCAGCGCGGCTAATACGTGTACGCGTACAAACAGCGAGGATGAGGCTGCATCAAAAGCAGGTGCTCCGTCATTAAAGTAGGCATTTTACCCTAAAACCCTTTTATTTATAAGGGTCATTGCGAATTATCTGATGCAAAGTTATGTTATGTTAGGCAAAGTAATCTTCTATTATTAATATGCACAACAAAGCCTTTTTGAATATTAAATAATAATTAATTAGCATCACCCGCATTCATTAATTCCTCTTAACAATAATTTCCCCCGTCATCACCTATACGACACATCGGCAATCACTACTCGTTAATTTTTCACTTATAACGAAAATATCATGAATGCTTTATGTTCGTGATTTCTTAAGCCGAAGAAATTTTACACATTTATCTATCAGACAAAAAAACCATACTCTGAATTGATATTCAGAATAAATCACTACCAAACATCACTTATTAAGTATATGCATCTTATTATTTTGCGATAATTAAGTTATTAACAGCACAATTCCTCTTTCTCTGCCAGCAAAATCTTGTTCTGCAGAACTTCAAAACGCCGCCTCGGGGGAGTACATTGTTCTAAGCTGACTTCCACGGCAGGGAGTGGCGATAACAGCAAAAAGGTCAAGATTCATGTCCCCCATTGAAAAATCCAGCAAATTAGAGAATGTCTGTTACGACATCCGTGGTCCGGTGCTGAAAGAAGCAAAACGCCTGGAAGAAGAAGGTAACAAGGTACTGAAACTGAACATTGGCAACCCAGCGCCGTTCGGTTTTGACGCACCCGATGAAATCCTGGTTGACGTGATACGCAACCTCCCGACAGCTCAGGGCTATTGCGATTCCAAAGGTCTTTACTCCGCGCGTAAAGCCATCATGCAGCACTACCAGGCTCGCGGTATGCGTGATGTTACCGTGGAAGATATTTACATTGGCAATGGTGTATCAGAGCTTATCGTTCAGGCAATGCAGGCATTGCTGAACAGTGGGGACGAAATGTTGGTTCCTGCGCCTGATTACCCTCTATGGACAGCGGCAGTTTCGCTCTCCGGCGGTAAAGCAGTGCACTATCTTTGCGATGAATCCTCTGACTGGTTCCCGGATCTCGATGACATTCGCGCCAAAATTACGCCACGCACGCGCGGCATTGTTATTATCAACCCGAACAACCCAACCGGCGCAGTATATTCCAAAGAGCTTTTGATGGAGATTGTGGAGATTGCGCGTCAACATAATCTCATTATCTTCGCCGATGAAATTTACGACAAAATCCTCTATGACGACGCTGAGCATCACTCGATTGCGCCGTTAGCTCCTGACCTGCTGACTATTACCTTTAACGGACTGTCGAAAACGTATCGTGTTGCTGGCTTCCGTCAGGGCTGGATGGTGCTGAACGGGCCGAAAAAACACGCCAAAGGCTACATCGAAGGTCTGGAAATGCTGGCCTCAATGCGACTGTGCGCTAACGTTCCCGCACAACACGCAATACAGACCGCACTCGGCGGCTATCAGAGCATCAGCGAGTTTATCATGCCGGGTGGACGTCTTTACGAGCAGCGTAATCGCGCCTGGGAATTGATTAACGACATTCCAGGTGTTTCCTGCGTGAAGCCGCGCGGCGCACTGTATATGTTCCCGAAAATCGACGCCAAACGCTTTAATATTCACGACGATCAGAAGATGGTACTGGATTTCCTGTTACAGGAAAAAGTTCTGCTGGTACAAGGAACTGCATTTAACTGGCCATGGCCGGATCACTTCCGCATTGTCACGCTGCCGCGTGTTGATGATATCGAACTGTCCTTGAGCAAGTTCGCTCGTTTCCTTTCCGGTTATCATCAGTTGTAATCTTAAATTCACTGCCGGAGATTGCATCCGGCAGTGTTATCCCTCCACAATGACCTCAGGATGTCATCACTCGTAAGGTCACTATGAAACAGAGCCATTTTTTTGCCCACCTCTCCCGCCTGAAACTCATTAACCGCTGGCCGCTAATGCGCAACGTGCGGACGGAAAATGTGTCCGAACACAGTTTGCAGGTAGCGATGGTCGCCCATGCACTGGCAGCCATCAAGAATCGCAAATTTGGCGGACAGGTGAATGCAGAACGCATCGCACTGCTGGCGATGTACCACGATGCCTCTGAAGTGCTCACTGGCGATCTCCCTACTCCGGTGAAATACTTCAACTCGCAAATCGCCCAGGAATATAAAGCCATTGAGAAAATCGCTCAGCAAAAACTTGTCGATATGGTTCCAGAGGAGCTGCGGGATATTTTTGCGCCATTAATCGATGAAAATGCGTATAGCGATGAAGAAAAGTCACTGGTTAAACAGGCGGATGCGCTGTGTGCGTACTTGAAATGCCTGGAAGAACTCGCGGCCGGAAATAATGAATTTTTGCTGGCAAAAACGCGACTGGAAGCAACGCTTAAAGCGCGCCGCAGCCAGGAGATGGACTACTTCATGGAGGTATTTGTTCCCAGCTTTCATCTTTCGCTCGATGAGATTAGCCAGGATTCACCGCTGTAAGCAGCCAGATACCAGCCGACACAGCCTGATAAGACGCGCCAGCGTCGCATCAGGCAATAAGCGACGGATGCGACATCTGGCTCTCGTCAAAATGGAAACAACATCGGGATCATGACCACACAAACAACCATCACGATAATGGTGAACGGTACTCCCAGCTTCACAAAGTCACTGAAACTGTAATTCCCCGGGCCTAAAACCAGTGTGTTAACGGGGGAAGAAACTGGCGTCATAAAAGCGGCGGATGCAGCCATCGCCACGACCATTGCGAACGGATAAGGTGATACGCCCATTGTTTTTGCGGCAGCCAGCGCAATCGGAGCCATCAACACCGCCGTCGCGGTATTAGAGATAAATAACCCAATAACTGCCGACAAGACAAACAAACAGACCAGCATCATATGCGGCCCGTAACCACCGCCGATGTCCATCAGCCCTTTCACCGCGAGCGCGACACCACCGGTTTTCTGTAATGCCACAGCAAACGGCATCATCCCAACGATCAAAATAATGCTCGGCCAGTGAATGGATTTATAGGCACTTTCGGCATCGATACAGCGGAATTTCCCCATCAGCAGGCAGGCAATGATAGCGGCAACAGGGTTAGGAATTTCATCGGTCAGCATTAACGCCACCATCAGCACCAGACAGAAAATGGCATGTGGCGCCTGGCTGTGTGCGGGTGATGCTTCACTCACTTCTTCCGGTAAATTCAGCGCCACAAAATCGCGGCCCTGTTTTGCCAGCATACCGATCAGTTTCCAGTTACCAACCACCAGAATAATATCGCCCAGCAGCAGAGGTTCATCCGCCAACGAACCTTCCAGCGCCACGCCATTGCGTTTCAGCCCCACGACATTCAGCCCGTAGCGGGTACGAAAGCCGATTTCGCGAACCGATTTACCAATAAGCTCTGACTCAGGAATTAATGAAATCTCTGCCATACCGACATCAAGAGCCTGATCGGAAAAATACTCGCCGCGCAAAACCATCGGCTCCAGTAATTGTTCACTGCAAAATTGCCGGAGATCGACGTCAGCCGCTGACATATCAATAAGCAAAACGTCACGCGCGCGAAATTCAGAAACCCCGTTCACATTCACAATAACACGACGAAAACGACGCCAGCGTTCAACACCAATGACGTTTGCGCCATAGCGTTCACGCAATTTAAGGTCGTCCAGCCGTTGACCGATCATCGGCGAACCGGGGCGGATAGCCAGACGGCGCGCACGCCCGGTAAGACGGTATTCACGAATAAGATCGCGGAAGGTGCGACGCGTCCAGCCTTCGCGCTGCGGGGTCTGGGAATCCCCTTTCAGCATAAAACGCATCACCAGCATGTATAAGATGCCGAGTACCAATACGACCAGGCCGATAGGCGTTACGCTAAAGAAACTAAACCCGTGATAACCCTCGCGTAGCAGTTCGCTGTTCACCACCAGGTTAGGCGGGGTCGCCACCAGCGTCATCATGCCGCTAATCAGCCCGGCAAAACTTAGCGGCATCATCAGGCGCGATGGCGACGTTTGCATACGCATGGCAACGCTTAACACCACGGGAATAAAGATAGCGACGACGCCAGTTGAACTCATAAATGCGCCAAGACCCGCGACAGTTAACATCAGTAAAACCAGCATTTTGATTTCACTGTTGCCGGCCACTTTGACCAGCCATGTCCCCATCACGGTGGCAACGCCGGTACGGACTAAACCATCGCCAATAATAAACAGGGCGGCGATCAGCACAACGTTAGGATCGGAAAAGCCGGAAAAAACTTCGGGGACCGTCAGCGTTCCGCTTAATGCAAACGCGACAATAACAAACAAAGCGACCGCATCCATACGCACTCTGCCTGTTGCAAACAGGACTATGGCAACGGCCAGTAATGAGAGAACCCAGATCAATTCACCGTTCACAACTTATCCTTGTTAATTGAGGGGGATGGCTTGATTCTGCCACAAAAAAGCCCCGACGAGACGGGGCTAAATCATGATTAGGTGTTTCACGAAATAATAACATCGCCATTTGGCTGTTTGGTCACAGTAATTTGCTCCAGACTATGGAGAACCAAATCTACCTCATTCAGACGTGGAGTGTCTGCCGGTGCATTAACCGCAATAACATGGCATCCCGCTGCCAGGCCAGAAAGCACACCTGCGGGAGCGTCTTCCACTACAACGCATTCGTGTGGTGCAAGACCCAGCAGTTGCGCGCCTAACAGATACGCGTCGGGCTCTGGTTTCCCACGTTTCACCCGCTCCGCAGTAACAAATACTTCCGGTGCAGGAAGTCCGGCTACTTTGTGGCGCGCTCGTGCAACTGGCATTGAACCTGAAGTCACAATCGCCCATGGAATACCCGCTTTATTCAAATGATTGAGTAAGGCGATTGCCCCAGGAAGTGCAGAAATTCCTTCGGTTTCCGTAGCCTCAATTTGCTCCAGACGCGTAAACTCTGCAGCAATTTCCGCCTCCGATTTCCCCACCATAAAATGGCGCAGAGACGTTATTGCCTGTTTACCGTGAATAAAAGCCAGCACTTCTTCCGGCGTTAATCCATGGCGTCTCGCCCAGTTGCTCCACGCCCGCTCTACCGCAGGCAGGGAGTCTACCAGCGTACCATCAAGATCAAACAGAAAACCTTTGCACCGCACGCAAGCCTCCTCAGGCGTTAATGATTTGATTAATTTCGTTTGTGCTCAGATGATACTGACGCGGGCAAGAATGCCAGACGTTCAACATGCGTTGGTATTTCTCCCACATTGGCGTCTGGGCATTAAAGCCGTGAGTCCCGGCATCAAAATGGGTGTAACGCCCTTCGACATTAACCATAAAGCGTACATAACCGAGATAACGTGCTTCGGTGGCAGCGTCGAAGCCGAGGAAAGTGACACGGCGTTCATCGATAGCTTGTTGATCCTGCAAATTAGACCAGGAGACATGCAGTGCGTGATACATCTCCATAATGTCGATGATAGTGCGGCAGGTTTCTTCTTTCAGCTCGCCAAACTCACGATCCAGTTCACGCATCTGCAATCCATAACCGCGTTCAATGATTGTTTGCAGACGACGATAACGTTCAGCATTTGCCGGATCGAGCATAGTCATCATTTTGTACTGGTTAGACAAAATAAGACGTTGCGCGTTGGTCATTTCCATTGTTGACTCCTGTATCACTTTACTACGGTGAAAAAAAAGAAGGCCGATGTCTGCCTTCTTTTATATGCGTAATCAGGGGTCAATTACAAATCATCAAGGAAAGTTTTATCCAGTTGTTTGAAGGCGCGCTTAAGCGTGTCAGCTAATGCCTGATAATCAGGCTTGCCTTCTACGGGTGCTAATGCTTGCCCGGCCTCCTGCAATTTACCGCGAACCTCATAAAACCAACTCAGGATCGCTGGTGGTAATGGCGTAACAGAACGTTTGCCCAGCCACCATAGCCCCTGCATCGGCAAACTCAGGGCGAACAACGCAGTAGCAACAGCCGGCCCAAGCTGACCGCCTAGTGCAATTTGCCAGCAGAGAGTGAACACAGCAATCGGCGGCATAAAACGAATCGCATAGCGCGTCATCTTGATAACGCGATTTTCAACAAAGACCGGGGCAAGGCGTTTTTCCAGCGGCCACGTCTTTGAGTAATGCTGTCCCCGGCGAAACAAGCTAAAAAAATTAACAGAACGATTATCCGGCGTTGACATGCTTCACCTCAACTTCACATATAAAGATTCAAAAATTTGTGCAAATTCACAACTCAGCGGGACAACGTTCAAAACATTTTGTCTTCCATACCCACTATCAGGTATCCTTTAGCAGCCTGAAGGCCTAAGTAGTACATATTCATTGAGTCGTCAAATTCATATACATTATGCCATTGGCTGAAAATTACGCAAAATGGCATAGACTCAAGATATTTATTCCATCATGCAAAAAAAATTTGCAGTGCATGATGTTAATCATAAATGTCGGTGTCATCATGCGCTACGCTCTATGGCTCCCTGACGTTTTTTTAGCCACGTATCAATTATAGGTACTTCCATGTCGAGTAAGTTAGTACTGGTTCTGAACTGCGGTAGTTCTTCACTGAAATTTGCAATCATCGATGCTGTAAATGGTGAAGAGTACCTTTCTGGTTTAGCCGAATGTTTCCACCTGCCCGAAGCACGCATCAAATGGAAAATGGACGGCAATAAACAAGAAGCGGCTTTAGGTGCAGGCGCCGCTCACAGCGAAGCGCTCAACTTTATCGTTAATAATATTCTGGCACAAAAACCAGAACTTTCTGCGCAGCTGACCGCTATCGGTCACCGTATCGTACACGGCGGCGAGAAGTATACCAGCTCCGTAGTGATCGATGAGTCTGTTATTCAGGGTATCAAAGATGCGGCTTCTTTTGCACCGCTGCACAACCCGGCTCACCTGATCGGTATCGAAGAAGCTCTGAAATCTTTCCCGCAGCTGAAAGACAAAAACGTTGCTGTATTTGACACTGCGTTCCACCAGACTATGCCGGAAGAGTCTTACCTCTACGCTCTGCCGTACAACCTGTACAAAGAGCACGGCATCCGTCGTTACGGCGCGCACGGCACCAGCCACTTCTATGTAACCCAGGAAGCGGCAAAAATGCTGAACAAACCGGTAGAAGAGCTGAACATCATCACCTGCCACCTGGGCAACGGTGGTTCCGTTTCTGCTATCCGCAACGGTAAATGCGTTGACACCTCTATGGGTCTGACCCCGCTGGAAGGTCTGGTAATGGGTACTCGCTCTGGCGATATCGACCCGGCTATCATCTTCCACCTGCACGACACCCTGGGCATGAGCGTTGACGCAATCAACAAAATGCTGACCAAAGAGTCTGGCCTGCTGGGTCTGACCGAAGTCACCAGCGACTGCCGCTATGTTGAAGACAACTACGCGACTAAAGAAGACGCGAAGCGCGCAATGGACGTTTACTGCCACCGTCTGGCGAAATATATCGGTGCATACACTGCACTGATGGATGGTCGTCTGGACGCAGTTGTATTCACCGGTGGTATCGGTGAAAATGCCGCGATGGTTCGTGAACTGTCTCTGGGCAAACTGGGCGTGCTGGGCTTTGAAGTTGATCATGAACGCAACCTGGCTGCACGTTTCGGCAAATCTGGTTTCATCAACAAAGAAGGCACCCGCCCTGCTGTTGTGATCCCAACCAACGAAGAGCTGGTTATCGCGCAAGACGCCTGCCGCCTGACCGCCTGATTCCACACCGCCAGCCCTGCTGGCGGTGCTGTTTTGTAACCCGCCAAACCGGCGGTAACGAAAGAGGATAAACCGTGTCCCGTATTATTATGCTGATCCCTACCGGAACCAGCGTCGGTCTGACCAGCGTCAGTCTTGGCGTGATCCGTGCAATGGAACGCAAAGGCGTTCGTCTGAGCGTTTTCAAACCTATCGCTCAGCCGCGTACCGGTGGCGATGCGCCCGATCAGACAACGACTATTGTGCGTGCGAATTCTTCCACCACGACAGCCGCTGAACCGCTGAAAATGAGTTACGTTGAAGGTCTGCTTTCCAGCAATAAAAAAGATGTGCTGATGGAAGAGATCGTCGCGAACTACCATGCTAACACCAAAGACGCTGAAGTGGTCCTGGTTGAAGGTCTGGTCCCGACACGTAAGCACCAGTTTGCCCAGTCTCTGAACTACGAAATCGCCAAAACGCTGAATGCGGAAATCGTCTTCGTTATGTCTCAGGGCACTGACACCCCGGAACAGCTGAAAGAGCGTATCGAACTGACTCGCAACAGCTTCGGCGGTGCAAAAAACACCAATATCACCGGCGTTATCGTTAACAAACTGAACGCACCGGTTGATGAACAAGGGCGTACTCGCCCGGATCTGTCCGAGATTTTCGACGACTCTTCCAAAGCTAAAGTCAACAATGTTGATCCGGCGAAGCTGCAAGAATCCAGCCCGTTGCCGGTTCTCGGCGCTGTGCCGTGGAGCTTTGATCTGATCGCAACCCGTGCGATCGATATGGCGCGTCACCTGAATGCGACCATCATCAACGAAGGCGACATCAACACTCGCCGCGTTAAATCCGTAACTTTCTGCGCACGCAGCATTCCGCACATGCTGGAGCACTTCCGTGCCGGTTCTCTGCTGGTGACTTCCGCAGACCGTCCTGACGTGCTGGTTGCCGCTTGCCTGGCTGCAATGAACGGCGTAGAAATCGGTGCCCTGCTGCTGACTGGCGGCTACGAAATGGACGCGCGCATTTCTAAACTGTGCGAACGTGCTTTCGCTACCGGCCTGCCGGTATTTATGGTGAACACCAACACCTGGCAGACTTCTCTGAGCCTGCAGAGCTTCAACCTGGAAGTTCCGGTTGACGATCATGAGCGTATCGAGAAAGTTCAGGAATATGTTGCTAACTACATCAACGCTGACTGGATCGATTCTCTGACTGCCACTTCCGAGCGCAGCCGTCGTCTCTCTCCGCCAGCGTTCCGTTATCAGCTGACTGAACTGGCGCGCAAAGCGGGCAAACGTATTGTTCTGCCGGAAGGCGACGAACCGCGTACGGTTAAAGCAGCCGCTATCTGTGCTGAACGTGGTATCGCAACTTGCGTTCTGCTGGGTAATCCGGCAGAGATCAACCGCGTTGCAGCGTCTCAGGGCGTAGAACTGGGCGCAGGCATCGAAATCGTTGATCCAGAAGTGGTTCGCGAAAGCTATGTTGCTCGTCTGGTCGAACTGCGTAAGAACAAAGGTATGACCGAAACCGTTGCCCGCGAACAGCTGGAAGACAACGTGGTTCTCGGTACGCTGATGCTGGAACAGGATGAAGTTGACGGTCTGGTTTCCGGTGCTGTTCACACCACCGCAAACACCATCCGTCCGCCGCTGCAGCTGATCAAAACTGCACCGGGCAGCTCCCTGGTATCTTCCGTGTTCTTCATGCTGCTACCAGAACAGGTTTACGTTTACGGTGACTGTGCGATCAACCCAGATCCGACCGCAGAACAGCTGGCAGAAATTGCGATTCAGTCCGCAGATTCCGCCGCAGCCTTCGGTATCGAACCGCGTGTTGCTATGCTCTCCTACTCCACCGGTACTTCTGGTGCAGGTAGCGACGTAGAAAAAGTTCGCGAAGCAACTCGTCTGGCGCAGGAAAAACGTCCTGACCTGATGATCGACGGTCCGCTGCAGTACGATGCTGCGGTAATGGCTGACGTTGCGAAATCTAAAGCACCGAACTCTCCGGTTGCAGGTCGCGCTACCGTGTTCATCTTCCCGGATCTGAACACCGGTAACACCACCTACAAAGCGGTACAGCGTTCTGCCGACCTGATCTCCATCGGGCCGATGCTGCAGGGTATGCGCAAGCCGGTTAACGACCTGTCCCGTGGCGCTCTGGTTGACGACATCGTCTACACCATCGCGCTGACTGCGATTCAGTCTGCACAACAGCAGCAGTAATCTCGTCATAATCCGCAGCCTTGCGCTGCGGATATCTGAACCGGAAATAGTCACTATTTCCGGTTTTTTATTCTCTTAATTTGCATTACTCCTTTCTGATTATCTTGCTTAACTGCGCTGCATCAATGAATTGCGCCATATCACTTTGCATACTTACCACTTTGTCTTGTGCAAGGGAAAATTTGCGCTATGTCCGCAATAACTGAATCCAAACCAACCAGAAGATGGGCAATGCCCGATACGCTGGTGATTATCTTTTTTGTCGCTATTTTAACCAGCCTCGCCACATGGGTTGTTCCGGTGGGGATGTTTGACAGTCAGGAAGTGCAGTACCAGGTTGATGGTCAGACGAAAACACGCAAAGTCGTAGACCCTCACTCATTTCGCATTCTGACCAACGAGACCGGCGAACCTGAGTATCACCGCGTACAACTGTTCTCGACGGGCGATGAACGCCCTGGCCTGATGAACTTCCCGTTTGAAGGGTTAACCTCCGGATCGAAATACGGGACAGCCGTTGGCATCATCATGTTTATGCTGGTGATTGGCGGTGCATTTGGCATCGTGATGCGTACAGGAACCATTGATAACGGCATCCTGGCGCTTATCCGCCATACTCGAGGGAATGAAATTCTCTTTATTCCTGCGTTGTTTATTCTCTTTTCGCTCGGTGGTGCGGTGTTCGGCATGGGGGAAGAGGCCGTCGCCTTTGCCATTATCATTGCCCCGCTAATGGTACGACTGGGTTATGACAGTATTACTACCGTCCTGGTGACCTATATCGCCACTCAAATCGGTTTTGCCAGCTCGTGGATGAACCCGTTCTGCGTGGTTGTCGCCCAAGGGATTGCTGGCGTTCCGGTGCTTTCCGGCTCCGGCCTGCGCATTGTGGTGTGGGTTATCGCCACTCTGATTGGCCTGATCTTTACCATGGTTTACGCCTCACGAGTGAAAAAGAATCCTCTGTTGTCACGCGTGCATGATTCCGATCGCTTCTTCCGTGAAAAGCAGGCTGACATTGAACAACGTCCGTTTACCTTTGGTGACTGGCTGGTATTGATTGTCCTGACCGCCGTTATGATCTGGGTGATTTGGGGGGTGATCGTTAATGCCTGGTTTATTCCAGAAATCGCCAGCCAGTTCTTCACTATGGGGCTGGTGATTGGCATCATCGGCGTTGTCTTCCGTCTTAACGGCATGACGGTAAATACCATGGCTTCATCCTTTACCGAAGGCGCGCGCATGATGATCGCCCCTGCCCTGCTGGTGGGTTTCGCCAAAGGGATTTTGCTTCTGGTGGGTAACGGTGAAGCTGGTGAGGCCAGCGTGCTGAATACTATCCTCAACAGCATTGCCAATGCCATTAGCGGTCTGGATAACGCTGTCGCGGCCTGGTTTATGTTGCTCTTCCAGGCGGTATTCAATTTCTTCGTGACATCCGGTTCTGGTCAGGCTGCGCTAACCATGCCGTTACTGGCACCGCTTGGCGATCTGGTCGGTGTTAACCGTCAGGTTACCGTGCTGGCGTTCCAGTTTGGCGATGGCTTCAGTCACATCATTTACCCGACCTCGGCTTCGCTAATGGCGACGCTCGGCGTTTGCCGGGTGGACTTCCGTAACTGGCTGAAAGTGGGTGCGACACTGCTTGGACTGCTGTTTATTATGTCCAGCGTCGTGGTGATCGGCGCTCAGTTAATGGGCTACCATTAAAAATGTTAAGAGCCGCAATTGCGGCTCTTTTTTCATTCTGCCGTTTCAGTCTCTACGGCTTCATTTTTGGCATTGCGCTTCATCCACAACGCCAGAGCTTTCAGCGAGTCTGGAGTAAACTCATCGCAACGTGCGGTGATTTCTTCCGGCGTTAGCCAGCAAACTTCACTGACTTCATCTTCCTGGAGGGCGAATGGACCGTGAGAGACACAACTGAACAGCGCGCCCCAGACACGGCAATTTTTATCTTCGAAATAGAACTGCCCGTGCTCGGCAAAGGGGACACCAGCAATGCCCAACTCTTCTTCCGCTTCGCGACGTGCGGATTCCAGCAGTTGCTCATCGGCCTGGACCACACCACCAGCGGTCGCATCTAACATGCCGGGTAAAAAGTCTTTTGTCTCGGTACGACGCTGCACAAGAATTTTGCCCATGCCATCATGCACGACGATATAAGTTGCACGATGACGCAGACACTGTGCCCGCATTTGTTCCCGGCTGGCTTGTGCAATGACTTCGTTCTCTTCATTGACAATATCCACCCATTCAGTACTTGCCAAACGACGCTGTTCCATTATCAGGAAACCTTCTTTTTCTGGCGCTCTTACGGCGCATTTTGAGTTGTGGAGTAAATTACGGATTAATCGCGATCTGCGCAATGATACTTTGATCATTGAGTGCGATTACGCTTAGTACGTCATCATCCAACATGCCATAGCTCGCCGGATAGCCGCCTTTCGGAATGCTTACCGAACCGGGGTTAAAGTGGAAAATTTCACCCCGCTGTTCCGCCACTGGTAGATGGGTATGACCGTACACCAGCACGTCGTTCTGGTTTAAAGCCGGCAGATTATCCGGGCCAAACAGATGACCATGCGTCAGAAACAGACGTTGCTTTTCCAGTAATACCTGTTGCCACGGTGCGGTTATAGGGAAGTGCAGCAGCATCTGATCCACTTCGCTATCGCAGTTGCCGCGCACGGCGATAACTTTATGCGCCACCTCATTCAGCCGTTCGGCTACTTTGGCTGGCGCATACCCTTCAGGCAGGGCGTTTCTCGGGCCATGATTCAGCACGTCGCCAAGAATCACCAGCCACTGAGCTCCGCTCTGGGCAAACAAATCCAGAACACGTTCCGTCGCCGGTAACGACCCATGAATGTCCGATGCAAACATCAGTTTCATCACTCACTCCTCGTCGAAAAAACGTAAGCTATGATACTGGATTCTATCGCCTCTATCAGCCAGATTGCTTCGCCGAAAGTGCAATAAAAAGCTGAACTGAAGCCCGCTGCCACTGGAATGCTGCATAATCCACCAGACGTTCCGGCACCTCATCACCCTGTAATACCAGGCGGTTAATCATTAACGCCAAATCAGTATCTGCAATACACCACTCACCAAACAGATTCGGCTGGTCATGCGCCAGTAAATGTTCTGCCATCGCGAACAGTTTCTCTGCACTGGCCTTTCCCTCCACCGTTAATGGCGCTTTTTTCGCACCAGCAAAGACAACATCCGTCGGACGCTCTTCGCGGATGGGCATCAGATCGCTGCGTAGCCAGGCCTGAATCTGCCGTGCCCGCGCCCGATTTTGCAAATCAAGCGGATAAATGCGCTCCCAGGTCGGCGGCGCAAAACGATCCTCCAGATATTCTGCAATGGCAGAGGATTCACTTAACTCAAAATCATCAATTTGTAACAACGGCACGCGCCGTGTCTGTCCGTAACCTTGCCACGTCGGCCGCAAATGTTCACCGCTGTCGAGGTTGATAGTTTTTATATGAAAAGGCAGGCCTTTCTCCTGCAACGCCACCCAGGCGGATAACACATAAGGGGAGAAAAAATGGGCATCTGACCACAGCGTGATTGCAGGTTTACTCATTATGTCCTCAGCGATAAATGGGCTTGCTATCAAACTATAGAGCCTTTTTGTCACGGTTACTTGATGAAAACTTACACAAGTCGCTGCGCTTTCTATACTTGATGTGTTCAGATTATTAGATAACCGGAGCTGCAATGATCGATCTCTATTTCGCCCCAACGCCGAATGGTCACAAAATTACGTTGTTTCTCGAAGAGGCGGGACTGGATTATCGCTTAATCAAAGTTGACCTCGGTAAAGGCGGTCAGTTTCACCCGGAGTTTTTGCGCATTTCACCCAACAATAAAATTCCGGCGATTGTTGATCATGCCCCGACTGACGGCGGTGAACCATTAAGCCTCTTTGAGTCAGGTGCAATTTTGTTGTATCTGGCGGAAAAAACAGGGCTATTTTTAGGTCATGAACCGCGTGAGCGCGCCGCCACATTACAGTGGTTATTCTGGCAGGTTGGAGGCCTGGGGCCGATGCTCGGGCAAAATCACCATTTTAATCATGCAGCGCCACAGACTATTCCCTATGCAATTGAGCGTTATCAGGTTGAAACTCAGCGTCTGTATCATGTGCTGAATAAGCGCCTGGAAAACTCGCCTTGGCTGGGCGGTGAAAACTACAGCATTGCAGATATTGCCTGCTGGCCGTGGGTTAATGCCTGGACTCGCCAGCGAATTGATCTCGCGATGTATCCGGCAGTAAAAAACTGGTATGAACGAATCCGCTCACGTCCTGCTACCGGGCAGGCGCTACTAAAAGCACAAGTAAATGATGAGATTTCGAATAGTTAACAGAACCTGGTTCTCGTGTATTATTTAATCCTAAATAAAACAACGGAGAACCTGCAATGGCACAACCTGCCGCGATTATTCGTATAAAGAACCTTCGCTTACGTACATTTATCGGAATTAAAGACGAAGAGATTAACAACCGTCAGGATATCGTTATCAACGTGACGATCCATTACCCCGCCGATAAAGCGCGTACCAGCGAAGATATTAATGACGCGCTGAATTATCGCACCGTTACCAAAAACATCATTCAACACGTAGAGAATAACCGTTTCTCTTTGCTGGAAAAATTAACTCAGGATGTGCTCGATATCGCACGTGAACATCACTGGGTGACGTATGCTGAAGTGGAGATCGATAAACTTCACGCGCTGCGCTATGCCGATTCGGTATCCATGACCTTGAGCTGGCAGCGTTAACCGCTATATCGGGAGGCTGCATGAATATAGTGATCACCGGAGGGACGGGATTAATTGGTCGCCATTTAATCCCACGCTTGTTGGAACTGGGTCATCAGGTAACGGTGGTAACGCGTAACCCGCAGACAGCCAGTTCCGTTCTCGGCTCCCGAGTGACACTATGGCAAGGGCTTGCCGATCAAAGCAACCTCAACAGCGTTGATGCAGTAATCAACCTGGCCGGAGAACCGATTGCTGATAAACGCTGGACTCGCGAGCAAAAAGATCTCCTCTGCCAAAGCCGCTGGAATATCACGCAAAAACTGGTGGATTTGATTAACGCCAGTGACACGCCGCCGTCAGTGCTCATTTCAGGCTCGGCGGCGGGATATTATGGTGACTTAGGTGAAGTCGTGGTCACCGAAGAAGAACCGCCACATAACGAATTTACCCATAAACTCTGCGCCCGTTGGGAAGAAATTGCCTGTCGGGCGCAAAGCGACAAAACACGAGTGTGCCTGCTGCGTACCGGCGTAGTACTGGCTTCGGATGGCGGTATCCTCGGCAAAATGCTGCCTCCGTTTCGCCTTGGCCTGGGCGGTCCGATAGGCTCCGGTCGGCAGTATCTGGCCTGGATTCATATTGATGATATGGTCAACGGTATTCTCTGGCTGCTGGATAACGATCTGCGCGGGCCATTTAATATGGTCTCGCCATATCCGGTACACAATGAACAATTTGCCCATGCGCTTGGTCATGCACTGCATCGCCCGGCGATTTTGCGCGTCCCTGCCACAGCTATTCGCTTGCTGATGGGGGAATCATCGGTTCTGGTATTGGGCGGACAACGCGCCTTGCCAAAACGGCTTGAAGAAGCGGGGTTCGCTTTTCGCTGGTACGATTTAGAAGAGGCGCTGGCGGATGTCGTTCGCTGATGTGGTCTATTGCAAACATCCGCCAGTTAATCCCAGTGTTACAGGATTAGTGGCTTTGCGCGATAAGATCGTCTGGCGAAAGTCTGGTCACCATCAGAACTAACTCTCTGTCTAACCCTCTCTCCAACATCTCCTGAGCAATACGCAGGGCTTCTTCGTGTTTGCCCTGCATTGCGCCTTCTTCACGTAATCTGTCAGCAATGGTCATCAGTTTCTCCTTTTCTTGTGGTGCACGTTCCGTTATCTCACCAATAAATGCTCGGAAACGCTGGGCATCCCCCGTTTGTAATACGTAATTAAACAGGGCTTTTAGCTGTCTGTCATTAGTGTTCCCTGTAACTAGCAGCGAAACAATTTGGTCGACTAATCCCAACAGATCGCGCTGACGAATATGTTTCTGAATTAACTCCAACAGCGCCATTTTGCGATGTTGCATAATCTCGTCATCCGGCACCACGGTAATATCCACCAACGGAAACGCTGATGAATATATTTTGCGGGCAATCGCAGGCTCGGCAAATTCATCAAGCCAGCAGAGTGAATATGGATAAGGGCTTCTGCAGCCATGATAAAACAGCATCGGGATCACCAATGGAAGCTCTTTATAGCCCGCATCAAGATGGTTTTGCATTGCCGCAATGGAATAACGCATCATGCGAAAAGCCATTAATTCTTCCGGCTTACTTTGGTGCTCTATCACTACATAAATATAACCCACTCCCTCCTGCGTTTTCACAGACCACAAGAGGTCGGAATAATATTGCCGCAGGTCTTCATCAATAAAACTGTTGGGTTCCAGTTTAAGCGTCGTTAAATCACACAGTTTGCGCAGCGGCGCGGGAAGGTGAATATCAATAAAATCCCGCGCGGTGTCTGGATGGCGTAAAAAAGATTTAAATACCGCATCATGCGGCGTGGAAGTTGCCGATATTGTCATGGCGTTCCGTCACCCCTCAAATTTAAGATGACGCGACAATAACCACGATTAACACCCAATGCAGCAGGCAGTTTTTATCTTTGGACAGCGAATTCAGAAGTATTTTTAGCGGACTGCAACTTTTACATTTCAGCGGAAGCTGACTCGCAAATTCCCCCTGAAAATACTCCGGCAGCATTAGCCACCGGAGAGATAATTATTTCAGCGATCCCTTAAGGAACTGTTGCAGACGCGGACTTTGCGGGTTGCCGAATAACTGTTCTGGCGTACCCTCTTCTTCAATTTTCCCTTGATGAAGAAAAATTACATGCGTGGAGACGTGGCGGGCAAAGCCCATTTCGTGGGTCACTACCACCATGGTTTTCCCCTCTTCTGCCAGTTGCTGCATAATACGCAACACTTCGCCTACCAGTTCAGGATCGAGCGCCGAGGTAGGTTCATCAAACAACAGAACTTCCGGTTCCATTGCCAGCGCCCTTGCGATGGAAACACGCTGTTGCTGACCACCGGACAGGTGCACCGGATATTTCCCCTGCGCACGTTCGTCTATCCCGACTTTTGCCAGATACTTCACCGCCCGCTCGCGCGCCACCTGCTTGCTCAGGCCCAACACCTGAATCGGCGCTTCCATGACGTTTTCCAGCACCGTCATATGGCTCCAGAGATTGAAGTGCTGGAACACCATCGTCAGGCGTGTGCGCAGTAAGCGCAGCTGATTTTTATCGGCGACTTTGAGTTGACCGTCTTTGTCACGCACCAGATTGATCGTCTGACCATTAACCACGATCGATCCTTCGCTCGGCTTTTCGAGGAAGTTAATGCATCGCAAAAAGGTACTTTTCCCCGATCCCGACGACCCGATGATGCTTATCACATCTCCGGCGTTCGCCTGCAGGGAAACCCCTTTCAGCACTTCATGTTCGCCGTAGCGTTTGTGCAAATCGATAACGTTTAATTTATTCTCGGACATCGTATTCTCAGTGCGTTGAAGAAGGTTTCACATGCTGCAACCAGCGTTTTTCCGCTTTACGGAACAGGCTTATCAGGACATAAGAGATAATTAAATAGAGCACAGCGGCAATGCCGAAGGCGGTAAATGGTTGATAAGTGGCGGCGTTGATATCGCGAGCAATTTTCAGCAGATCCGGCACCGTGGCGGTGAAAGCCAGCGCAGTAGAGTGCAGCATCAGGATCACTTCGTTGCTGTATGCCGGTAACGCAATACGCAGCGCAGAAGGCAAAATAATGCAGCGATACATTTTAAAGGTCGAGAAGCCATAGGCTCTGGCGGCTTCAATTTCCCCATGCGGCACTGAACGAATTGCCCCGGCAAAAATCTCGGTAGTGTAAGCGCAGGTGTTAAGCGTCAGCGCCAGCACGGTACAGTTCAGGCCACTGCGGAAAAAGGCGTTAAGGAACTCGGTTCCCTTAACAATCTCCAGCGTGTACATGCCGGAATAGAACACCAGCAACTGAACATACAGCGGCGTACCGCGAAAAATATAGGTAAATAACCAGATTGGAAACTGGATGTATTTATTACTTGAGACACGACCAATCGCCAGAAACAGCGCCAGGACTCCGCCTATCACTACCGACAAAATAAGCAGCCACAGAGTGATCGCCACACCAGTAAAGCGATAACCGTCGGTCCACAGCAGCGGTTTCCAGTATTCATGTAAGATTTCGATCACAGGTCAGCCCTCTTCACACCCACGGAGTAGCGGCGCTCAAGGAACAGCAGCACACCATTGGAAACGGTGGTGAAAACCAGATAAATCACGCCGCAGACGATGGCGAAATAGAACGGTTCCCAGGTACTTTTACCCGCAAGTTGCGTGGCTTTGACCACATCTTCCAGGCCGAGTAACGAAACCAGAGCGGTAGATTTAAGGATCACCTGCCAGTTGTTGCCAATGCCTGGCAGGGCGTAACGCATCATCGCCGGAAACATGATCCGCCGAAACACTTGCCCACGAGTAAAACCAAACGCCGTCGCCGCCTCTATATGCCCTTTCGGCACTGCCATAAAAGCACCACGGAACGTTTCGGTAAAATAAGCACCGTAGATAAAACCGAGAGTGATAATACCAGCGACCATCGGATCGATATCAATCTGCCCGACGCCCATCGCCTCCGTCACCGTGTTTAGCGCAATCTGCAAACCGTAGAAAATCAGCAGCATCAACACCAAGTCCGGCACGCCACGAATCAGCGTGGTGTATCCTTCGAAAATCAGCCCCGAAAACCGATTTTGCGAGAGCTTACCGCCAGCGCCAATTAAACCGATGATTACAGCGAGCACTACAGAGCTGATAGCCAGCTCCAGCGTGACGAGCGCACCCTGTAAAATAACACCTGAAAACCCATACAACATGCTGCCTGTCCTGTCGTGTGTGGTGAATTACCGCCTCTTGTCTCCCTCCGGTTACCCGAAGGGAGCGGGCTTTCTTTCACCGATGGCGATTAGCCACCATAAACATCAAAATCGAAGTACTTTTTCGCTAATTTCTCGTAAGTACCGTCAGCGCGCATTTCGGCAAAGGCTTTGTTCAGTGCCTCGCGCAGTTCGTTATCTTCTTTACGCAGGCCCATGCCGGTCCCTACGCCAAACAGTTTTTCATCTTTAACAGACGGACCACCGAATTTGTAATCTTTACCGACGGGTTGTTTGAGGAAACCTTCGCTGGCAGCGACCTCATCCTGGAACGCGGCATCAATACGTCCGGCAGTCAGGTCAGAATAAATGTTGTCCTGCCCCTGATACGAGACGATTTCAATGCCTTTTGGTGCCCAGTGTTCATTACCGAACGTCTCCTGGGTGGTGCCCTGCAATACGCCTACCCGTTTGCCTTTCAGCGACTCGACTGTCGGCTGAATGTCGGAATTTTTCGCCACCACCAGACGAGAATCGGCAGCGTACAGTTTGTCGGTGAAGGCAATTTCTTGCTGACGTTTTTCCGTAATGGAAAGCGATGACATGATGGCGTCAATCTTCTTCGCTTTTAAGGACGGGATTAACGCATCCAGCGGGTTTTCGACAAACGTACATTGCGTATTGATGCGCTTGCACAACTCCTTCGCCAGATCGATATCGAAGCCAACCAGTTCGCCTTGTGAATTTTTTGATTCAAATGGCGCATAGGTCGGATCGGTGCCGATGCGGATGTTTTGCGGGATCGCAGCAAACGCTGCAGTTGCGCTGGAGAAGGCCAGAACCAGAGAGAGCGATAGCACCAGTTTTTTCATAATGTCCTCAACTGACAGTCTTTTTATAGGGAATATTTACAGGTTTGTTACACTTATCGTGCCATAAAATTGACCATCAAGGCAAAATATCCCGCCCCGTTAGACGTATTATTTTTCATTAAAAATGCTTAAGTATGCATTTCAATGCACCACGATAGTGCAACAAACCTGGCGTGCACCATGATGATTCCCCATCAGGCGCTACTTCCCTGCGACGTATCAGTCACCATAGACATTAAAGTCGAAATACTTTTTCGCCATCTTGTCGTAGGTGCCGTCCTGACGCAGTTCGCCAAGCGCCTTATCAAAGGCGGCTTTCAGTTCGGCATCATCTTTACGTAGCCCTACGCCTGTACCATCACCGAAGTATTTTTTGTCTTTCACTGATGAGCCAGCAAAGGCGAACTCTTTACCGGCGGGTTGCTTGAGGAAACCTTCGCTGGCAGCCACTTCATCCTGCAGAGCGGCATCCAGACGACCTGCATCCAGATCGGAATAGACCAAATCCTGGTTAGCATAGGCCACCACATCGACGCCTTTACTGCGCCAGTTGTCATTGGCATACGCTTCCTGGGTGGAGCCTTGCAGCACGCCAACATGTTTACCTTTCAGTGAATCCAGCGTCGGCTGGATCGGCGAACCTTTGGCAGCAATCAAACGGGAATCTGCGGCGTACAGCTTGTCGGAGAAGGCAATCTCCTGCTGACGTTTATCGGTAATGGAGAGCGACGAAATAATGGCGTCGATTTTTTTCGCTTTCAGTGAGGGGATCAGCGCATCAAAGTCACTGGCAACCCAGGTACATTTCACCTGCATCCGTTTGCACATCTCGTTACCGAGATCGATATCAAAGCCAACAAAGTCACCTTTGGCATCTTTCGATGAGAACGGTGCATAGGTGGTATCCGTTCCGATACGTACCGTCTCCGGCAGCGCCGCATAGCTGGAAGCCGCTGCGGAGAGACCGACTAACAAAGACAGAGCGAGAATCGACTTCTTCATACATAACCCTCAAGTGAAATGGCTTTTTTATGTTGTGTATTGTGTTGTGTGTTGCAGGCTCTTTCATGCAGGTCTTATGCCATCTTGCCGACAGCAGAAACATTCGATGTTAAATATGTTAATAAGACGTTGCGTTATTGTCCTGAAGTTGAAGATAGCAGGTATGACGGTTCAATCGCAGCGTTTCGATTCAATGACAGGAACAAAATGTCGAGGATTTGATCGCGGTTGCAAAATTGCCCTGAAACAGGGCAACAGCAAAGTTATACGCCCTGCCAGCGGGCAAAGAGATCTTCGGGAAGGGTTATCGCAAACTGGTCAAGTACACGGTTAACCGTCTGATTTATCACATCATCAAGCGATTGTGGGCGATGATAAAACGCCGGAACGGGAGGCATAATCACCGCACCAATTTCCGCCGCCTGAGTCATTAACCGCAGGTGGCCTAAGTGCAATGGTGTTTCACGCACGCAGAGCACCAACGGGCGACGCTCTTTCAGCACCACGTCTGCCGCACGGGTCAGTAAACCATCGGTATAGCTATGGACAATGCCGGAAAGGGTTTTGATTGAACAGGGTAAAATCACCATCCCCAACGTCTGGAAAGAACCGGAAGAAATGCTGGCAGCAATATCGCGCGCATCGTGCGTCACATCGGCTAACGCTTGCACCTCGCGCAGGGAAAAATCCGTTTCGAGGGATAAGGTCTGGCGCGCCGCCTGGCTCATCACCAGATGCGTTTCAACATCTGCGACATCGCGCAGAACCTGTAATAAACGCACGCCATAAATCGCGCCACTGGCACCGCTGATGCCTACAATGAGTCGTTTCATAAATAGTTGCCCTGTCAAACTTGCAGGCAGACTTTGCAGGATTTCGGCGGGAGTTGCAAGTCAGGGTGCCAGACCGGCACCCTGCGTGAAGGCGTCATCCTTCGTTATGCATTTCCAGATTTTCTACTTCGTTCTGGCGCTGCACCGCTTTGGCGTCGTCATTACGTAAAGTATCGAGGAAATCGAGGTAGCCCTGATCAACATCTTTGGTGACGTAGACGCCGTTGAACACCGAGCATTCAAACTGCTGGATATCCGGGTTTTCAGCGCGAACGGCTTCGATCAGATCGTTGAGATCCTGGAAGATAAGTCCGTCAGCACCAATGATCTGGCGAATTTCATCCACTTCACGACCGTGGGCGATAAGCTCCGTGGCGCTCGGCATATCAATACCATAAACGTTCGGGAAGCGAATTTCCGGTGCCGCAGAGGCGAGGTAAACTTTCTTCGCGCCGGCTTCACGCGCCATCTCGATAATCTGCTCAGAGGTGGTGCCACGGACGATGGAGTCATCAACCAGCAGGACGTTTTTATCGCGGAACTCGGCGCGGTTAGCGTTCAGTTTACGACGCACGGACTTACGACGCAGTTGCTGACCCGGCATGATAAAGGTGCGACCAACGTAACGATTTTTGACAAATCCCTGGCGGTACGGTTTACCCAGAATTCGAGCGATTTCCAGCGCGATATCGCAGGAAGTTTCCGGGATTGGAATAACCACGTCGATATCCAGATCTTCCCATTCACGGGCAATTTTTTCGCCAAGTTTCGTTCCCATATTGACGCGGGCGCTGTAAACGGAAATTTTGTCGATGAACGAGTCCGGGCGGGCGAAGTAAACATACTCAAACAGGCACGGATTGCTGACCGGATTGTCGGCACACTGGCGGGTAAACAACTGTCCGTCTTCAGTGATGTAAATCGCTTCACCTGGTGCGACATCACGCAGGAACTCAAAGCCCAGGGTGTCGAGCGCAACGCTTTCAGAAGCGACCATATATTCTGTGCGATTCTCATCAATATCGCGCTTCCCTAACACCAGCGGACGAATGCCGTTAGGATCGCGAAACGCGACCATACCGTGGCCGATAATCATCGCCACACAGGCATACGCGCCACGGATCTGGCGGTTTGTGGCGGCAATGGCGGCAAAAATGTTGTCGGCTTCCAGCGGGTAATGACGAAAGTTATCCAGTTCGCTGGCGAAGATATTGAGCAGAATTTCCGAGTCGGAAGTGGTGTTGATGTGGCGGCGTTTTTCTTCAAACAGCTTTTTACGCAACTCGTGAGCGTTAGTCAGATTGCCATTATGGGCAAGCGTGATGCCATACGGGGAGTTAACGTAAAACGGCTGTGCTTCAGAGGCGCTGGAGCTGCCAGCCGTAGGGTAACGCACATGACCAATGCCCATATTGCCCTGCAAACGCTGCATATGGCGAGCTTCAAATATATCGCTCACCAGACCGTTCGCTTTACGCAAACGGAAGCAGTTATTGGCATCAATGGTGATGATGCCAGCGGCATCCTGACCGCGATGCTGAAGCACCGTTAAGGCATCATAAATCGATTGGTTAACCGGCATAACACCGGCGATACCGACAATACCGCACATACGTCTTTTTCCTCGTTAAGCCACATCTCAGAACCGTTAGATCCTGGGCAAGAAACTTGACGAGCTTTGCAGATAATCAAAAAACCATCTGATGATAAAACTGAACTGCGGGATCAGCTGTGATTTGCTCCAGTCTTCGCTTTTCGACACTCCGGTAAAGGAGTCGAGAAAGAAAAGAATGGCAGCAACAATCAGCACACCACGCAACGCACCGAAACAGACGCCCAGCACCCGATCGGTGCCTGACAACCCTGTTTTCTCCACTAGCTGGCCTATCACGAAGTTCACGATAGCGCCAACGATAAGCGTGGCAATAAACAGTACCGCGATGGCAATCCCATTTCGAACCAGTTCGTCTTCAAAGCCCGTAAACCAGGGTGACAGGTAAGTGTAGTAATGACTGGCGACAAAGAAAGCACAACCCCATGTCACCAGCGATAACGCTTCACGAACAAAGCCACGGATCAGGCTAACCAGAGAGGAAAAAGCAATCACCGCGATTATGGCGTAATCAATCCAGACCATATGTGTCCCACGATTTTACGCCCTGTCATCCTGTTCGGGGCGCATTCTAACAGAAAAAGAAAACGTTTGCGTAGGGATTTCCTTCCCGCGCATCAATAAAAATGGCGCTGAAAAAATATTCAACGCCATCGGTTTTTTTTGCCTTTGCGGCATCGGGCAATACGTGTCGGATGCGGCGTAAACGCCTTATCCGACCTACAGGGCTGCTCCTGTTCGGGCCTGATAAGATCGCATCAGGCAAGACCGTATTAATTCGGCGTATAGCCCATTACCACGCCGCTTAAGCCAGAAAGTTGCTTCAGCTCACCCAGCGAGCCTTTCAGCTTCTCTTTCGAGGCATCCGGCCCAACCAGAATACGGGTAATTTTACCCTGTACTGGCGTTGACGGCGACGTATAAACCCGGTATCCCGCACCGCGCAATTTACCAACAATCTCATTCACTTTGTCGGCATTTTTCAGCGCGCCCAGTTGCACAACATACGCTTTACCCGTCGGTGCAGCTTTTTCCTCCACGACCGGTTTCGGTTCTGGCTTCGGCGCAGGCGGTGCTTCTACTTTCGGCTTAGGCGGCTCCACCGGTTTTGGTTTCGGTGGAGCGACCGGTGCAGGTTCCGGTTCAAACTCGGTATTATTGGCCGCAATAATTGCCGGATCGAGCGAAGGTGCCGCAGCATCGCCCGCACGCACCTCCTCTGCAGCCCCTTCAGGCGGCTGTGTCGGCAATGCCTGGGTAGCGGCTGGCATCATATCAGGCTCATCGCGATCGCCCGCTTTAGGCACCAGCGGGATTGCCGCGAACTCATCCTGATAATGTTTTTTCTGCCCGTCCAGCAGCCCTGGCAGCACAATCACTCCCAGCGCCACCAGCACTATTGTGCCAACTAACCGATTCTGAAACTTACTCGCCACCGCTTCTCCTCGCGTCAATCACTTCCATGACATGTGCGACCGTGTGGAATGAACCACACACCAGCACGGTATCTTCCGGTTTAGCGTCCGCCATTGCAGCATCCCATGCCTGCGCAACGCTATCAAATGATTTGCCGTTACCCAAATGCTCAAGCAGTTGTTCTGCCGTGGCACCGCGCGGCCCTTCCAGTGGCGCACAATACCAGTCATCCACCACGCTTTTCAACCAGGCCAATGTCCCAGCAATATCTTTATCATGTAGCATACCGATTACTGCCAGTACGCGCCCGTTTTTCGGTAACGCTTTCATACGCCCGGTAAGATATTCTGCCGCATGGGGATTATGGGCGACATCAAAAATGACGCGTGGCGACTCGCTCACAATCTGGAAACGTCCCGGCAAAATTGCGCTGGCAATACCATCGCGAATTGCCTGCTCACTGACCTCCAGGCCGCTGGCACGCAGCGCCGCCAGCGCCGTTGCGGCATTCGGTTGTGGGACAAGCGGTAACGGCAGGTTTTCCAGCGTACCGTGTGCGTCGGTAAACGACCAGTCATGGTCGCTGACGGAATAATTCCACTCTACGCCTCGACGTCGCAACAGTGCGCCCTTCTCATGCGCCACATCGGCGATGGTGTACGGCATTTCAGATTCACCAACGATCGCCGGTCTTTCACTGCGGAAGATCCCTGCTTTCTCGCGACCAATGCTTTCGCGATCTGGCCCCAGCCAGTCGGTATGATCCAGCGCAATGCTGGTCACCACGGCTACATCAGCATCGACAATATTGGTGGCATCCAGACGACCACCCAGCCCCACTTCCAGAATTACCACATCAAGTTGCGCCTGTTTAAACAGCCACAGCGCCGACAACGTGCCGAATTCAAAATAGGTCAGGGAAATATCACCGCGTGCCGATTCAATCTCAGCAAAAGAGGCGGTGTGGGCCGATTCTGGTAGTTCCTGACCCTGTACACGAACGCGCTCGGTATAACGCACCAGATGCGGCGAACTGTAAACACCCACTTTGTACCCTGCCGCCATGAGTATCGATTCCAGCGTGCGGCAGGTTGTGCCTTTGCCATTAGTACCCGCAACGGTAAACACAAACGGTGCTGGTTTCAGAACGCCGAGACGCGCTGCCACCTGGCTTACGCGCTCAAGGCCGAGATCGATAGTCTTACTGTGCAGGTTTTCCAAATAAGAAAGCCACGAAGCCAAAGGCGACGCGGCTTGAGGTGTGCGTTTGATAATCATGGTATCCGCTGATTCATTACGGGGATAATAGCAAAAGGGCAGAGCCAGCGGCCCTGCCCTTATCAGTTATCAGGCCTCAGGTTCCTGATCCGGTGCTGGTGGCACCACTTCGCCTTCACGTGGCGCTTCAGGATTTGGCGCTGGCAGATTCATCAGCTTCGCCAGAATGCTCGCCAGTTTCAGGCGCATTTCCGGACGGCGGACGATCATGTCGATCGCGCCTTTTTCGATCAGGAACTCACTGCGCTGGAATCCCGGCGGCAGTTTTTCGCGAACGGTCTGTTCAATAACACGCGGGCCGGCAAAGCCGATCAACGCTTTCGGTTCAGCAATATTGAGATCGCCAAGCATCGCGAAACTTGCAGAAACGCCGCCCATGGTCGGATCGGTCAGTACGGAAATGTACGGCAGACCGCGCTCTTGCATTTTCGCCAGCGCCGCAGAGGTTTTCGCCATCTGCATCAGCGACATCAGCGCCTCTTGCATACGTGCGCCACCAGAGGCGGAAAAGCAGATAAGCGGGCAGTTGTCTTCCAGCGCCTGCTCAACGGCACGCACAAAACGAGCACCCACTACGGATCCCATTGAACCGCCCATAAAGGCAAATTCGAAGGCAGCAGCAACGACCGGCATTCCATACAGGGTGCCTTTCATTACTACCAGCGCGTCTTTTTCGCCGGTTTCTTTCTGTGCTGATGCCAGACGATCTTTATACTTTTTGGAGTCACGGAACTTCAGCACATCTTTCGGCTCAAGCTCGCTACCCAGCTCCACAAGGCTTCCTTCATCTAACAGGCTATGCAGGCGATTACGCGCCGTCATACGCATGTGATGGTCACACTTCGGACAGACCTCAAGATTACGTTCCAGCTCTGCACGGTATAAAACCTGACCGCAGCTATCACACTTAGTCCACACACCTTCAGGAATGCTTGCCTTGCGGGTGGGAGTAATGTTGCTTTTAATTCGTTCAATCCAGCTCATTAGGGACCTTTCTGTCTGAACCTGGTTCGATGCCAGTTTTATCTTTGGGGACGCATAATGCCATTTTTGCCCCCAACAGACCATCAATGTTGCACATTAAAACATAACAGCCCGAAACTTTGGATAAAAAAGTGGTCGAACCGCCGAGTTACTTTATTTTGCGGCGCGTGCCGCAGCGCGTTTGTGACGGATAATTTCGATGACGCCCGGCAATATGGAAACCACAATAATCCCGACGATCAGCAGCTTAAGGTTATCCTGAACCATTGGGATTGTACCGAAGAAATAGCCTGCGTAGGTAAAAAGCAGTACCCATAACAGCGCGCCGATCACATTGTAAGCGGCGAAATGACGGTACGACATGTGGCCCATCCCCGCAACAAACGGGGCGAACGTTCTGACGATCGGCACAAAACGGGCGAGAATAATGGTTTTGCCGCCGTGTTTCTCATAAAACTGATGCGTTTTGTCGAGATAGCTACGACGGAAAATTTTCGAGTTCGGATTACTGAATAATTTCTCCCCGAACAACCGTCCGATGGTGTAGTTAACTGCATCACCAACAATCGCGGCAATTAACATCAGTACGACCATCATATGAACATTGAGATCGTTGGTTTCAAGCGAAGCCAGTGCTCCAGCGACAAACAGCAGCGAATCTCCCGGCAGAAACGGTGTCACCACCAGACCGGTTTCACAGAACAAAATCAAAAACAGGATGGCATAAACCCAGACGCCATACTCTGCGACCAGCTCCGCCAGATGCACATCAATGTGCAGGATAAAATCGATGAGGAAATAAATCAGGTCCATAATTGCCTATGCCTTGTGCTCTTACTCTTTCAGGCCGTAACTACGTTGGCTACAGCCTGAAATGTTCAGAGCATTATTCTCATTAGTCCGCCAGAAATAGCGGGCCCATTGGCGGCTTTGGAAGTTCAAATCGGTCAGGGTAATCCACCGCAACCAGATACAGCCCTTCCGCTTTCGCCGTTGCTGCCGCCAGCGTTCTGTCCTTTGCCGCCAACAGCTCTGCTATCCAGCTCTCTGGCTGGTTGTGGGCACCGACTTCCATCAGGCTGCCGACAATATTCCTCACCATATGGTGTACAAAGGCATTCGCTTTGATATCCACCACCACATAAGGACCGTGACGCGTGACGTTGATATGCATAACGTTGCGCCACGGCGTTCGGGACTGACATTGCACCGCGCGAAACGAGGTGAAATCATTCTCGCCCAGCAGACATTGCGCAGCCCGATGCATCCGTTCGGCGTCCAGCGGTTCGTAAAAGTGGGTTACCCCTTTACTCAGCACTGCCGGGCGCAGCCGATGATTGTAGATGATGTAGCGATAACGGCGAGCCGTGGCGCTAAATCGGGCATGAAAATCATTGGGTACAGCTTTAACCCAATGCACGGCGATGTCACCAGGTAAATTCGCATTTACGCCCAACGTCCACGCAGCGTCTTTACGCTGCGCGGTGGTTTCGAAATGCACAACCTGCCCGGTGCCGTGTACGCCTGCGTCGGTACGCCCGGCGCAGAAGACGGTGATCGGTTCGTTCGCCACCTGCGAGAGCGCCTTTTCCAGCTTCTCCTGCACGCTGCGAACTTCGTTCTGCCGTTGCCAGCCGTAATATCTGCTGCCGTCGTACTCAATGCCCAGCGCAATTTTATAAACTGGCGGTTGTTGCTGGTCGGACATTAGTACAGGTACTCCTGCACCAGTTTTTCAGCGATCTTCACTGCCATCAATGCGCCGCCAAAGCGAACGTTATCAGCCACCGACCAGAACTGAATTTGTTCCGGCATACCATAGTCATTACGCACACAACCAACAGAAAGATGCGGCGACCCGGAAGCATCGCCCACCTGCGTTGGAAATTCATTCTCTTCAGAAAGCTCAATATCTTCGCTTTGAGCAAACGCATCACGCGCTTCTTCCGCCGCCAGCGGACGCAGTGCTTCAAAGTTGACCATCTGAGCATGACCATAAAATACCGGTGCCTGGACGACACTTGCCGAAATCATCAGTCCTTCGTCCTGCATGATTTTGCGCACTTCATCGACGATACGGCGTTCTTCGCGCACGCTACCTTCGCGATCCGGCAACAGGGGTAGCATGTTGAACGCCAGCTGACGACCAAAGAAATCTTCTTCATCAATCGGAATACCGTTGAGCAATTTCGCGCTCTGCCCTGCTAACGCATCGACCGCTTTTTTACCCTGGGCGGAGGCAGAAATCAGGCTGGTGACGCTGATACGAGACAAACCGCCTTGATCGATTAACGGTTTCAGTGCTGCCAGTAACTGACTGGTCAGGCTATCAGGAACAGCAATAACGTTGCGATTACGGTAGTCCGTCAGTACAAAAGGATTCACTTCCGGCACCACCAGCGGTACGTCGGGTTCGAGAGCAAACAATCCGCTGCTGTCGATCACCAGACAACCCGCGTTGGTCGCTTCTTCAACCCAGGCAGCGGTCGCTTCTTTGCCTGCGACAAAAAATGCAAGTTGCGCCTGCGTCCAGTCAAATTCAGCGGCATCCTGCACGGTGATTGTCTTACCACCAAAGCGCAGATGTTCACCTGCGCTTTCGTTACGTGCCAGTGCATAAATTTCCCCAACCGGGAACTGGCGTTCAGCCAGCGTTTCAAGCAGGGCTTCGCCCACAGCGCCAGTTGCGCCCAGGACGGCAATGTTCCAGCCTTCAGACATGGTGGTTTACTCCAGAAATAGCAAAGCTCCCTGCCAATATTACAGCAGAGAGCATGAAGAAGAGATTAACGTGCCGGATGATGAACGGCGTTAAAACCCAGTTTACACAGTAATGCCGCCGCGCTGGCGTCATCACAGATCACATACAGAGACGACCATTCACGGCGCTCAAGGTAGTTTTTGCGCAGTTTATCAAACTCACCCGGTATCCCGGCGACTTTACGCAGCGGTGCGTCATCGCGGCGCACATCATACACCAAATGCACCAGCCTTTTCAGCGTTGGCTGATCGAGCGAGCCATGCAGCGTAATGCGACCAAACTCTGGCGTTGGCAATAAGGTATCCAGCGCAACGTGCTGCTCATGACCAATAAATTTGCTGTATGCTTCAAATACTTGTGTGGTTCCGCGCGCTTTTCCTTCCAGGGTATAACCGGCGATATGCGGCGTGCCGATATCCACTTTCTTCAACAGTTCTACGTTGAGTTCCGGCTCCCCTTCCCAGACATCCAGCACCACGCTTAACTTCTGGCCTTCGTTCAGGCAAGTCAATAACGCGGTATTATCAACGACCGCGCCACGGCAAGCGTTAATCAAAATCGTCCCTGGCTTCAGGCGGCGGATCAATTTTTCATCCGCCAGATGTAGCGTTTTGTACGGCCCATCTTTAAAGAGCGGTGTATGGAAAGTCAGAATATCCGCGTGCTGAACCAGCTCATCAAGAGAACGGAAATCTCCCTCATCCCCACGATCGGCGCGTGGCGGATCGCAAAGCAAGGTTTTAATCCCCAACGCCTCCAGCCGCGCCTGTAATCGACGACCGACATTACCGACGCCCACGATCCCCACGGTACGGTCATGCAGTGAAAATCCATCGCGTTCGGCAAGCATCAGCAATGACGAGAAAACGTATTCCACTACCGCAATCGCATTACAGCCTGGTGCCGCAGAAAAACCAATTCCCGCCTGCTTCAACCATGCCTCATCAACATGGTCTGTCCCTGCCGTGGCAGTGCCAACAAATTTTACCGGTTTCCCCGTCAGCAGCGACGCGTTCACTTTTGTGACTGAACGCACCATCAGCGCATCTGCATCATCCAGTTCAGCGACTGGAATTGGACGCCCCGGAACCGCTTTCACCTCACCCAGACGGCTAAATAATTCGCGGGCATAAGGCATATTTTCATCAACAAGGATTTTCACGTTTGTGCTACCTGTATGAGAACGAGAGTTAACCGGACAAGTGTGCCATAATCTCGCGGCCAGGCATACTTGCGATGATTTCAGGTATAAGGATACGTAATGATACAACCTCTTTCAGGCCTTCCACCTGCGCAACCACCAGGTCAGGGGGATAACCTGTCGTCTGGCGCAGGCAATCAGCCTTTATCCAGCTTGCAACGTACCGCGTTGGAAAGTTTGATGACCAAAATAACTTCGCTGACGCAACAGCAGAGAGCGGAATTGTGGGCCAATATAAAGCACGACATCGGTCTGCCGGGTGATTCACCTTTGCTTTCACGCCACTTCCCGGCCGCAGAACAAAACCTTGCGCAACGTCTGCTGTCTGCGCAAAAAAGTTATTCTGTCCGCCAACTTCTGGCTCAATTGGGGGAGTATTTACGTCTGGGGAATAATCGTCAGGCCGTCACGGATTATATCCGGCATAATTTTGGTCAGACGCCGCTGAATCAACTCTCACCAGAGCAGTTAAAAACCGTCCTGACTCTGCTACAGGAAGGGAGGATGGTTATCCCGCAGCCGCAACAGCGCCAGGCGACCGATCGACCTTTATTACCAGCGGAGCACAATACGCTCAAACAACTGGTCACAAAACTCGCGGCAGCCACGGGGGAACCCAGTAAACAGATCTGGCAATCGATGCTGGAACTTTCAGGGGTGAAAGATGGCGAGTTGATTCCGGCGAAACAGTTTAACCATCTGGTCACCTGGTTACAGGCGCGTCAGGCGTTAAGTCAGCAACACACACCGACGCTGGAGTCGCTCCAGATGGCGCTAAAACAGCCACTGGATGCCAGCGAGCTGACGGTATTATCGACCTATGTTGAGCAAAAGTATGGCCTTTCTACGCATTCAGCCCTGACTTCTGCACAGGCCGAGGATATCCTTAACCAGCTCTATCAGCGGCGGGTAAAAGGCATTGAACCGCGTGATATTCAACCGCTGTTCAATCCCTTTACCCCATTAATTGACACGATACAAAAAATGTCAATGCGCCCCAGCTTGTGGATATTATTCGTCGTCATCATTGTGATGTTGTTTTGGCTGGTGAGTTAACCCCGGCGAAACGCCAGTATCGTCACGATAATCCCCAGCACCGCCGATATCGCCCCGGCAAGAAATACTGAAGAGTAGCCAAACGAGGTCGCCAGCACTCCCGCCAGCGGCCCGGAAACGCCGAGGGCGATATCCTGAAACGCGGCATAGCCGCCGAGCGCAGTACCGCGAACCTGGGAAGGAACACGTTTAACCACTTCCACACCCAGCGCAGGGAAAATAAGCGAACACCCTGCTCCGGTTAACGCCGCGCCAGCTAACGCGACCCACGCACCCGGCGCCTGCCAGAGCAGCAACAGGCCTACCGTTTCCACCAGCAGGGAGACAATCGCCACTTTTACGCCGCCAAAACGGTCTGGCATCCAGCCAAACATCACGCGCATAACGACAAATGCGCCGCCAAAGGCAGTGAGCGTAAAGCCCGCCATCGCCCATCCTTTGCTGGCAAAGTAGAGCGAAACAAAAGTCCCGATAACCGCAAAGCCAACACCCTGAAGCGCCAGTCCTAGCCCTGGTTTCCAGATAAGCCCAACAACGCTCCACAGCGATGGGCGTTCTCCCGCCATTGCCGGTACTTTGCGTACTGTGCCATTGCAGCCCCACGCCAGTAACGGCAATGCCATTGTAGTAAGCGCCAGTGCGGCAAAACCATAATGGCTATGAATCAGTAAGCCAAGCGGTGCGCCGACTGCCAGTGCGCCGTAAATGGCCATTCCGTTCCAGGACATCACTTTACCAGAGTGTTTCGGCCCGACAATGCCTAATCCCCATGTCAAAGCCCCTGTCAGCAACTGACTTTCACCAAAGCCAAGAATCAAACGTCCGACAACCAGCAGAGTAAATTTAATCGGTGCAGAAACGGGCAAAAGTGCCGCCAGCAGCAACGCGCCGCCAGCCAGACCACAAGCTAACATCCCCTGAAGCGCCGAACGTTTTGCGCCATATTGATCGGACAGCCGCCCGGCGTAACCACGCGTCAGCACCGTAGCCAGAAACTGAATGCCGACGGCAATCCCGACCATGGTGTTGCCATAGCCCAGTTCATGATGAACAAACAGCGGGATAACCGGCAACGGTAACCCAACGGTCATGTAAGTTAGAAAAACAGCAAAGGCGATACGAAAGAGTGAAAAATTGGCAGAAGATCGTGTTTCTGTTTGGCTTACAGCAGTCATGCATTACTCCAGAATGCAGCGCAAGGCGAGGAGTGTCCCCGTCTCATCTCTCTGGTTTTCAGGGTTACGGTGCGTTGGCAGGATTTAACGCGTACGTCTTTTCAGAAGGAAATCGACAAAGCGGGAAGTTTGCCTGGAACAGGCGGCGATTGTCAATAATGTGAAAAAGGGAACCATAGGGTTCCCTTTTGCGTTAGTGCCGGAGGCCGCATTGGCGCGTTACTGTCGGATGCGACGCTGACGCGTCTTATCCGACCTACTCCGAATTAATCTTTCAGCTTACGCATTACCAGCGTGGCGTTAGTGCCGCCGAAGCCGAAGCTGTTAGACATAACGGTGGTCAGTTCGCGATCGGTTGTTTCGGTCACGATGTTCAGACCCGCCGCCTGCTCGTCCAGCTCTTCAATGTTGATGCTCGGGGCGATAAAGCCGTGTTCCAGCATCAGCAGAGAGTAGATAGCTTCCTGCACACCCGCCGCGCCCAGTGAGTGACCGGTCATTGCTTTGGTTGCAGAAATTGCCGGGCTCTTGTCGCCAAACACTTCACGGATAGCCGCCAGCTCTTTCACGTCGCCAACCGGAGTTGAAGTACCGTGAGAGTTCAGGTAGTCGATTGGGGTATCAACGCCGTGCATCGCCATCTTCATGCAGCGAACTGCGCCTTCACCAGACGGAGCAACCATATCTGCGCCATCAGACGTTGCGCCGTAGCCAACGATTTCAGCGTAAATGTGAGCGCCACGTGCCAGAGCGTGTTCCAGCTCTTCCACCACGACCATACCGCCGCCGCCAGCGATAACGAAACCGTCACGATGAGCGTCATAAGTACGGGAGGCTTTTTCTGGGGTGTCGTTGTATTTGGTAGACAGCGCGCCCATTGCGTCGAATTCGCACGCCATTTCCCAGCACAGCTCTTCGCCGCCGCCAGCAAACACGATATCTTGTTTGCCCAGTTGGATCTGCTCGACTGCGTTACCGATACAGTGTGCGGAAGTCGCACACGCGGAGCTGATGGAGTAGTTAACACCGTGAATTTTAAACGGTGTGGCGAGGCAGGCAGAAACGCCAGATGCCATCGCTTTGGTGACCACATACGGGCCAACCGCTTTCAGGCCGCGCGGGCCGCGCATTGCGTCAGCACCGAACACCTGGAAACGCGGGGAACCGCCGCCGGAACCTGCAATCAGGCCAACGCGCGGGTTATTCTGGTAAGCTTCCGGAGAGAGGCCAGCATCTGCAATTGCCTGCTCCATAGAAAGGAATGCATAGATGGATGCGTCGCTCATAAAGCGCACAACTTTGCGGTCAATGAGGCCAGTGGTATCCAGTTTTACGTTGCCCCAGACGTGGCTACGCATGCCGGAATCCTTCAGCTCCTGAGAGAAAGTGATCCCTGAGCGTCCTTCACGCAGAGATGCCAGGACTTCCTGCTGGTTATTACCGATGCTGGAAACAATGCCCAGGCCAGTAATCACTGCACGTTTCATTCAATACCTCTGTAAGTCGCACATAGAGTAAGTTTCGAATGCACAATAGCGTACACTTGTACGCCGAACAAGTCCGATCAGACAATTTATAGAGAAATTTGCGCGGCCTGACACACATCGCTAAGATCGAGCCACCGCCTGTAAGACGAGTAACTTACGTGAAACACTACTCAATACAACCTGCCAACCTCGAATTTAATGCTGAGGGTACACCTGTTTCCCGAGATTTTGACGATGTCTATTTTTCCAACGATAACGGGCTGGAAGAGACGCGTTATGTTTTTCTTGGGGGTAACCAATTAGAGGCACGTTTTCCTGCTCATCCAGATCCTCTGTTTGTGGTAGCGGAGAGCGGCTTCGGCACCGGATTAAACTTCCTGACGCTTTGGCAGGCATTTGATCAGTTTCGCCAGGCGCATCCGCAGGCACAATTGCAGCGATTGCATTTCATTAGTTTTGAGAAGTTTCCCCTCACCCGTGCTGATTTAGCGTTAGCGCATCAACACTGGCCGGAACTGGCGCCGTGGGCGGAACAACTCCAGGCGCAGTGGCCTTTACCCTTGCCCGGTTGCCATCGTTTATTGCTCGATGAAGGACGCGTAACGCTGGATTTATGGTTTGGCGACATTAACGAACTGACCAGCCAACTGGACGATTCGCTGAATCAAAAAGTGGATGCCTGGTTTCTGGACGGTTTTGCGCCTGCGAAAAACCCGGATATGTGGACGCAAAATCTCTTTAACGCCATGGCACGTCTGGCGCGTCCTGGCGGCACGCTGGCGACCTTCACATCTGCCGGATTTGTCCGTCGCGGTTTGCAGGAAGCCGGATTCACAATGCAAAAGCGTAAGGGCTTTGGGCGGAAACGGGAAATGCTTTGCGGCGTGATGGAACAGACATTACCACTCCCCTCCTCCACGCCGTGGTTTAACCGTACAGGTAGCAGCACACGGGAAGCCGCAGTTATCGGCGGCGGTATCGCCAGCGCGTTATTGTCTCTGGCGCTGTTGCGGCGCGGCTGGCAGGTAACGCTTTATTGCGCGGATGATACCCCTGCGCTGGGTGCTTCTGGCAATCGCCAGGGGGCGCTGTATCCGTTGTTGAGCAAACATGATGAGGCGCTGAACCGCTTTTTCTCTAATGCGTTTACTTTTGCTCGTCGGCTTTACGATTTATTGCCCGTTAAATTTGATCATGACTGGTGCGGCGTCACGCAGTTAGGCTGGGATGAGAAAAGCGAGCATAAAATCGCGCAGATGTTGTCGATGGATTTACCCGCAGATCTGGCGATGGCGGTCGATGCAAATGAGATTAAAGGCGTTACAGGTGTTGCGACAAATTGTGGTGGTATCACTTATCCGCAAGGCGGCTGGCTGTGTCCGGCAGAACTTACCCGTAATGTGTTGGAACTGGCGGAACAGCAAGGTTTGCAGATTCGTTATCAGCATCAGTTAAAGGATTTATCCCGTAAAGATGATAAGTGGCAACTGACATTTGCGGATAGTCAGCAAACGATGCATAGCGTGGTGGTACTGGCGAACGGGCATCAAATTAGCCGTTTCAGCCAAACATCGCCTCTGCCGGTGTATTCAGTTGCCGGGCAGGTTAGCCATATTCCGACAACGCCGGAACTGGCGAAGCTTAAGCAGGTGCTGTGTTATGACGGTTATCTCACGCCACAAAATCCGGCGAATCAGCATCATTGTATTGGCGCCAGTTACCATCGCGGTAGTGAGGACACGGCGTACAGTGAAGATGATCAGCTGCAGAATCGCCAGCGGTTGATTGATTGTTTCCCGCAGGCGCAATGGGCGACAGAAGTCGATGTCAGTGAAAAAGAGGCTCGTTGCGGTGTGCGTTGTGCTACCCGCGATCATCTGCCAATGGTGGGAAATGTGCCCGATTATGACGCAACGCTCGCGGAATATGCCTCGCTGGCGGAACAGAAAGATGAAGCGGTAAGCGCGCCGATTTATGACGATCTGTTTATGCTTGCAGCTTTGGGTTCGCGTGGTTTGTGTTCTGCCCCACTGTGTGCCGAAATTCTGGCGGCGCAGATGAGCGACGAACCGATTCCGATGGATGCCAGTACGCTGGCGGCGTTAAATCCGAATCGGTTATGGGTGCGGAAATTGTTGAAAGGGAAAGCGGTTAAGGCGGGGTAATCTGCTCTGGCATTGCTTGCCGGATATGGCGTGAACGCCTTATCCGGCACATTACTTACTGCTGTGACGCCTGCTGAAACAGGTTTTCCCACATATCGGTCACCAGCGCCTGGTCACGCGGCGACAACTCACCTGCACCAATGGCTTTTTCCAGACTCTGGCTAACGGTTGTATGCACCGCCTGGGCGGAGTGGTCATCACCACTTTCCAGTTCTGCGATGGCTAATGTCAGGTGGCCACGCAAATATCCACTGGCAAACAACTCATCATCACTGGCATGGTCAACCATACCGTCGATTAATGCCAGAATGCGTGATTCAAACTCCGCGATCATCTTCTTTCCTCATTGTAAAACGTGGCGCTGACTTCAGTTGAGCTCTTCCGGCCACGGGAACTGTTCCGCCGTAAGTTCCGGCGTGTGATAATAATTTTGTAATGCGTTTATGAAGCGTGCCGGACGTTCGGGAATACCGTTTGCCAGATAATCCATGACCTGAGCATGTACCCGCCGTTGAAACACCACGCGATCCGGTTCGAAGTCGCCTTCCAGATTGTCGCAGCTAACATTAAACGGATATCCCGCCGCCACGCAGAACAACCAGTCGAGCGCCTGCGGCTTAACTTCAACATCTTCAAACTGGCTTTGCGTCTGGGCATCGCGTCCGTCCGGGCAATACCAGTAACCGAAATCAACCAGTTCACGGCGGGCTTTCCCGGCAATACACCAGTGCGAAATCTCGTGGATGGCGCTGGCATAAAAACCATGAGCAAAGACGATTCGGTTATACGGTACTTCCGCATCAGCAGGAAGATAGATCGGCTCGTCGTCGCCTTTAATCAGACGGGTATTAAATTCATCGGCAAAGCAGCCATTAAAAATTTCAATCAACTGCTCGTAGTGGTGTGTACTGTTCATTAGTTCATCCCCAACCAGTGGAGGATCTCCTGTCCGTGGCTATCGTAAAGTAATTTGGCACTCATCACCGCCGAGACGATAACAATCATCGGGCGGATCAGCTTTTGTCCTTTGCTCAACACCAGTCGTGAACCCATGCGCGCGCCGAGGAACTGCCCCACCAGCATCACAAAACCCGTCGCCCAGATCACTTTGCCGCCGAGAATAAACAGCAGCAGGCCGCCGATGTTTGACGTCGCGTTGAGTAATTTGGCGTGGGCGGTGGCTTTGGCAAGATTAAATCCGCACAGCGTAACGAAGGCCAGCGCATAAAACGATCCGGCTGCCGGACCAAAGAATCCATCGTAAAAACCGACACAACCACCGGCAATTAACGCAAAAGGTAGGCCGTACATCCGGCGCTGGCGATCTTCTTCTCCCAGTTTGGGCATCAGCAAGAAATAGAGGCCGATACAAATTACCAGAATGGGCAAAATCTGCCGTAAGACATCAGCCTGAACGTATTGCACCAGCAGTGCGCCGCTCATTGAGCCGACAAAGGTCATGGCGATATTGAGTTTCTGATCGCTTAAGCTGACGACTTTGCGGCGAATAAAATAGATAGTGGCGGAAATAGAGCCACCGCAGGCTTGCAGTTTATTAGTTGCCAGCGCGTTAGCCGGAGACATCCCCGCCGCCATCAATGCCGGAATGGTGAGTAACCCACCGCCACCGGCAATCGAGTCAATAAATCCCGCCAGCATGGCGACAAAAAAGAGAACGCCCAGCAATAGCGGGGAGACCATAAACAGGCTATTAAACGTTTCCATTAGATCACGTGCTCATCCAGTAGCGCCTGGCAGGAAGGCGGCAACGGAGGCGGTGTCTTCTTCTCAGGCTTGGTTGTTCCTGGTTTCGGTGGTTCAAACCAGCTTTGCAGTTCAGCCCCGCAACCATCGCCTGGTGGCGGTAAAGGTTGATCTTCACACTCCAGACTATCGGCAGGACAACGTAATCGTACATGCATATGCGCACGATGCTGGAACCAGGGTCGCACTTTACGCAACCAGTCGCGATCGGTGCCCGCATCAAGGCAAAGTTGTTGTTTAATCGCCGGATTAACAAAAATGCGGGTGACGTCTTTGTCCTGCGCAGCGAGTTTGATCAAGCTGAAAATTTCCGGCTTCCACAGCGTGGGGACAACGTGTTTGCCGTCGCGGGAAACTAAGTCCAGTGCCTGCGGGCGCAAGAGCTGCGCGGAGGTCCAGCGTTTTTTCGGCAGTTGCAGGAAGATATCGACATCCAGTCCGGTCTGGTGGCTGGCGTGACCGCCGTTAAAACGCCCACCAGCGGGCATCCCCATATCGCCAATCAGCACCGTGCCCAAACCCAGATTGCTCACCTGGCTACTCAGGCGTTGAATAAACATCACCAGATCCGGGTGTCCAAAATAGCGACGCTGGTCAGTACGCATCACCTGATAATGTTCGGACTGTACCGGCAGCGTGTCAGCGCCGACGATACAACCATTAGAAAAACTGCCTATCGATTGTGCGCTACCCGGCACAGGTTGGGTTATTTTTTGCCACGGCGTCGCTGCCAGGCTGGCGCTACTGGCAAGCAGGGCCAGCAGCGCAATCGCGGTTTTGTTCATGTTTTACCAGCGTGGAATATCAGTCTTTACATCGGCATTTTGCGCCCGCTGCCGTAACAGGTGATCCATCAAAACGATCGCCAGCATCGCTTCAGCAATCGGCACCGCACGTATCCCGACACAAGGATCGTGACGACCTTTGGTGATCATCTCAACTTCTTCGCCAAAGCGGTTGATCGTGCGCCCAGGCACGGTAATGCTGGAGGTCGGTTTCAGCGCCATATGGGCAATGATTTGTTGCCCGCTGCTGATACCACCAAGAATGCCGCCTGCGTGGTTGCTCAGGAAACCTTCTTTGGTGATTTCGTCGCGATTCTGGCTGCCGCGCAGCGCCACCACGTCAAAACCATCGCCAATTTCCACGCCTTTCACCGCGTTGATGCTCATCAGCGCGTGGGCGATGTCGGCATCCAGGCGATCAAAGACCGGCTCGCCAAGTCCGGCGGGGACGCCACTGGCAATAACGGTCACTTTCGCGCCGATAGAATCGCCCTCTTTTTTCAGCGCGCGCATCAGTTCATCTAAGGCGTCGATTTTGTCCGGGTCCGGGCAGAAGAACGGATTTTGCTCGACCTGCGACCAGTCTTTGATTTCCAGCGGAATGTCGCCCATTTGGGTCAGGCAACCACGAATCTCAATACCAAATTTCTCAGCGAGATATTTTTTGGCAATCGCCCCTGCCGCAACGCGCATGGCGGTTTCACGGGCGGAAGAACGTCCGCCGCCGCGATAATCGCGCAGGCCGTATTTTTGTTCGTAGGTGTAATCGGCATGACCCGGACGGAAAACGTCTTTAATTGCGCTGTAATCCTGGGAACGCTGGTCGGTGTTTTCGATCAGCAAGCCAATGCTGGTGCCGGTGGTGACGCCTTCAAAAACGCCGGAGAGAATTTTGACCTGATCCGGTTCACGACGCTGGGTGGTATAGCGCGATGTCCCAGGGCGACGACGGTCGAGGTCATGTTGCAGATCCGCTTCCGTCAGCGGAATTCCTGGCGGAACACCATCGACGATACAGCCGAGCGCCAGCCCGTGCGATTCGCCGAAGGTGGTTACGCGAAAGAGTTGTCCAATTGTGTTTCCAGCCATCACGGCTCCGTTATTGTTGTGTTTGCGTGTTTACTTAATCTTTATAAATTCCAAAATGTTCCCGTGCCGCAATAAGCTGCGCTTTGGTGAGCATAAACACACCATCGCCGCCGTTATCAAACTCCAGCCAGGTGAACGGAACATCCGGATATTGTTCCATAAGATGTACCATGCTGTTGCCCACTTCACAAATCAGCACGCCATCATCAGCAAGGTAATCTGCCGCGTTACCGAGAATGCGGCGCGTCAGTTTCAGGCCGTCGGTGCCAGATGCCAGACCCAGTTCCGGCTCGTGGCGGTATTCATTTGGCAGGTCGGACATATCTTCCGCATCGACGTACGGCGGGTTAGTGACGATCAGGTCGTACTGCACTTTCGGCAAGTCACGGAACAGATCGGATCGAATCGGAATGACATTGTGGATCAAACCGTGTTCTTCGATGTTCTGTTCGGCAACCGCCAGCGCGTCGGGAGAGATATCCACCGCGTCGACTTCCGCTTCCGGGAAAGCATAAGCGCAGGCAATGGCAATGCAGCCGCTGCCAGTGCACATATCCAGAATATGCTGCGGTTGTTTGCTGATGAGTCCGGCAAATTTATTGTTGATCAGTTCACCAATCGGCGAACGCGGCACCAGTACGCGTTCATCGACGTAAAATTCATGACCGCAGAACCAGGCTTTGTTAGTCAAATAGGCCACCGGAATGCGTTCGTTGACGCGGCGGATCACGCGCTCAACAATACGGTGTTTTTCGCTGGAGGTCAGGCGGGCGTTACGCATATCTTCCGGAATATCCAGCGGCAGGTAGAGCGACGGCAACACCAGTTGCACTGCTTCGTCCCACGGGTTGTCTGTGCCGTGACCGTACCAGATATTTGCCGCGCTGAAGCGGCTAACCGACCAGCGCAACATGTCCTGAATGGTTTGCAGCTCATTTACTGCTTCATCGACGAAAATTTTATCCACGTATTCCTCCAGGGCATGGTCGCATTAATTTCGGCGGCTAGTTTGCCATGAAGATGACGATAAATCAGCATTCACGCGGCGATGACACAGGAAAATTATGTTTTGACCGATCGATTGCGCTGCGAGTCGGGTAAACTGTAGGAAAATTAAAATAGAGATGCATAAATGAAAAAGAAAACAACACTCAGCGAGGAGGATCAGGCACTGTTTCGCCAGCTGATGGCGGGCACTCGCAAGATTAAGCAGGACACGATTGTCCATCGACCACAGCGTAAAAAAATCAGCGAAGTGCCGGTCAAGCGGTTGATTCAGGAACAGGCGGATGCCAGTCATTATTTCTCCGATGAGTTTCAACCGTTATTAAATACCGAAGGCCCGGTGAAATATGTCCGCCCGGATGTCAGTCATTTTGAGGCGAAGAAACTGCGCCGTGGTGATTATTCGCCAGAGCTGTTTCTGGATTTGCATGGTCTGACGCAGCTTCAGGCCAAACAAGAGTTAGGCGCGTTGATTGCCGCCTGCCGCCGTGAGCATGTGTTTTGTGCCTGTGTGATGCATGGTCACGGGAAGCATATTTTAAAACAGCAAACACCGCTGTGGCTGGCGCAGCATCCGCATGTAATGGCATTTCACCAGGCACCGAAAGAGTATGGTGGCGACGCGGCGTTGCTGGTGTTGATTGAAGTGGAAGAGTGGCTGCCGCCAGAATTGCCCTGAATGGCAACATCCGGATATGGAATTTGTAGGTCGGATAAGATGCGTCAACATCGCATCCGACAAGAAATGCCGGATGCGGCGTAAACGCCATATCCGGCATGGGCGCTACAACATATTTAATATGTACTGGAATCGGCACGTAGCGTCTATAGGCTGCCTGCTACTGGTATCGACACGCACTAACATATCGTGCAGTTGCCGATCGGTAATCGGGTGCCTGGTTGGCGCCACCGTCACTTTAGCGTTATCGCATCCTTCAGCAGTAAAGGTAATCAATTGATTTACATAGCGACAATACGCGGCGCGTTCATCCGTTCCGCTGCCATCGCAGAGCTGACCATCTTTCATCAGGTAGGTCGATAAGTTTTGTTCAATCACGGCCCCGGTTGATTTCAGATTCAATAGCTGGCTGTGGACAACGCGACTAGCACTCCAGGAGATATCATAATTTGTTAATGGCTCACCTGGGCAAGTTGTTGTATAGGTGGTAGGCCCCCTATAATTCTCTACCCTCGGTTGATAATTATAATATACAGTTACAGAACTGTTTGCCGTCATCCCCACCATCCACGGGCACGTCTCTGCCGAACCGGAGACTTCTATAGTCATTACGAGATCGGAACATCTCCAGTTAAAATTTGGATCAATCTCTTTAACACCCGGACAATGTGAGTCTTGTGTAAAATCCCCCGACTTTATCGTTATTTTGGGTGCAGGAATGTTTCCCGGCCCAGTCCATGACTTATTAGGAAGATCCCCAATAGCGACGCCATACGATCGATTCTGATAATACTCCCCATGATAAACTCCATTGGTGGTGAGTAAATCCAGGTAGAAACGAAGCGTTGCATTGGCACCAACCGTACCATAATAGATCGTCACGTTATTATAGACTGCCCCCAGTTTCGCCTGAGCTCCCTGGCTAAAACACAGCACCAGCATGGCGCAAAGCAGTAATCGTATTTTTTTCATCTTATATATACTCAAAGGTTGCCGTCAGGTTGGCGGTAAAATCACCGAGCGTGACATCGCGACCGCTTTTCGCCTGCAGCCAGGCCCTGAAATTAATGTCATTGCTGCCATCGCTGAGTGTAAATTTCGCCCCGGTCGGGTTGTTAATCGACACCCGCACACCGTCGGTCGTCTCCATCCCAATCCCGACGCCCTGAGCGGCTGAGGTGGTATCCAGCGCAAGGAAACCCGGTTGCTCGCTGTCTTCCGTACCGGTAAGGGTCACCTGCACCTGGTAACTCGCTGGCCCCTTACAATCTTTCAACTTAAACACCACCGGAACGCGCGGGGATTCCCCGGCGACCATAAGATCCTGACGGCTGATGGCAGGAAAATGCACTTCTGCCAGATTTCCGCCATCAACCACCAGCGTGCAGGAACGGCTTAACAAGTTGCCGGAAAAATGCAGGTTGTTGTCCACGGCCAGAGTACGAGTACTACCGGTCAGCAGCAGACCCGCTAACAGCGCGTAACCGAGCGAATAAATGCGTCCTGTCTTCATTGATAATCCACCCGTAATGTTGCCCAGGCCGAAAACGTGGTATCACTCAACACCGCATCAGCCGATTTTACCGGTACAGCCTCCAGCTTCGGCTTTTGCGTAAAATCGGTGGCGTTAATGGCAAGCGGCGTATTCAGCTTAAAACGCTGACCATCGTGCTGAAGCTCAATACCAAAGCCGGGAACGTCTGTTTCGATAGCTGCGTCATTGTACGAGGTCTGCGTCCCCGTCCAGGTGAGCGTCATATTCCAGTCGGGATCGCGAACTGCGGAGTCACAGCTCAGGTCATAGTTCACTTCCTTGCGACCATAGTCCCCGTTGATGCTGTCGATGATGAGATCGCGAAATTCCACTTCGATGGTCTTTCCACCGCTGATAGTACAGACAGGCGGTGCCACCAGCGTACCGTGGAAGGTGATGTCATCGTCAGCGGCCAGAGCCATGCCGCCATACGCGCAGAGTAAAAAGAACGTGAGTTTTTTCATTGGTAATCCACCACCATCGTCATACTGGCGTTAAATTCCGCTGGTGTAAGCTGCACTCCACTTTGTTTTACCGGCACGGCTTTGAGATTGGGTAATTGGTTAGTATTGAAATCAGACCAGTTACCTTCACCCACTTTAAACAGGGAGTTATCGGCGCCGTTTTCAATGCGAATGCCCAGGCCTGAAATTTCGGTCGCAATGACCGTTTCCCCGTTAATCACGGTGGTGGAGCCTTTAAGCTGCATCCGCAGATCATCAACACCTGCTATTTTGTTACCGCAGTTCAGGGTATAAAGCGCATCCGTCGTGCGGTAATTTGTGCCATTTATTTTGCTAATGTACACATTGCCAAATTCAACATTGCTCCCCTTCACGGAACAGGGCGGTGGCGCATCGACCAGAATGCGCAACGATAATGACACCTTTTTACTTTCCCCTGCGACGGCAATGTTGCCCGTCAGCCAGCCGCTCAGGAGCAAAATGCCCGTTCCCACCAGAAACGTGTATTTCATAAGACTCTCCCGGCATTAACCTTTACGGCTCTGCTCTGCATCCACCTGGCAACTATTGCCGTTGCATTTAAAGATCAGCGAAAGTCGCGCGCCGTAGTCGTTGACGTAAGTCAGCACCGGCACACTGTCCATCTTCACATTCAACGGCGCAGATGTTTTAGGCGGCATCACCAGCGGCGTAAACCCGGCTGCCGGATTACCATTTTTCTGCGTACTGGCGTTGCTGAGGATCACGTAATACGGCGTTGGGTTATTAACGGTGAAGGTCTGACCATTGCGGGTTAAGGTCACCTTGTGCTGCCACGGATCTCTCATGTTGATTTCTGCCAGCGCCTTGGGTCGCCAGAACAATTTGATACGCGTTTGCAGCGCAATTTGCAGGGTGTTAGGTTTGTTCGATTTTGGCGGAATTTCACGCACGTTAAAGTAGAACATGCTCTCACGATCGGCGGGTAACTTGCTGATATCCGGCATTCCCTGGACTTTTACCTGACCATTCATCATCGCATCAATGCGCTGTACTGGCGGCAGTACCGTCAATGGAGAGCTGATTTTGTTGCCCTTTTCGTCTTCTATCCAGCTTTGCGCCAGGTATGGCAGCTTAGGATCGTTATTACGCAACGTGACGCTGATGGATTTGTCACTTTCTTTGAAGATCAAGCGGGTGCGGTCGGGCGTTACCGATGCGTGGGTTGTAAAACTGGCGGCGGTCACCAGCAGCGCCAGCGCCGGGGCAACCATTTTTGCAGTATTAGTCTGTGTATACATGGATCATTCCTTAATCACGTTATTGGTTAGCGGAGATAGCGACTGGCGGTGTACCCGGCGTGACCTGTTGCGTCTGTTCCTGAATCACCGGTTTGATTTCCACCGGCGTGGCAGGCACCACCGCGCCTTTTTGCTTACACGGCAGTAACAGGCCATTGAACAAGTCAGCAGGCAATGGATCTGGCAGGGAGATCTCACAGTGGGAAGCCCCATTCCATGAGACACTCATACGTTCGCCAGCTTTTACCCCAGCCAGATAGACGTTGCCGTCGTCATCGACCAGGCCGACCTGTTGGTCGTGTTCGTTTTTCACTTCTGCACCAAATGGTGGATAACTACCATCACTCATGCGCAAGACGGCCATCGCCTTTTGTCCACTGATGACCGCAAATTTACGGTAGCCAATGGCTCCTTCGGTCAGCGTCGCCTGCACCACTGACTGCGTGGCTTCGGCGTTCTCTGGCAGTTTAGTCAGGTCAATAGTGGCCTGGTTACGGTAGTAGTTATTGACGTCCGCAACGACAGCTTTACCGAACATGTTGGTGTAAACCGCTGAACCGTTACCTTCGACCGGTACGTCAGCCACGCCGTCAGCGTCGATAAGCAGGCGCGTACCGCCCATGTTTTGAGTACGATGCAACGCGCCACCGTGCGCCGTTAACGTGGCTCCACCTTGCAGCGACAGCCCGGCAGAAGTGTATTGCCCTTCATGGTAGTTAGCACTCAGATCCACGTGTGCCATAGAGCCGTCATGGCTGTAATAACCATCGACGCTGGAGTGATTTTCACTGCTGCCAACGTTTATCTGATAGTGGCTGGCGTCATCAATACGGTTGAAGTATCCCACCTGACTGCTGTCTGAACCGCTGCCGTAGTTGCCGTTGTAACTCACGGTGCTGTTATCACCCCACGGCATACTTAAGGAGATATAGACGCCTTTGTCGGCGCTGTTGTCATACTCGTAGCGATAACCTGTCAGGGAGATACTCATGTTGCGAATGCCGCCCATATTGAAATAATGGGAAAGCATGACGTTGTAGTTGGTCTGCTCCTCGCGATCCCAGTAGGTATGGCGCGTATAGTTCAGATAAACAGAAACGCCGGCATCCCTGAAGTTCTGGTTATAGGTGGCGGTGTACATCTCTTTATCGTTGCCGGCGCGAACCATTTCGCTGTCATTCGCGTCCAGATACTCGCTCATGGTCATATAGTTCTCTTCAGAGAAGCGGTATCCGGCGAAGGTGACGCGGCTGTTTAGTTCATCAAAGTCTTTGGAGTAGCTGACGCGGAAAGAGTTACCGTCGAGCGTACCCTTGCCGTAAGCGGTTGAATCGTCGAGTCGGGTATGCGAGTGGGTAATATCAAACGCCATCGCGCCGAAAATGGAGAGATCGCGCCCGATGCCAAGCGCGGCAGACTGGTAGTTTTCATCGCCCAGCGCCCCGCCGTACAGCGACCAGCCGTTGGCTATCCCCCAGGACACTTCACCACCGGAGAAGAATCCGCCCTGTACATGGTGTCCCCATTCCTGCGGACGCCCCATCATCACTTTGTAGCGCACCTGACCCGGGCGCGTCAGGAACGGCATGGAAGCGGTGCTAATGTCATACTCCTGCACCTGACCGTTCAGCTCTTCAATGCGCACATGCAGCGTACCAGAGTTAAATTCACCGAGATCCTGAATACGGAATGGCCCGGCAGGCACCTGGGTTTCATAAATTATGCGCCCGGCCTGACTAACGGTGACTTTCGCCGCTGTATGCGCCACGCCGGAAATATCCGGGGCGTAGCCGCGCAGGTTCGGCGGCAACATTTGATCGTCGGTACTGATGCTACCGCCGATGTAGTTAAAACCATCAAAAATATCGGAGTCGAGATAGTCTTCGCCAAGTGCCAGTTTGGCTTTCAGGCTCGGTAACGCACGCCAGGCGTAGTAACGGCTCCAGTCCCAGTTTCTCTCGGTGCTGTTATCCGTCTCTTCATCGTTGCTGCGGGTGTGCTGATAATCGCTCTGCCAGTCGGCGCGCAGACGCCACGGCCCAAGGTTAACGCCAACCGTACCATTGCCACTGATGTCGTTGCTGTCATCGCCGCCATTTTCTTCGTGTCGGGTTTGGGCGTTGATGCTGTAATCGGCAATGAAACCGGGGATGCCATCATCCCAGCGCGAAGGTGGGTCCCAGTCTACATCGCTGTATTCAAGATAAGCCTGCGGTAAGGTGATGAGCAGCGCGGACTGGCTTAAATCAGCACGTATTTCCAGACCGTCAAGTTGACCTGGTTTGAGGCATTTACCATCGCGATCCCATTGCAATTTTTGTGCAATATCTTCTTTAAAACCAAGCTGCACCACCAGCTCTGGCGACAGGCAGGCGTAAGTTTTATTTTTATCGTTTTCTGACGCATACCAGTAAATATCATATTCATCGGGTAACGGCTGTTTATTTACCTGAACCTGTAAATTATATTTACCCGGTTCAACATAACCCTGACTGGAAAAACGCTTCAGATCAATTTTCGTGTCGCCTTTTAATTCCAGAAAACGGGAATCAAACTGAATATCTTCGTCGGCCCAGGCATTGATATGGCATCCAGATATTGCCATAGCAACACACCAGGGAAGCGCCCGTAAGCGGAAAAGGGAATGGTCAGGCATACACGTATCCATCCGTGGTTATTTAAACTATCGAAACGCTAAAAACCCCTCATAGCATTGCTGCTATGAGGGGACATACCTTAGAGATAAGTAATCTGGAAGGTGGTATTAGCTTCAAAACCACCCAGGTCCGGCGCGTCAGTCGCACCTACCAGCCAGGCTTTAAAGTTTAAAGTTTGTTTCGGTTTGCCTTTGGAGGTTGCAGTATCTTTTACGATCTGCTGATTAATGCCAGCGCCACTTTTGTAAGAGGTTCCTTGTTGATCACCAATCGCCAGGCTCACGTTGTTAAACGCCGCACCGGTATCAGTATTAAAAATGGTGTAATAGTTGCCGCTATTCGCCGTAGACACAGTACCGGTGAAGGTAGTGGTCATGGTAGTTTGGGTATCAAACACACAGTCCTGCAAACGAATCTGGAAATCTTTCGGCGTGGTAGTGCCGTTGTTTTTCAGTTTATCTGCACCGATATTACCCATATCCACTTCCAGTTTGTGATCGTCTGGTACGATTGAGCAAACTGAATCTTCAATGGTGCCGTAAAAACGGGCAGTACCGTTGTTACCTTCTGCGAAAGAAGATGTTGAAGTGAACGCACCCATTACCATTGCTGCTGCAATAGCTGTTTTTACAAACTTACTCATTATTTGTCCTTAAACCATAAATAATTAGAATATAAGCTAACTGAAATATTGACGATAAAATCCCTCAATCTTTCTTCAGCAGCTTTTAACCAACCATTGAATAGGATTTCTGATCCATAAAATACGGGTTGCACGAGATGATATTCTTTGGCGTGGCGGCAATGTTGATATTTTAATGAGACTGATTCAATTTAAATTTACTAACAACACAGTGTAGAAATTTTTAAATAATCAATAGCACAAATAATAGCTTGAGGGTTATCTCAAAAAGCAGCAGAACATTTCATCAAAACGGTACAAACACTTTATACCATGAATGATTCTGGATCATAAAACAGCTAAAAATAAATATGGCAATTGTGACTTTAGCTTCTCGAAGATATAATATTAATCTTTCTGAATTAATATTATATCAAGACCCAAAAATATCTACTCAGCAATGTTATCTTTTATTTTTTAACACCTCTTTTCGAAAAATAATAACCCATGCAAAAAAGCAACAATTACTTCCATATGTAACTTTGTGAAAATAAATAAGCACCATTACTATAAATGGAAACATTTATTTTTTCACACCAGGACGATTAAACGCATTTAAATAGCAATGATTTCAATACAGTAAGCAAAACTAAGGCCCGACAGCTTACGCCAGCGGGCCTTACACGTTCATATCAAATTGCTTTTGCCATCTTCAGATTACACGGACTCATCTGCCAGTTGAATTGACCTTTTCCGCTTTCATCAAGCGTTACGCTGGCAATGGCCGAGGTGGTAAACATAGGCGGCGTTTCGCCCGGACATAACTCGGCGACCAGATACCCGACTAATGGTAAATGGGAGATCACCAGTACCGAAGCAACACCTTCATTGGTCAACGCCTGCAGATAGGCACTGACCAGGCCAACATCGCCGCAGGGCGTTAACTCCGGCAGAACTTCTGCACTGGAAGGCAGGTTCAGACAATCCCCTACTTCGTCCAGTGTTTGCTCGGCTCGCAGGAACGGGCTCACCAGAACGCGTTCGATTTCCACTTTTTGACCTTTCAGCCAGTTCGCCATCAGGCGAGATTCGTCACAACCGTTAGTGGTCAGAGGACGAACCGAATCACTGGCGGCATCGAGGGCTGCGTCGCCGTGACGCATGATAAAAACTTGCATATTGCACCGCTTTTGTTAACCAGATTCGCCCGTCTTCTTTCATCTGAAACCAGATAAAGAGGACGGTGGCCGGCATTGTGCCTTATCCATTCACCGAATGAAACGCTGTTTTTTACCTCAATGGCGTAAGTATAGTCAATATGTGTTTACATTTTGACCAGCACTCCACCACTCAGCGCGGATTCATATAGCTTTGACCTTCTTATTGCAGGTCAGTTGCAGTTGTTTTCCAAAAACTTTCCCCTCGCTCGCTCATCTCTACTAAACGCTCGCAAGGAGTAAAACGAGAACCATATTGCGTGGTCAGTCGCTGCATTATTGCAACCACTTCACCCGCGCCGAGAGAATCGATATAGCGGAACGGCCCACCAAGAAACGGTGGAAAACCAATGCCAAATACCGCGCCAATGTCCCCGTCACGCACGCTACGGATAACCTGCTCATCCAGACAACGTACTGCTTCATTCAGCATCAACATCACACACCGTTCAGCAACCTGCGGTGCGGAAAGCCGCCCCTGCCCTTGCGCGCCAATCAGCGGGTAAATAGCGGGATCGACCTGTTTTTTGCTTTTACGCCCTTTCTGACCATAAAGATAGAAACCCCGGCCATTTTTTCTGCCTTTGCGATCGTCGTTCAAAATTGAAGAAACAACATTTGCAGGCGCGCTAAAACGTTCTCCATAAGCTGCTTCCAGTACAGGAATAATTTTAGTCCCGGTGTCGATTCCTACCTCATCCAAAAGTTGGATTGGACCTACCGGAAAACCAAATTTCACCAGCGCGGCATCAATGTGCTCTACCCGCTCACCTTCGGTCAACATGCGGATAGCTTCATTAATGTAAGGCGCTAAGATGCGATTGACGTAAAACCCGGCTTTATCACGCACGACAATTGGCGTTTTACCCTGTTTTTTCGCCAGTTTTACCGTAGTGGCGATGGTTTGCGCCGATGTCCCCGCATGAGGAATAATCTCCACCAGCGGCATTTTTTCCACCGGACTGAAGAAATGCAGGCCGATAACTTGCTCTGGTCGCGTGGCGTGAGCGGCGATATCGCCAATCGGTAAAGATGAGGTATTCGAAGCAAAAATGGTATGAGTGGCGCAGTTTTGCTCAACTTCTGCCACCATCTGTTGTTTTAATTCGAGATTTTCAAATACTGCTTCAATAATCAGATCGCGATGGGCAAAGCCGCGATAATCCGTCGCCCCCGAAATCAGCGCCAGCTGTTTGTCGCGTTCACTGGCTTTGAGATGACGGCGGCGCACTTTGCTCTCCAGCTGATCCCAACTGTATTTCAGCGCATGATTAATCCCCTGAGCGTTGATATCTTTAATTCGTACCGGCAGACCCGCTTTACAGGCAGTGACGTAAGCAATACCGCCGCCCATCAAGCCGCCGCCTAAAATCCCCACGCTGTTTAAGGGAGCGGGTGCAACATTGCTGCCAGGATCTTTCTTCACATCAGTACTGGCAAAAAAGATATTGCGCAATGCCTTTGATTGCGACGTCATCGCCAGTTCACCAAAGGCTCTTGCTTCAGCGTCATAGCCGCTGCTGGTGCCCTGCGCTAACCCTGTCTCGACAACCTCAAGAATACGTTCCGTCGCCGGATAGTTACCCTGGGTTTTCTGTTCTGTTTTTTTGCTTACCATTTTGAATAACAGCGCACGACCTAATGGCCCCGCCATCACACGTTCGCGAACCGGGAGTGTCCGCGAAACCGGACGATCCTGCTTCGCCAGCTCCACAGCGGCTTCCAGTAAAATGGAATGCGGAACGACATCATCCACCAGCCCCAGCTTTAACGCCTGTTTTGCCCGAAGCTGCTTGCCGGTGAGGATCATCTCTAATGCTGTGCTGACGCCTATCAGGCGCGGTAAACGCTGGGTTCCACCTGAACCGGGTAACAACCCAAGCTGAACTTCAGGCAAACCGAGTACCGTTTTAGGATCGTCAGTACAAACACGACCGTGGCACGCTAATGCCAGCTCCAGCCCGCCGCCCAGGCAAGCGCCGTGAATAGCGGCAATAACCGGAACTGGCAAGGCGTGAATTTCCGCCATCAACTGTTGCCCCTGCCGCGCCAGTGCTTCCGCTTCTTGCGCCGTTTTGCAGTTGCCGATCATGTTGATATCCGCGCCGGCAATAAAGTTGTCTGGTTTCGCGGAGATAAACACCACGCCGCGCAGATCTTTATTTTCGCGGAGTTGCTTAATAATGGCGCGCACCTGTGAGGCAAACTCCGCCTTCAGGGTGTTCATTTTCTCACCGGGAACGTCGATGGTGATGATGGCAATGTTGTCCAGACGCATATTGAGGGTAAATGCTGATGCCATTTCCATTATTCCGCCTCCAGAACCATTGCTGCGCCAAGCCCACCGGCAGCACAGGCGGTCACTAAACCAAATCCACCGCCGCGTCGGCGAAGTTCATGCAATGTCTGAGTTATCATCCGCGCGCCAGTCGCCGCAAAGGGATGCCCGTAAGCTATCGAGCCGCCAAGCACGTTAAATTTGCTGTCGTCCACTTCACCAGTGGCATGTGCGCGCCCCAGCACATCGCGGGCAAAACGTTCGCTACCCAGTAACTGAATATTCGCCAGCGTCTGGGCAGCAAAGGCTTCGTGCATATCAATCAATGTCAGATCGCTCATCGTCAAACCGGCACGTTCCAGCGCCAGCGGTGTTGACCAGGCCGGGCCGAGCAGCATGTCCTGCCAGACATCTATCGCGGTAAATGCATAACTGCGCAGATATCCCAGCGGCACCAGCCCTAATTCTTTCGCCCGCGATTCGGTCATCAGGATCACCGCCGCAGCACCATCGGTCAGCGGCGTACTGTTTGCCGCCGTTACCGTTCCGTGTTTGCGATCAAACGCCGGACGCAGCTTTGCGTAATCGGCAAGCGTGGAATTACCGCGAATATTATTATCTTCCGCGAACGGTTGTTTATAAGGAGGGATAAAGGCGGTCATCACTTCTTCTTTGAGTTTACCTTCCGACCACGCCTGAGCGGCTCGCTGATGCGAACGATGCGCCAGCGCATCTTGCTGTTCGCGAGTAATACCGTAGGTTTTCGCCATTTGTTCGGCGGTGTCACCCATCCGCAAGCCTGTGGAATATTCTGCTACCGCAGGCGGTACAGGCATTAAGTCACGCAAACGCAGGCGAGAAAAGAGTTTCAGCCGTTGGCTCATTGTGCGTGCTTTGTTGACATCCACCAGCACGCGCGCCAGCTTTTTACTAACGCCAATCGGCAATACCGATGAGGAATCTGCCCCACCGGCAATCCCCGCGCGAATAGTTCCCGCCATCAGGCTTTCGGCAACGTTTGCCACAGCCTGGAAACTGGTGGCACAGGCACGACTGACGCTGTAAGCATCGGTATGGACGTTCATTCCGGTGCCAAGAACAATTTCACGCGCAATGTTGGGGGCTTCCGGCATTTGCACAACCTGACCAAATACCAGTTGTTCAATCACTTCGGCGGGGATCTCGCTACGAGCAAGCAGTTCTCCGACGACCATCTTCCCCAAATCAACAGCGGGAATGCCATGAAAAGCCGTCGCCTGGCGAGCAAAAGGCGTGCGTAATCCGCTAACGATGGCGATACGATCGCCCTGACGGGTAACCAGCGGTAAAACCTGACCCATAACACTCCCCTGTAAAAAAATATATAAAGTGGTCTGACCTGATCATAGTCTTAACAATTTTTTTACATTTAGCCAAGTGGAGAAAAGGGAAAGTGGGAGCTATGACACAGAGAGAAAAGAAGAAGAGAAAACAAAACGCCCCAGCCAGCAACTGGCAGGGGCGTGCGTACCTGAGAGGAATTAACGCAGACCCAGCTGGAAGATCAGCATTTCAGCTTCGCAGGCAAAAGTGAAATCGATATCCAGGCGAACACCGTCAGACTCTTCAGTGAAAGTCGGGGTGATTTTGCAAGGTTCGGATTCCACGCCACGGGCTTTTTCAGTCAGCGCCGCCAGCATTTGTTCTGCTTCTGCGCGGTTTGCAAACACGCGGCTATAAGACGCGGTGCAATCGGAGTTGTCCATAATGGTGCCAACATCCATACAGCAGCAAACCGGGGTTTCATCAGCACTACATTTACTCATCGTTGATTTCCTCTGTATGTGCACCCAAGGTGCCAGATAAACGTTGCGGATATTTTACGCTTCCGGAAAGTGCTGCTCCAGTTGTTAATTCTGCAAAATCGGATAAGTGACCGAAATCACACTTAAAAATGATCTAAAACAAAATTCACCCGGATGGATGAGTGCGCCACCTCCAAATTTTGCCAGCTTGATCGCGTTTCTTAGATCATATTTGAAAAAAGATAGAAACATACTTGCAACATCCCATCTGGTCAGACCTATACTCTCGCCACTGGTCTGATTTCTAAGATGTACATCAGCCCCTACACTTCGCGCTCCTGTTACAGCACGTAACATAGTTTGTATAAAAATAAATTATTGAGGTTATGGTCATGAGCCAGAAAACCCTGTTTACAAAGTCTGCTCTCGCAGTCGCAGTGGCACTTATCTCCACCCAGGCCTGGTCGGCAGGCTTTCAGTTAAACGAATTTTCTTCCTCTGGCCTGGGCCGGGCTTATTCAGGGGAAGGCGCAATTGCCGATGATGCCGGTAACGTCAGCCGTAACCCCGCGTTGATTACCATGTTTGACCGCCCGACTTTTTCTGCGGGTGCGGTTTATATTGATCCGGATGTAGATATTACCGGACATTCTAATTTAACCGGTCAGAGTGCAAATGCTAAAAATATCGCACCGACAGCGTGGGTACCTAACCTGCACTTTGTCGCGCCTATTAACGATCAGTTTGGTTGGGGGGCATCAATAACGTCCAACTACGGCCTGGCTACGGAATTTACCGACAACTACGCTGCTGGTATCTATGGCGGTAAAACCGATCTGCAGACAATCAACCTTAACCTTAGCGGGGCTTATCGCCTTAACAATAGCTGGAGTTTTGGTCTTGGTTTTGATGCTGTTTACGCCAAGGCAAAAATTGAGCGTTACGCCGGTTCGCTGGGGCCTTTGTTGTCTCAACAGTTGATTGCCCAGGGTGTACCCGCTTCATTGACCAATGGTATTAATACTCCGGACTCTCAAATTGCTCATCTGAAAGGTGACGAGTGGGGCTTTGGCTGGAACGCGGGTATTCTTTATGAACTGGATAAAGATAACCGTTGGGGCCTGACATATCGTTCAGAAGTTAAAATCGACTTCGAAGGGGATTACAAAAGCTCCATTAACCCAAATCTGAACAACATTTTGGGTAACATGGGCTTGCCGTATGGCACGATGGGTGCAACACAAAATGGATCCTTGACACTCAACCTGCCTGAGATGTGGGAGATTTCTGGTTATAACCGTGTTGCGCCGCAGTGGGCAATTCACTACAGCATGGCCTATACCAGCTGGAGCCAGTTTCAGGAGCTGAAAGCGAAAGGCGATAGTGGTCAGACGCTGTTCTATAAAGATGAAGGATTCCGTGACGCATATCGTATCGCGTTGGGTGCAACCTACTATTACGATAAAAACTGGACCTTCCGTACCGGTATCGCCTATGACGACAGCCCGGTTCCGGCAGATAAACGTTCTATTTCCATTCCTGACCAGGATCGCTTGTGGTTAAGTGCTGGGTTAACCTACGCATTTAATGAAGATGCATCCATTGACGTTGGCGCATCTTATATGCATGGTCAGAAAGTGAAATTCACCGAAGGTGAAGGCGCGGCAGCTTATTCCTTCGAGTCTGAAGGTAAAGCCTGGCTGTTCGGGACTAACTTTAATTACGCGTTCTAATAACACGTTAGCTTAGTAAGAAAAAAGGTGAGTTTTACGACTCACCTTTTTTATTTGCGGCTTATTCAGAATCGATATCTTTTAAATCATCCTGAATCGCTTGCGCATTCGGGTTTTCTTGTGGTTTGAGTTCACCGCCATTGGCGATGAAATCATGACGCTGGAAGTAAGCCTCGCGCACCATGATATAAGGATCGGAGGACTGGCGAAGCAAGCCGTCAGAATCCAGCAACTGCGCACGAGTTTCGATCCCTTCAAGCGTCCATTTACCCACCGACATCGGCCAGGTCAGCCAGGAAAGTACCGGGTAAAGACTATCTGCCATATCACCGCCGTCATCACGCAGCGTAAAGCTACCGTAGAACGGTAACTGAACGTACGGCCCATAGCCCACGCCATAGTGACCGAGCGTGCTACCAAAACGGTGAGGTTCAGTGCGTTGCAGTTTCGGATTCGCCATCCCCGCAACATCAATAAAGCCGCCCATACCCAAAATGGTGTTCAGGAAAAAGCGGGTAAAGTGAACCATCCCCTGATAAGGGTCGCCCTGCAAGAAGTAGTTAACCATCACCGCAGGTTCTTCAAGGTTGCCGGTAAAGTTGCTCAAACCGTTACGCGCCGGTTGCGGAACATAATCACGCCAGACGACAGCTACCGGTCGAACCACATACGGGTCTAACACATTGAAGTTAAAATTGTACATGGTGCGGTTGAACCCTTCTAACGGGTCAGAACGCCCTTGCTGATCTGTACCGGAACTCGCACACCCCACCAGAAGCGTAGTTCCCAGAGCAAGCGCCGACAGGCGAAGCTTCATAAATGTCTCCCTGTTTTTTATGGCTTTTTTATGGCTTATGCAGTTTGCCATCCATGACGGAACGATACCGTATCCGCCTGTTTAGGTGTGGGCGATTGTAACAGCACGTCAACTGATGTCCAGACGCCCTGGAATGCTGACTTGATCATAGCCTGGTAATCGCCGCCCTGTAGGCTACTTGATTCTGTAGAAACAGAAAAAGGCAAACGCAGTCTTTTATACATTTTCAGAGTAACTCCCGCCAGTTGCGAGCAAAAAAGCCGCTACGCTTTAGCTATACGTGCTAATTCAAGAGACGACACCATGGACAATGACAAAATAGATAAACACAGCGACGAACTTGAAGTAGAGAGCGAAGAAAAAGAGCGTGGAAAAAAAATAGAAATCGATGAAGACCGGCTCCCCTCCAGAGCGATGGCTATTCACGAACATATCCGCCAGGACGGCGAAAAAGAGCTGGAGCGCGACGCAATGGCGCTACTATGGTCAGCCATTGCAGCGGGTCTGTCGATGGGCGCATCTCTACTGGCAAAAGGGATATTTCATGTCGAACTGGAAGGTGTACCGGGGAGCTTTTTGCTGGAGAATCTGGGTTATACCTTTGGTTTTATTATCGTCATTATGGCTCGCCAGCAATTATTTACTGAGAATACCGTAACTGCGGTACTGCCGGTGATGCAAAAACCGACTATCGGCAACATCGGCTTACTGATGCGGTTATGGGGTGTCGTACTGCTGGGTAATATTCTCGGAACAGGTATTGCGGCGTGGGCGTTTGAGTATATGCCTATCTTTAATGAAGAAACCCGCGATGCGTTTGTCAAAATCGGCATGGGTGTGATGAAGAACACCCCCAGCGAGATGTTTGCCAACGCGATCATCTCCGGCTGGCTTATAGCCACAATGGTATGGATGTTCCCTGCTGCGGGAGCGGCAAAGATTGTCGTAATTATATTGATGACATGGCTTATCGCACTGGGCGACACTACCCACATCGTCGTCGGTTCTGTAGAGATCCTCTATCTGGTCTTTAACGGCACGCTGCACTGGAGCGATTTCATCTGGCCATTCGCGCTACCTACTCTGGCGGGAAACATCTGCGGCGGCACCTTCATCTTCGCATTAATGAGCCATGCGCAAATCCGTAACGATATGAGTAACAAGCGTAAAGAAGAGGCACGCCAGAAAGCAGAACATGCGGAAATCATTAAGAAAAATGATAAAAATCTGCTATAAGTGGCGAGGGTTTAAGCAATCGAGCGACAGTGTACTTACCCCGCTGTTTAATAGCGGTTATACTCATGCCGCATTGTCCTCTTAGTTAAATGGATATAACGAGCCCCTCCTAAGGGCTAATTGCAGGTTCGATTCCTGCAGGGGACACCATTTATTACCGCCTTCCATACCCCACCATAAAGCGGATCATCAAGCCACAAGCTGGGGCAATAAACATAAATATCCCCGTTACCAGCTCATTACCGCCAGTTAACCACATAGTGAAGTAATAAATGAGGGCGGCGAGGATCACCATGCCGAAAAATGAAGAGACAGCAGATACTACATTTAGTACCTGGCCAATATATCCGCTGACACAAACGATACACAGAGCGAGAAACATCCATAAATAAATCATAGCTCAACCTCCTGCCGCGCTAAAAAACCTGTTACTTCAGGTAGTTTAATAGTAAGACAATTCTTAATCGCTGGCAATTTTTGCCAGGTTCTAATAAAAACAAGATGTTAAAAATAGAGCTTCCAGTTCTGAAAAATATTTACTTGAGTGATTAATAATCAGTAGCTGAAAACAATCGGCTGATGATAAAATGGAAGTACCGCATTCATGCTCCTCGTGGTTTTGTCCTGGCTAGTCTTTACACTCTTTACAGGAACCATTGTCGTACATGATGGCCTAATATATTGAGTGTACCGCTGTCGACATGGAATCTTCTGCGATACAACAATTCGTATCTACAGAAGGTAACTATGTTTCCACAACGCAAATTTTCCCGCGAGTTTCTCCATCCTCGCTACTGGCTCACGTGGTTTGGTCTGGGCGTACTCTGGCTTTGGGTACAGCTTCCTTATCCTGTCCTGTGTTTTCTTGGCACACGTATCGGCACGATGGCCAGACCATTTCTGAAACGTCGCGAATCCATCGCCCGCAAAAACCTTGAACTTTGCTTCCCGCAGCATTCATCTGAAGAACGCGAGAAGATGATTGCCGAAAACTTTCGTTCACTCGGCATGGCGCTGGTAGAAACCGGCATGGCGTGGTTCTGGCCCGATCGTCGCGTGCGTAAATGGTTTGATGTTGAAGGTCTGGATAACCTGCAACGCGCGCAAATGCAAAATCGCGGCGTGATGGTAGTCGGCGTACATTTTATGTCACTGGAACTGGGCGGCCGCGTAATGGGGATTTGCCAGCCAATGATGGCAACTTATCGTCCGCATAATAATCAATTGATGGAATGGGTGCAGACCCGTGGTCGGATGCGTTCGAATAAAGCGATGATCGGCAGAAATAATCTGCGCGGTATTGTTGGTGCTTTGAAAAAAGGTGAAGCCGTATGGTTCGCTCCCGACCAGGATTATGGTCGTAAAGGAAGCTCCTTCGCTCCGTTCTTTGCGGTAGAAAATGTTGCGACAACCAATGGCACTTACGTATTGTCACGCCTCTCAGGTTCCGCCATGTTGACTGTGACGATGGTACGAAAAGCCGATTACAGCGGATACCGTTTGTATATCACCCCAGAAATGGAAGGCTACCCGACAGATGAAGGTCAGGCTGCGGCTTATATGAACAAGATTATTGAGAAAGAGATTATGCGCGCACCGGAGCAGTATCTCTGGATCCACCGCCGCTTCAAAACGCGTCCGGTGGGTGAAGCGTCGTTATACGTTTAACAAACGACCAGCTCTTCTTCCCTCCTCAAATTAGCCATAATAACTCAATGGTTTTTATGGCTTTTTTCTTAAGGCTTTCCCCTTCGCTGAATCATGAATTATTACTGACAGAAATTAAACTGTCGCCGATATGAGACACTCGTAAGTTACTAAAAGTAAATAAGAAAATGCCACTTGTTTCAATTTAGTTTTAGGCGTACATTAGCGCCGTCTCGAGCAAATCAGCTCAGAATTCTGGGGTGATGCCCACGGCAAAACAGAGGCCTGTTAAGGTCGTTTTCCCGGTGTCAGCTCACTGTATCAGATGTAATGAAGTCATTCAGGCGTAACTGTAATTACGCGGAGAGATGTAAAGTGAAATATTTCTTTATGGGCATTTCTTTTATGGTCATCGTTTGGGCCGGTACTTTTGCCCTGATGATCTAAAAGCAAACTGTGCAACGAAAAACAGGAGCCATCTGGCTCCTGTTTGCTTTTCTGAGAATGCATTTATTCGGCGTTTTCGTGAATATGTTTACTGCTGGCGGGCAGTAAACCGTCTGCGCGGAACATCGCTTTAATCCCGCGTATCGCCTGACGAATACGGTCACGGTTTTCAATCAGCGCAAAGCGTACATGCGTGTCGCCGTAGTCGCCAAAGCCAATCCCCGGAGAGACACAGACCTTCGCTTCGTTAAGCAGCTTTTTGGCAAACTCCAGCGAGCCTATTGCCGCATACGGTTCAGGGATTTTTGCCCAGACATACATCGAAGCCTTCGGCATTTCAACCATCCAGCCCGCTTCATGCAGCCCTTTTACCAGCACATCGCGGCGGCGCTTATACTGTTCGGCAATATCGCGCACGCACTGTTGATCGCCTTCCAGCGCGGCAATTGCAGCCACCTGCAATGGCGTAAAAGTACCGTAATCGTGGTAGCTTTTGATACGCGCCAGCGCACTGACCAGCGTTTTGTTACCGACCATAAAGCCAATACGCCAGCCTGCCATGTTGTAACTTTTCGACAAGGTAAAGAACTCGACCGCCACGTCACGTGCGCCCGGAACCTGCATGATTGACGGCGCTTTCCAGCCATCGTAGACGATATCGGCATAGGCCAGGTCGTGAACCACCAGTACATCGTAGCGTTTCGCCAGCGCAACAACCTTTTCGAAGAATTCCAGTTCCACACATTGCGCGGTTGGGTTCGACGGGAAGCCGAGGATCATCATCTTCGGTTTCGGATAACTTTCGCGAATTGCGCGTTCCAGTTCATTGAAGAAATCAACACCCTCCACCAGTGGCACTGAACGTACCTGCGCACCGGCAATCACCGCGCCGTAGATATGAATCGGATAACTTGGATTCGGCACCAGCACAGTGTCGCCGTGATCCAGCGTCGCCAGCATCAGGTGCGCCAGCCCCTCTTTCGAGCCAATGGTGACGATGGCTTCTGATTCCGGATCTATCTCAACGTCGTAGCGATCCTGATACCAGTGGGAAATGGCGCGACGCAACCGGGGAATGCCGCGTGAAGTGGAATAGCCGTGTGTGTCCGGGCGCTGCGCCACGGTACAGAGTTTTTCGACGATATGCGGCGGGGTCGCGCCGTCCGGATTCCCCATACTGAAATCGATAATATCTTCGCCACGCCGGCGCGCAGCCATTTTCAGTTCAGCGGTAATGTTAAAAACGTAGGGCGGGAGACGATCAATACGCGTAAAGCGACGTTCAGGGCGAGTGTCAGCCATAATTTCCTCAGATTAACGTTAGCGCCCGGACCGTCCGAGCGACGCTGCCACGATGGTGGCTGTTTTGAAAATAGCCTGATTAATTTCTGTCTGTCGAGCGTTTTAGCAAATATTTTTTTCTACCAAAAAAAGAGGAAAACCTGTAATAAAACGGGAAATCCTTACTTTCTTTCAGGAAAATTAAATTCATATTAATTAACATTATAATTTCAATAAATTTACTTATTGAGTGTGCATTATCAAGAGATGCATTGCCAATACACCATTTGCCTGACAATCCCCTTTTAAAATTGTGGTTTTTCCTCAAAAACGGCCTGCTGGTCATCAGCCTTCAGGTTACCTATCATAGAGGTTTAATCCTTATCCAGAGTTACCCGTGCACGAAATATTCAACATGCTGCTGGCGGTCTTCGATCGGGCAGCGTTAATGCTTATCTGCCTGTTCTTTCTCATCCGTATCCGCCTGTTTCGCGAACTGTTGCACAAGTCGGCACACTCACCGAAAGAGCTGCTCGCCGTTACCGCCATTTTCTCGCTGTTTGCCCTGTTCAGCACCTGGTCCGGTGTGCCGGTGGAAGGCTCACTGGTTAATGTACGTATTATTGCGGTGATGTCCGGCGGGATTTTATTTGGCCCGTGGGTGGGGATCATTACCGGCGTGATAGCCGGGATTCACCGCTATCTTATTGATATTGGTGGCGTGACGGCGATCCCCTGCTTTATCACCAGTATTCTGGCGGGATGTATATCGGGCTGGATCAACCTGAAAATCCCCAAAGCGCAGCGTTGGCGAGTCGGTATTCTCGGCGGCATGTTGTGCGAAACGCTGACCATGATTCTGGTGATTGTCTGGGCGCCGACCACTGAACTGGGGCTGGACATTGTGTCAAAAATCGGGATTCCAATGATCCTCGGCAGCGTCTGTATCGGTTTTATTGTGCTGCTGGTGCAAAGCGTTGAGGGCGAAAAGGAGGCCAGCGCCGCGCGGCAAGCCAAGCTGGCGCTGGATATCGCCAACAAAACGCTGCCGCTGTTTCGCCATGTCAATAGCGAGTCATTACGCAAGGTCTGCGAAATTATCCGCGATGACATTCACGCCGATGCGGTAGCAATCACCAATACCGATCATGTGCTGGCCTACGTTGGCGTGGGTGAACATAACTATCAGAATGGTGATGACTTTATTAGCCCAACCACACGTCAGGCGATGAATTACGGAAAAATCATCATTAAAAATAATGATGAAGCTCACCGCACACCGGAAATCCACTCAATGCTGGTGATCCCGCTTTGGGAGAAAGGAGTCGTTACCGGGACGCTGAAAATTTACTACTGCCACGCACATCAGATCACCTCGTCATTGCAGGAAATGGCGGTCGGTTTGTCGCAAATCATCTCCACGCAACTGGAAGTTTCTCGCGCCGAGCAGCTGCGTGAAATGGCAAATAAGGCAGAGCTTCGCGCCCTGCAAAGCAAAATTAATCCCCATTTTCTGTTTAACGCTCTGAATGCAATCTCCTCATCAATTCGCCTGAATCCGGATACCGCTCGCCAGCTGATCTTTAATCTGTCACGTTATCTGCGCTATAACATTGAATTAAAAGACGATGAGCAAATCGATATCAAAAAAGAGCTGTATCAAATAAAAGACTATATCGCCATTGAGCAGGCTCGCTTTGGCGACAAGCTGACGGTTATCTATGATATTGATGAAGAGGTGAATTGCTGTATACCCAGCCTGCTGATCCAGCCGTTGGTGGAGAACGCTATTGTCCACGGTATTCAGCCTTGCAAAGGTAAAGGCGTTGTCACCATCAGCGTTGCAGAGTGCGGTAATCGGGTACGCATTGCGGTGAGAGATACCGGGCACGGCATCGATCCGAAAGTGATTGAGCGGGTCGAAGCGAACGAAATGCCGGGCAATAAAATTGGCCTGCTGAATGTCCATCATCGCGTGAAGTTATTGTATGGCGAGGGGCTGCATATCCGCCGCCTGGAGCCGGGGACGGAAATTGCGTTTTACATTCCTAACCAACGCACCCCAGTCGCCTCACAGGCTACGTTATTGCTTTGAGCCGGAGTGATATTGTGAAAGTCATCATTGTTGAAGACGAATTCCTGGCACAACAGGAACTGAGCTGGCTAATTAAAGAGCACAGCCAGATGGAGATTGTCGGCACCTTTGACGACGGTCTGGACGTGTTGAAGTTTTTGCAGCATAACCGCGTCGACGCCATTTTTCTGGATATCAATATTCCGTCGCTGGATGGCGTGTTGCTGGCGCAAAACATCAGCCAGTTCGCCCATAAACCATTTATTGTGTTCATCACTGCGTGGAAAGAACATGCGGTAGAAGCGTTTGAACTGGAGGCGTTTGACTACATTCTCAAACCGTATCAGGAGTCACGCATTACCGGGATGCTGCAAAAACTGGAAGCGGCCTGGCAACAACAGCAGACCAGCAGTACGCCTGCCGCGACGGTAACGCGTGAGAATGACACCATTAATCTGGTGAAAGATGAGCGAATAATCGTCACGCCAATTAACGATATCTATTACGCCGAAGCGCACGAAAAAATGACCTTTGTCTATACGCGGCGTGAATCCTACGTAATGCCGATGAACATTACCGAGTTTTGCAGCAAGCTACCACCGTCGCATTTTTTCCGCTGCCATCGCTCGTTTTGTGTCAATCTGAACAAAATCCGCGAAATCGAACCGTGGTTTAATAACACCTACATTCTGCGACTGAAAGATCTGGATTTTGAAGTGCCGGTCAGCCGTAGCAAAGTAAAAGAATTCAGGCAGTTAATGCATCTGTAATCGGGAACTTTCATGAAAGCAACAGACTTGCCCGCCGATCAACAATTTTTCGCCGATCTGTTCAGCGGCCTGGTGCTTAACCCGCAACTACTGGGGCGCGTCTGGTTTGCCAGTCAGCCCGCCACGTTGCCGGTGGGCAGTTTGTGTATTGATTTTCCCCGTCTGGATATTGTGCTGCGCGGCGAATACGGCAACCTGCTGGAAGCAAAGCAGCAGCACATGGTGGAAGGAGAAATGCTGTTTATTCCGGCGCGCGCGGCTAATTTACCAGTGAACAAAAAACCGGTGATGCTGTTAAGCCTGGTGTTCGCGCTGACCTGGCTGGGGTTATCGTTTTACGATAGCCGTACCACGTCGTTACTGCATCCGGTTCGCCAGCTCCAGCTTCCCAGCCTGCAACGTGGCGAAGGTGAAGCGATGCTTACTGCCCTCACCCATCTCAGCCGTTCGCCGCTGGAGCAGAATATCATTCAGCCGCTGGTGTTAAGTTTGCTGCATCTTTGCCGAAATGTGGTGAACATGCCGCCGGGCAATTCACAGCCGCGCGGCGATTTTCTCTATCACAGCATTTGTAACTGGGTTCAGGATAACTACGCCCAGCCGCTCACCCGCGAGAGCGTGGCGCAGTTTTTTAATATCACGCCCAATCATCTGTCAAAACTGTTTGCGCAGCATGGGACGATGCGTTTTATCGAATATGTGCGTTGGGTGCGAATGGCAAAGGCGAGGATGATTTTGCAGAAATATCATCTGTCGATTCATGAAGTGGCACAGCGTTGCGGCTTTCCAGACAGCGACTATTTTTGTCGCGTCTTCCGGCGTCAGTTTGGCCTGACGCCGGGAGAGTACAGCGCCCGTTTTCAGGGCTAACTTTAGAAGGTTAATTCTGTTTCCAGCAGCGTCAGGATGCTTTGTGCATCTTGCGCGGCGAACAGCGACTGGCGGAAGTTTTTATTCACCAGTTTGCGCGCCAGCTGCGAGAAGACTTTCACATGATTCATCCCTTCGCTAGCGCCCAGCGTCAGCATAATCACCAGCTCGACTTCGCCCATTTCTGACTGCCAGTCAATCGGTTTCACCAGCCGGGCAATGCTGATACTGGAATGGCGGATCCACTGAGATTTAGTGTGCGGGATCGCCACGCCAAAACCAACGCCAGTGGTGACAATCTCTTCCCGCTGCCAGACATCTTCTTCCAGCTCGAACGGATGTTCAGTGCGCCCGTTAACGCCGAGGTTGCCGCACAGGAACTGAATCGCCTGTTCTTTATTGCTAAAGGACTGATCAACAAAGATATTCTCTAGCGCCAGCAGCGGACGAACGTCTTCTTCCGGCGTAAACGCGGTGAGTAACGCTTCAATTTCCTGCGCGCTGCGACATTCACATGCCTGACGTGCCAGTTCCCGACACGCCTCGCTATCCAGTTGACGCAACTGGCTTTTCACCGCCGGAATGCGTGGGCTACTCATGCTTAACTCATCCAGACCCAGCCCAAGCAGTAGCGGCAGGTAACGGCTTTCACCACCCAGTTCACCACAAATGCCCACCCATTTTCCCCGCTGATGCGCAGTGGTCACTATCTGCTGCAACATGCGCAGGAACGATGGTGTAATCGGGTTATACAGCGGCGATACGCGCGGGTTATTGCGATCGACCGCATACAGATACTGGGTCATATCGTTGGAACCAATACTGAAGAAATCGACCTCATCGCAGAAGTGGTCGATGATGTAGCAAACCGACGGCACTTCCACCATGATACCCAACGTAATCGCCTCTGCATGACGCAGGCCATCGCGCTTAAGCTCAACGATTGCTTTCTGGATCTCGCTCTTCACCCATAAGATCTGATCGAGGCTGTGAACCATCGGAATCATCAACCGGGCGTTGCCAAAACTGGCAGCTCGTAAAATCGCCCGCAGTTGAGTGCGAAACAGGCCGGCAAATTCCGGGTAAATACGTACCGCGCGATAGCCGAGGAACGGGTTCTCTTCCTGGGGAATGTTGAGGTAAGGAATGCTTTTATCGCCGCCGATGTCCATCGTGCGGAAGATAATCGGCTTGTCGCCCGCCGCCAGTAGCACTTGCTGGTAGGCTTCAAACTGTTCCTGTTCGTCCGGCGCGCTGTCGCGATCCATATACAACATTTCGGTACGGAACAGCCCGACGCCTTCCGCGCCATTGGCAAACGCACCTGGTGCTTCCAGAGCAGTGCCAATATTCGCCGCAATATCGATACGCTTGTTATCACGGGAATAGGCCAGCTGCGCGGCGGCCTGCGCCTGTTGCTGCTGACGTTTATCCGCCAGCGTCTGCGCGACCTGGTAATAACCGCTCACCGCGTCATCAGGATTGATCGCCAGCACGCCGCACTGGGCGTCAAGCACCGCAGGTTGCCCGGCATAACGGGCTATCGCATCCAGCGGCAGGCCGCTCAGTACCGGGATCGCCGAGGCGCGGGCCAGAATCAGGGTATGCGAGGTGCGCCCGGTTTTCTCCAGAATCATGCCCGCAAGATTTTTTAAATCGAGGCTCAAAAACTGGCTTGGGGTTAAATCTTCTGCGACCAGAATGGTCGGTTTTTCAAGCAGCAGATTATTGCGCGGTTTCAACTCCGGCCAAGTGATATGCAGCAACTGTTCGCTGATATCACGAATATCACTAACTCGCTCACGCAGATAATCGCTGGCAGAAGCAGAAAGTTTGTCGCAAACCTGCTCCATATTGCTGACGATCGCCGCCCCCAGCCCCTGATGTTGTTCAGCCATCAGACGACGGATATTCCCCGCAAACTCTTCATCCTGAATCAGCGACAAATGGGCGCTAAGAATGGTTTTACTTTCGCCGTCACGCTCACGTAGTTGCTGGTTCAGTTGCTCGGCAAGCGTTGCCAGGCTGTGTTCCAGGCGAGTGGAGTCTTGCGCACTGGCAGGGATCGCCCGATAACTGTCGAGGCTGTCGCTCTGCAACAACGTTAACGAACCAACGCCGACGCCGCTCGCCAGCACGTTACCGTACAGCAAATCCGGGTTAAGGCGACTTAATGAACGTGGCAGCGGATGCGCCGTCAGTTCTGCTTGTGTCGGTTGGATGCTGTCGCTGTCGATAAAGCGCACCTGGATGTACTCTTCGAGTACGCGCCGCGCCTGCTCTTCGTCGCTGCCGCTAATGCTCAGGCTGCAACTGTCATTAAATAAGGTGCCGGTGCCAATCAGCGCCAGTGAACTTTTGGCATCGGCCTTGGCGTTCTGCCGATGGTTGATGAAGATCACTTCACTTTGCCACTGGCTGCACTGTTCTTTAAGTTCCCACGCCGGACGGGCATGAAGGCCGTTAGGCAAAGGACAGAGAAATTGAATTGTTAACATAACCGCTCCGGGTTAATCGGGAAATCATCTGAAATCCGTCAGTTGAACAACCGTCTCACGGGTAAGACGTTGAATAAGGGCAGATAAAAGTTGCTGCATCTGCAAAATGTCGCGGCAATCGGCAATCGATGCGGCGCAATGTCCGTGGCGGGTGGCTGGCCCCATCACCACCGTAGGTACGCCAGTACCGGTTAAATGCACCGCTCCGCCGTCCGTACCGCCGTTGCTGAACATATCGGCCTGTAACGGCACGCCAATTTCTGCCGCCACGGTTTCGATTCAGGCGGTGAGTTTTGGCGGCGCAATCAGCGATTTATCGCTTAACACCAGCATCGGACCGTTACCAATCTGGCGATGGTTCGCCGCGCCATAATCAAAGTTTTTCGCCCAGCAGGCGGTATCAAGCACAATGGCGACGTCCGGCGACACCGCGCGGGTGGCAGTTTGCCCGCCGCGTAACCCCACCTCTTCGCTGGAGCTGGCTACCAGCCACACTTCCGCAGGCAGTTCGGCGTCGTGCAGTTCGCGCAGTAAGGTCACTAACAGGTAGCAACCGAGACGATCGTCAAAAGCTTTACCCATCACCCGCTGGTGAGGGAGAACCTGAAAAGTGGTATCAAACGTGACGCGATCGCCTGGACGAATTCCTGCCTGTATCACTTCGTCATACGAACGCGCACCAATGTCTACGCGCATGGCGCTGACGTCATTCCCCTGCCTCTCGCCGTCAAGCAGGCCAGGTATTTTGCACTCTTCACGGGTGGTGATGCGCACCGGCTGCAACTGGCGGGCAGCCATGCGCACGTTGCCAACCGGCAACACATCGATCGCGCCTTCGCGGGAGATGCTGCGCACCATAAATCCCACTTCGTCCATATGCGCACAGATCATCACTTTCGGACCTGTCGATTCATTGAGGTGGATCAGCACCGATCCCAGACCATCAAATCGCACTTCTTTTTGCAGTCGATCCGCTTCATCCAGCAGAATCTGCCGGACTTCCTGTTCCGAGGAGGCGATCGCATCTGCCTCACTCAACGCTTTTAATAGCGATAAATCCATTATGCCTCTCCCGTGAGCAACACTGTTTTCGGCATGGCGTAGAGCACTTCTGCGCCTTGCGGGGTAACCAGCACGACATCTTCGATGCGCACGCCCCCTTGCCCTGGCAAATAAATCCCCGGCTCTACGGTCAGTAACATGCCTGGCTGGAGCATCGTGGTATCACGTGTTGAAAAACGCGGATCTTCATGAACGTCAATGCCGATAGCATGGCCGGTGTTATGGCCGAAATACTCGCTAAAACCAGCCTCTGTAATCACCCGGCGCGCGGCGTCGTCAACCTGCTGGCAACGCACGCCGGGGCGAATCGCGGAGATTGCCGCCTGCTGCGCTTGCAGGACAATCTGATACACACCAAACAGCGGGTGAGATTCGGCGCTCACCCCTTCGCCATTAACCAGGAAGGTGCGCGTCATATCAGAGCAGTAGCCCTGATACAGCGCACCAAAATCGAGGGTGACAAACTCGCCCGCTGCAACCACTTTGTCGCTGGCTTTACCGTGCGGCAGCGCCCCACGCCAGCCGCTGGCAACAATGGTGTCAAAGGAGGCTTTTTCTGCGCCCTGCTGGCGCATAAACCACTCCAGTTCAGCAGCTATCTCGCATTCGCTCATCCCCGCCTGAATAAAGCGGCGAATATGCTCCGCTCCGCGATCGGCAATCCCACAGGCGAGGCGGATTTTCTCCACCTCCTCTGGCGTTTTGATTTGCCGCAGCACATCCGGCGTGGCGCTTACCAGTTTCGCATTGAGTTCAGACTGCCAGCGGTGCGCGGTTTCCCAACTCACCTGCTGGCCTTCAAAACCGAGCGTTTGCAACTGCTCATCGGCAATGATTTGATTGACGATGGTTGCCAGCATGTGCGTCGCGTCAAGCAAATGCAGCTGGTAGCCTTGCGTACGAGCTTCCACCTCCGCGTAATAGCGCGAATCCACCAGAATGTGCGCACTTTCACGGCTAATCACTACATAACCTGATCCGGTGGAGATCCCCAGATGCGGCTGTTTGTTCTGTCGTGAGGAGAGAAGCACCGCATCCAGTTGTTGCGCCTTAAGCCAGTCACGCAGCGAAGCGAGTAATGTCATCTGAATTTTCCTTCTTACAGGCTATCGATTAACAATTTGCCTTTGCGGAACATCATCAAACGCAGGAACACCACCATCAGCGCGGTAATGATTGCCCCCAGCGCGATCCCCGCCATGTAGACGCCCAGATTAGTCACCAGCGGCCACGCCCAGATTGCTGATTCAGGGAACCATTGCACTGCACCCAACCAGACAGCGGCGGTGGAGCCGACAACCGCACCGACCATATAGGACGGAATTGCGGTGATGGGGCTTTCCAGCGCAAACGGAATCGCACCTTCACTGATCCCCATAAACGCCAGGAACATGGCGGTTTTACCCTGCGGATAAAGCTGGGCGTTAAACAGGCGTTTGCCGGTTAAACGACGGTCGATAATAGTCGCCAGACCCAGACCAATCGGCGGAATGACGATTGCGATAGAACGCGCGGTAACCGGTAATACGTGGTCAGTGGTAAAGCTGAAAGCAACGAAACCTGCTGCTTTGTTGATTGGGCCACCGAGGTCGATTGCGGTCGCTGCTGCGATACCCATCGCATACATCAGCGCCCCCTTCTCACCTGCAGCGGTCAATACGGCACGGATCCCACCGTTGATCCAACCCCCAAATGGGGTGATGACGTAATACATCGCCAGCATGACAAAAATGGCGGAAAGAATCGGTAGCAAAAATGTGGTTTTGAACGCTAACAGGAAATCCGGTAACTGGATTTTCTGGTTCATCCACTTCACGAGATAACCCGCAACGATGGAAATAATCAGTGCACCAATGAAGGTAGACGGCACCGGTGAAGAGGTCGCCCACTGCATAGTACTGGGATCAAAGTTCAGCAGTTGCGTTGGCTGGGTAGACATCAACCCGCCAATAAACCCAGCCGGGAACGCCAGTTTGCCGCCGATAGAGTTCGCCACAAAAGCGGCAAACATCGGAATGGCAAAACCAAACAACACGCCGCCGAAGGACTGCGACAGCCAGGCAAATTTCAGTAAGGAGAGGTCGAAACCGGAAAATTTCCCGCTATTAAGTGCATCCATAATGCCAATGTCAGCGGGAATTTTTAGCCAGCTATAAGCAATCAGCTGGCTGAAAGCGAGGATCACGCCGCCCATAATTAAGGTCGGCACCATGCGTGAAATCCCTGACATCACATGCTGCGGAAGTTCACCCCAGAAGCTGCTTTTAGAGGCCTGCGGATTCTTAATTGCCGCTGCCGCACCGGATGCGCCAGGCACAACGGTTGCACTGCGTTTTTTAATGGCCATAACAATTATCCCTGTCGAAAATTACGGTTGTTCAGCGGCAATCATCTCTTCGATTTCTTTGATGATGCCCGCAGCGTTTTTAATTGCGTCCTGCAAAGTGATTTCATAAACGTCGCGGGATTCGAAACGTTCGTTATCTTCCGGGGTAACAGCTACGGAGTGGATGATGATGGTTGCTTCGGCGATATCCTGCGCCGTCAGGCGATTCTGGATGCCGTCTGCGCCCTGGGTTTCAATCTTCACTTCATAGCCAGCTTCCACCGCAGCCTCTTCCAGCGCCTGAGCCGCCATAAAAGTGTGCGCAAGGCCCATCGGGCAGGCACATAAGGCAATCAGTTTATTACTCATCGTTATTTCCTCGTTCGTTTATAGTTAACGAGTGAAATTATGAACGTGCAAAACAAATTGCCGTTACCAGACAAATAATGCATTTACTGGAGAATTAATCCCGTAGTGCGGAAGTGTGACGCAGGTCGGCCTTGTGATGAAACACAAAGAAAAATTGAACTAACCGCATGATTTAAAAGGTTATCGGGAGAGTTGCCTCCCGATATGGCAGGAAGGATTTACAGGACGTACCCTAAGGTCTGGCGTAAATGTGCGCCTGAGCCGAGAAGACCCGGATTGTCATGGACGATGAGATAAGCCGGAATATCATGGACATATTCTTTAAAGCGGCCTTTGTCTTCAAAAGCGGCACGGAAACCAGAGGCTTTGAAGAACTCAAGGAAACGCGGCACGATACCGCCTGCAATATACACGCCGCCAAATGTGCCGAGATTGAGCGCCAGATTGCCGCCAAAACGGCCCATAATCACGCAAAACAGCGACAACGCGCGGCGGCAATCGGTGCAACTGTCGGCCAGCGCGCGTTCGGTAATATCTTTTGGCTTGAGATTTTCTGGCAGGCGGTTGTCGGCTTTCACAATCGCGCGGTACAAATTCACCAGGCCTGGTCCAGAGAGCACGCGTTCAGCAGAGACATGGCCTATTTCAGCACGCAGTATTTCGAGAATAATGGCCTCTTCTTCGCTGTTTGGCGCAAAATCAACGTGACCGCCTTCGCCTGGCAGGCTTACCCAGCGTTTATCGACATGAACCAAATGCGCCACGCCCAGCCCTGTTCCGGCACCGTAAACCGCGATAGGTTTACCTTCAACCGGTTCCTTACCACCAAACTGGATCAGATGCTCTTTTTTCAGCATCGGGATCGCCATCGATACAGCGGTAAAATCGTTAATAATTTCCAGATGGCTAAAACCGAGATTCTTTTTCATTTCGGCAATTGAGAACGCCCAGGTATGGTTGGTCATTGCCACCCAGTCACCGGTAATTGGGCAAGCGATGGCAATACAACCGTCTTTCACCTCGACCTTATGTTCTTCGAGATAAACGCGGATAACGGCTTCCAGGCTGGGATAATCAAGCCCAGAATAGGTTTTAGCCTGCGAGATTTCACCACTGGCAATATCACACAGAGCAAGACGTGCGTTGGTGCCGCCCACATCACCGACTAATGCATACTTTGTCATTCTTCTACTGCTCCGCTAAAGTCAAAATAATTCTTTCTCACACTGTAAATACCTGGGAGCCTAACAACAACGCCGGAAAGGCGGGCTCCCTGTAAATATCGATCTGGGTCACACTATTACTTTATCGTTTCAGCACCAATTGCAGCGATGCCTTTATGCAAGCTGGGCAAACTAAGTATCTGACCCCGCATAAGGAATAGAACATGCTCCATTCGCGAGCCAGAACCATGTTGTTATTATCGCTTCCTGCCCTGGCAATTGGGATTGCGTCCAGTCTTATTCTGATTGTGGTGATGAAAATCGCCTCGGTATTACAGAATTTACTCTGGCAACGACTGCCGGGAAGTCTGGGGATAGCCCAGGATTCACCGCTGTGGATCATCGGAATATTAACGCTGACGGGGATCGCAGTGGGACTGGTTATCCGTTTCAGCCAGGGTCATGCCGGACCAGACCCCGCCAGTGAACCGCTGATCGGCGCGCCAGTCTCCCCTTCTGCGCTACCAGGGCTTATCGTAGCATTAATTCTCGGTCTTGCCGGTGGCGTCAGCCTGGGGCCGGAACATCCGATTATGACCGTTAATATCGCCCTCGCAGTGGCGATAGGCGCTCGTCTGTTACCTCGAGTTAACCGGATGGAATGGACTATTTTAGCCTCAGCCGGAACTATCGGTGCGCTATTTGGCACACCTGTTGCGGCGGCGTTGATATTTTCGCAAACCTTAAATGGCAGTAATGAAGTGCCGCTATGGGATCGACTCTTTGCGCCGTTAATGGCAGCGGCGGCTGGTGCGCTGACGACAAGTCTATTTTTCCATCCTCATTTTTCGCTGCCCATTGCGCATTACGGACAGATGCAGATGGCAGACATCATCAGCGGTGCGATTGTAGCGGCGATTGCCATCGCTGCGGGGATGGTCGCCGTATGGTGTCTGCCACGGTTGCACGCAATGATGCATCAGATTAAAAACCCTGTGCTCATGCTCGGGGTTGGCGGGTTTATTCTCGGTATTTTGGGCGTTATTGGTGGGCCGGTTTCACTGTTTAAAGGGCTGGATGAGATGCAGCAAATGGTGATGAATCAGGCTTTCAGCACCAGTGATTACTTTTTACTGGCGGTGATTAAGCTCGCCGCTCTGGTCATTGCCGCCGCCAGCGGGTTTCGTGGCGGGCGAATATTCCCGGCAGTGTTTGTTGGCGTGGCGTTAGGTTTGATGCTACATAAACACGTTCCCGCAGTCCCGGCGGCAATTACTGTCTCCTGCGCTATTCTCGGTATGGTACTGGTGGTAACGCGCGATGGCTGGTTAAGCCTGTTTATGGCGGCGGTCGTTGTACCTGATACCAATCTGCTACCGCTACTTTGTATCGTTATGCTTCCGGCATGGCTATTGCTGGCTGGCAAACCAATGATGATTGTGAATCGCCCGAAGCAGCAACCACCCCACGATAGCCTTTAGCAAAAAATGCTCTCCCTCATGATTTAAGAGTTATGGCGATGAAACGGGGCTTTACCTCCCCGTAATATTGCGTTAACAGGCCGCAGACGGCTTCGATCGTGAAGGAGAATAACAATGTTCAGGTCACTGTTTCTGGCGGCCGCCCTGATGGCTTTTACCCCGCTTGCGGCAAACGCAGGTGAAATTACCCTACTGCCATCAATCAAATTACAAATTGGCGATCGCGATCATTACGGTAATTACTGGGATGGTGGTCACTGGCGCGACCGTGATTACTGGCACCGTAATTACGAATGGCGTAAAAACCGCTGGTGGCGTCACGATAATGGCTACCACCGTGGCTGGGATAAGCGTAAAGCGTATGAGCGTGGCTATCGTGAAGGCTGGCGCGACCGTGATGATCATCGCGGGAAAGGCCGTGGACACGGACATCGTCATTAAACACATCCACTAATGGAGCACGATGCCTGATGCGAAGCTTGTGCGTCTTATCAGGCCTACAGCCCCACTCCATTGAACGCGTAGGGCGGATAAGGCGTTTTACGCCGCATCCGCCTGTGGTGTCTGATGCGACGCCCGTTCAACTACAACCCCAGCGCCGTTCCCACCAACAGCCAGATATTCAGCGCCACTACCAACACCACAATCACCCAGCCAGTCTGTTTTACGCGTTTGCTGTTCACCAGATCGCCCATCAACTTACTGTCACTGGTGAAAATCAACAGTGGAACCAGCGCCAGGGCGATACCAAAACTTAGCAGCACCTGGCTCATGACCAGAATTCGTGTCGGATCTAATCCCATCAGGATGACAATAAATGACGGCAACATGGTAACTGTCCGGCGCACCCACAGCGGGATATGGAAACGAATAAAACCCTGCATCACCACCTGCCCCGCCAGCGTCCCCACCACCGTTGAAGAAAGCCCTGCAGCCACCAGGCTTAAACCAAAGACAGTCGCTGCAGCATTGCTTAACAGCGGTTGCAGCGTCAGGTAGGCTTCGTCAAGATCGGCGACACCAGTATGGCCGGAAAAGTGGAACGCGGCAGCAGCCGTTGCCATCATCGCCAGATTGACAAAACCAGCAATAGTCATGGCAATCGCGACATCCCATTTGGTGGCTGAATAACGTTGCTGGCGTGACCCATCATGCAGATGCTGGGTCAGCGAAGAGTGCAAATAAATCACATGCGGCATAATCGTCGCCCCCAGCACACCCGCAGCCAGGAAGACCGCCTCTGAGGTAGGTAAACTCGGGATCACCATTCCTTTACCTAACTGCGCCAGGTTAGGCTGGGAGAAGATCAGCTCAACAATGTAAGCCGCTGCGACAAACAGCAGTAGCCCGCCAATCACTTTCTCCAGCGGTTTTTGCCCGCGACGTTGCAGCATTAAAATCAGGAAGGTTGCGATACCCGTTAATACGGCGCCCTGCAACAGCGAAACCCCAAGAATCAGTTTGAAACCGATAGCCGCGCCAATAAATTCCGCCAGGTCGGTAGCCATCGCAATAATTTCTGCCTGAACCCAATAGAACCAGACGACCGGACGCGGGTAGTGATCGCGAATTTGTTCCGCCAGATTTTTACCGGTGGCAATCCCCAGCTTGGCCGAGAGGATCTGAATCAGCATCGCCATCAGATTAGCCCAGACAACAACCCACAATAGCTGATAGCCGAAGCTGGCACCCGCCTGAATATTGGTCGCAAAGTTGCCGGGATCGATATAACCAATCGCCGCAATGAACGCAGGTCCCATTAATGCGAGCCTCATCTTGCGCGCCGCCCGTCCGCTGCTACTCTCAACGCGATAGTTCGTCATCTTGTTGTGCCTCTAAAACATAGCCTTTGCTATGTTTCATGCTATGTCAAACGAGAATGATTATCAAATTCATTTAAATGGGTTGTGATGATTTCTCTGATAGACCAGGATTATGACTAAGAAAAGATTGATGGCTTGAATGTTATTTTTATGTTTAATGTTAGCACATTTACATAACTTTCCGCTTCCATACACAACATAGCAGAAATGTAGGACAGCTCACTATTTTTGAAGCTTGTCACAGGACGTCATTATAGTGTGTGTCAGATCTCGTTTTCCTGAATCATGTTGCATAGAATGTGCACGGAAATTTAACCTGCCTCATATTTGGAGCAAATATGGACCGCGTCCTTCATTTTGTACTGGCACTAGCCGTTGTTGCGATTCTCGCATTGCTGGCAAGCAGCGACCGCAAAAAAATTCGTATCCGTTATATTATTCAACTGCTTGTTATCGAAGTATTACTGGCGTGGTTCTTCCTGAACTCTGACGTTGGTCTGGGCTTCGTGAAAGGCTTCTCCGAAATGTTCGAAAAACTGCTCGGATTTGCCAACGAAGGTACTAACTTCGTCTTTGGTAGCATGAATGATCAAGGCCTGGCGTTCTTCTTCCTGAAAGTGCTGTGCCCTATCGTCTTTATTTCTGCGTTGATCGGTATTCTCCAGCACATTCGCGTGTTGCCGGTGATTATCCGCGCGATTGGTTTCCTGCTTTCCAAAGTCAACGGCATGGGCAAACTGGAATCCTTTAACGCCGTCAGTTCCCTGATTTTGGGACAATCCGAGAACTTTATCGCCTATAAAGATATCCTCGGCAAAATCTCCCGTAATCGTATGTACACCATGGCAGCAACAGCGATGTCCACCGTGTCGATGTCCATCGTTGGCGCATACATGACGATGCTGGAGCCGAAATACGTCGTTGCTGCACTGGTACTGAACATGTTCAGCACCTTTATCGTGCTATCGCTGATCAACCCTTACCGTGTTGACGCCAGCGAAGAAAACATTCAGATGTCCAACCTGCACGAAGGTCAGAGCTTCTTCGAAATGCTGGGTGAATACATTCTGGCAGGTTTCAAAGTCGCCATTATCGTTGCAGCGATGCTGATCGGCTTTATCGCCCTGATCGCCGCACTGAACGCACTGTTTGCCACCGTGACTGGCTGGTTTGGCTACAGCATCTCCTTCCAGGGCATCCTGGGCTACATCTTCTATCCGGTTGCATGGGTAATGGGTGTTCCATCCAACGAAGCACTGCAAGTGGGCAGTATCATGGCGACCAAACTGGTTTCCAACGAGTTCGTTGCGATGATGGATCTGCAGAAAATTGCTTCCACGCTTTCTCCGCGTGCAGAAGGCATCATCTCTGTATTCCTGGTATCCTTTGCTAACTTCTCTTCTATCGGGATTATCGCGGGCGCGGTTAAAGGTCTGAACGAAGAGCAAGGTAACGTGGTTTCTCGCTTCGGTCTGAAACTGGTTTACGGCTCTACGCTGGTGAGCGTACTTTCTGCGTCAATCGCAGCACTGGTGCTTTAAGTCCAATACATTCATTAAAAAAGCCGGGGAATGTTCCCCGGCTTCAGTTTGTTGACAACGTGTGCTCTGTTTATGCCGGATGCGGCGTAAACGCCTTATCCGGCCTACAAAACATCGCAAATTCAATAGATTGTGATTCCCATCCAGGCCTGATAAGCATAGCGCATCAGACAGTTTACTGGTTGTCATCAGCCTCAAATGCCGGGGATAATCCCCCGGCTTTTTTACGCCTGTTAATCAGCTAATGGCTGCGGGCGACCAATCAAATACCCTTGCAGATATTGCACCCCAAGTTTATGCAATAACGCCTGCTGCTGTTGCGTTTCGACAAACTCCGCTACCACGCTTAACGACTTCGCTTTCGCCAGGTCGGTAATTGACCGCACAATCATCGCATCCAGCGTATTAGTCACTATATCTTTCACAAAGACGCCATCAATCTTGATGATATCGGCCTGCAAACGTTTTAATCGCTCGTAGTTGGCATAACCAGTGCCAAAGTCATCAATCGCAATACGGAAGCCAAATTTATGCAGTTGCTCGATGTTGTACATGCTGCTCTCTGCATTTGAAAACGCCTGCTCCTCGGTGATCTCAAGAATGACTGTCTCCGGGGAGATGTGATAACGCTTAAACAGACGAATAATCCGCCCGGCGATATTTTTTTGCAGCAGAGTGAGCGGCATTAAATTGACTGAAAAGCGCGGACCTTTATTGTTGGAAGGGTGAGTTGCTAACCACTTCAACAGAGATTCCAGCACCTGCAAATCGAAACGCGCGCTAAGGTTAAACTGGGCGATAAGCGGCAGAAATTTATCCGGCGTCATAATGCCGTCGTCATATTTCAGACGCGCCAGGATCTCATCATAGCCCTGCCCCTCTTTGTTACGAATGGGCTGGGCGTAGAGAAGCAAATCACCATTATCTAACGCCTTACGAATGGTGTTCAGCAACAGTACCTGTTTGGTGGTCTGCCCGGACGCCATCTCCTCTCGATTATCCAACGCCAACACGTGGTGATGAACGCAGGATTGTTCCGCCAGCCAGCTTAACTGCCCCAACATAGGCTGCAGGGTTTCCTGATTGCCATCAAAACGCCCCCAGGCGGCACCATAGCCCATATCCAGACCGGTGTTGTTCCAATGAATCTGCCGACTATTGAGGATGTTAACCATATGCTGTAGTCGGCCTTCCGTTTCCGGCCCGGTCAGTACCAGCAGCAATTCACTGCCCGGCAGTTGATACAACTTTTCGTTTTCCTGCATCAACGGCAGCAAGGTACGGTAAATTGAGCGGATACAATGAACACGCATCACCAGACCGTAATGACGACTCATAAACTCAAGATTATCAATACGCAGGCAGCAAAAACTCTTTCCCGCCTCCTGCTCCTGCGATTGCTCGAGTGCACGAAAGTTGGGTAATAGCGTTAATGGATCGGTCAGCGCCTGCAAATGCCAGCGGCGATTAAGCCATTCACTTCGATGGTAAATACGCACCATGTAAAGCAGGCAAACGCTAAAGGAAATCAGCACCGCGAGAATAAATGCCAGCGAATATTCAGTTTCGACCCCTTGTAAAAAATTCTGGTTGTAATTCAAGAGGAAAAGAGTCGAAACAGCCCAGGTGAGATTTAAAAACGGATAACGAAGTTTACCAACACCAAGGGTAAAGATGATGAAGAAAACGGGCACCAGGTAACCGGCAATAAAGTCGTTTTCATAAGGCGTACACATCAGAAGTAGCAGTACGCTAAGAGCCGCCAGCCAGCTTAAAGTAAATGCACGTTTCTCTTTGTTCAGCGACGGGGCGATATCCCTGCGCCACAATATCTGCGCAAAGTGGGGGCTTACAATCATGCGAGTGAGATAGTAATAGAGCATGTTGTAAATCAACACTGCCGTGAAAAGGCTAAGTAAATCAACGACCGTGAAAATAGCATCTGCATCGCCGAAAAATGTCGATATCTTTAGCGGGAAATCAAAAAAGCTACCCACCAGATACATGCTGCCTTTGATGCCAATCGGCGTCACTAAACCAAGCCAGAAGAGACGTCGCCAGACGTATCGGGTGGTCAACCCATAACGCCAACGCGTTCCTAACTGCCAGCGTAATATTGCACAGGCACACAGCACTACAAATGTCTGGCTACCGAGCATGACGGCAGTTTGCAAAAATGAGAGATGGAAATTCCACAGATTAGTGCAAAACATCCCGCATAAAACAGGAACAACACCACGCCAGCCAAAGATGAACAATATTGACAGCATTACGCACAGTGGCATCCACGCCAGAAAGATATAGCTGGAGTGGATAACGGCAAGTGGCGAAATAAAACGGGATAGCTGAATAAGTACCACGGTGAGCGTAAACGCCAGTGTGAATATCTTGATATTTTTTATCAGATTATGCTCCACAAACATGAGTAGACTACTCTCACTGATCGGGGTTTTCAGGCACCCAAATAATAAGTTTATTCGCATCGCGAAGCAAACAGGAGTCGGCCTGTTGCCGCTTTTTCATCCAATGATGCTTTCACCAGGCGGCACTAACCCGGGCGTAGACTGTATTACAAAAGCGGCAAAAATCAGAGACAAAAAACCCCCGCTTCACAGCGAGGGTTTGAAATTTGGTGGAGCTAAGCGGGATCGAACCGCTGACCTCTTGCATGCCATGCAAGCGCTCTCCCAGCTGAGCTATAGCCCCGTCACGTAAAGCTTGTCGAGTTGACGGGCGGCATCATATGAATTCCGTCCGAATGTGTCAACGGCAAATTGCAGCGCCTTGTTTCAATCGCTGAAAAATCAGGCAAATGAACATTTTTGGATTACGCCTCGCATTCAGTAGTTATTCATGTCACGGTTTCATGTAAATTGATGCTATAAAATGAACACTTAATAGACCCACAACTATTCAGGGAATTGTTATGTTCAAGGAGAGGATGACGCCAGATGAACTTGCCAGACTGACCGGTTATAGCCGCCAGACCATTAATAAATGGGTACGCAAGGAAGGCTGGACGACATCACCAAAACCGGGCGTCCAGGGGGGCAAGGCTCGACTGGTACACGTCAATGAACAGGTTCGTGAATATATTCGCAATGCAGAACGCCCGGAGGGTCAGGGAGAAATACCCGCCCTGTCTGGCGATGCACCGCTTGAAGTGCTGTTAGCTACGCTGGCGAAAGAGATGACGCCGGCTGAACAAAAGCAGTTTACATCATTGCTTCTGCGGGAAGGGATTATCGGGTTATTACAACGCTTAGGGATTCGCAACAGCAAATAATATGAAAAGATTACGCAATAAAATGACCACCGAAGAACTGGCGGAATGCCTCGGTGTGGCTAAACAAACAGTTAACCGCTGGATTAGAGAAAAAGGCTGGAAAACAGAAAAATTTCCCGGAGTGAAAGGTGGTCGAGCCAGACTTATTCTACTGGACACTCATGTTTGCGAATTTATTCAAAACACGCCTGCCTTCCATAATACGCCAATGCTTCTCGAGGCCGAAGAATCCCTTGCTGAATACGCGCCGGGTATGCGCACTCCGGCTTATCGACAAATAATCAGCGCAATAGACAATATGACTCACAGTGAGCAGGAAAAAGTTGCGCAATTTTTATCGCGTGAAGGGATTCGTAATTTCCTTGCCCGTCTCGACATTGACGAATCAGCATAAATAAAAAACGGCAGGATACTATCTCCTGCCGTTTATCTTTTATGCGCTAATTACTGCTGGCTTTCGCGTTCAGCAATAAAAGCCAGAGCTTTGTTGATGCGCTCGATGCTACGAGCTTTGCCGATCGCGTGAACGGTAACATCCAGTGCCGGCGACTGCCCCGCACCAGTGACAGCGACACGCAGCGGCATACCGACTTTGCCCATCCCCACTTCCAGCTCGTCCGCCGTCGTCTGAATAGCGTGGTGAACGTTTTCAGCTGTCCAATCAGTAATCGCGGCCAGTTTGTCGCGAACCACTTCCAGCGGCTGACGCGCTACCGGGCGCAGATGTTTTTTCGCTGCATCGGCATCGAACTCAGCAAAATCTTCGTAGAAGTAACGGCAGCTCTGTGCCATTTCTTTCAGAGTTTTGCAGCGTTCTCCCAGCAGTTTAACCAGATCCGCCAGCTGCGGGCCGTTGCGGGTATCGATATTTTCCTGCTCGATGTGCCACTGTAAATGGGTAGCAACATACTCCGGCGGCAGCGTGTTAATGTAGTGGTGGTTTAACCACAGCAGCTTGTCGGTATTGAACGCGCTGGCAGATTTGCTGACGGCATTCAGGGTGAAGTATTTGATCATCTCTTCACGGGTGAAGATTTCCTGATCGCCATGGGACCAGCCCAGACGCACCAGATAGTTCAGCAATGCTTCCGGCAGATAGCCGTCGTCGCGATACTGCATTACGCTGACCGCACCGTGACGTTTGGACAGTTTTTTACCGTCATCGCCGTTGATCATAGAAACGTGCGCGTAAACCGGCACTGGTGCTTTCAGGGCTTTCAGAATGTTGATCTGGCGCGGCGTGTTGTTGATATGGTCTTCACCACGGATAACATGGGTGATTTCCATATCCCAGTCATCGACAACTACACAGAAGTTATAGGTCGGAGAACCATCGGTACGACGGATAATCAGATCATCCAGCTCCTGGTTGCTGAACTCGATCGGACCACGGATCTGATCGTCAAAAACCACAGAACCTTCTTGCGGATTAGCAAAACGTACGACACACGGTTCATCATCAGCATGATGCTCATGGCTGTGGCGGCAGCGACCGTCATAACGCGGCTTCTCACCTTTCGCCATTTGCTCTTCACGCAGTGCTTCCAGACGCTCTTTAGAGCAATAGCATTTATAGGCCGTGCCCTCTTCCAGCATCTGATCGATAACTGCGTTATAGCGATCAAAACGTTTGGTCTGATAGTACGGACCTTCATCCCACTCCAGACTCAGCCAGTTCATACCATCCATAATGGCTTCGATAGCTTCCGGCGTAGAACGCTCAAGATCGGTGTCTTCAATACGCAGCACGAACTCACCGCCGTGGTTACGTGCAAAAAGCCAGGAGTAAAGAGCAGTACGCGCGCCGCCAACGTGCAGATAGCCTGTTGGGCTTGGCGCGAAGCGAGTTTTGATTTTCATGAAATGGCCTTACGTTTAGAAAGATGCCGACAACCGGCAAATCCTGGAAAAATTGAGTGGGCGATATTCTATCACTCCAGCCTGATTCCTCAATGTAGTTCGGGTTGCTACATGATGCATTATTGTTTTCGTTGAGAAATTGCGCAACACGGTCTGTTTTGCGATCATCCTGCTTAATTTTACGACGAACAAACAAATTCTTTAGAAAATGCGTTGACTCATTTCGAACTCTCCCTATAATGCGGCTCCACACAGCGGGGGTGATTAGCTCAGCTGGGAGAGCACCTCCCTTACAAGGAGGGGGTCGGCGGTT
>NZ_PTRI01000016.1:0-122263 GCF_002965965.1 Escherichia sp. MOD1-EC5495
CAGCGCATTATTCCCCCACATACGCCAGATTCAGCAACGGATACGGTTTCCCCAAATCGTCCACCTCAGAGCGTCCTGTAACCTTAAACCCCATCTTCTTATAGAACCCAACCGCCTGCGTATTTTGCTCATTAACGTTGGTTGTCAGTTCCGGTGCCATTGAGAGCGCATGTTTCACCAGCATTCGACCCACGCCGCAGCCGCGCACATCAGGATCGATAAACAGCGCATCCATATGCTGCCCGCTTAGCAACATAAACCCAACCGGCCGATCCCGCTCATTAACCGCGACCCACAATGGCGCTTCTGGCAGAAACGAACGTACCAGATCTTCCAGTTCAGTCCGATACTCTGCTGATAAAAAATCATGGGTAGCATCGACAGAACGACACCAAATTGCAACCAGCTCTTTCCCTTCCTCATGCCGTGAGCGGCGAATACTAATAACCATTTTCTCTCCTTTTCGTCATTCTTATATTCTAACGTAGCCTTTTCCTTGAAACTTTCTCACCTTCAACATGCAGGCTCGACATTGGCAAATTTTCTGGTTATCTTCAGCTATCTGGATGTCTAAACGTATAAGCGTATATAAAGAGGTAATCAGGTTATGCCGATTCGTGTGCCGGACGAGCTGCCCGCCGTCAATTTCTTGCGTGAAGAAAACGTCTTTGTGATGACAACTTCTCGCGCGTCTGGTCAGGAAATTCGTCCGCTTAAGGTTCTGATCCTTAACCTGATGCCGAAGAAGATCGAAACTGAAAATCAGTTTCTGCGCCTGCTTTCAAACTCGCCCTTACAGGTCGATATTCAGCTGTTGCGCATCGATTCCCGCGAGTCGCGCAACACGCCCGCAGAGCATCTGAACAACTTTTACTGCAACTTTGAAGACATTCAGGAGCAGAACTTCGATGGTCTGATTGTAACTGGCGCGCCACTGGGTCTGGTGGAGTTTAATGACGTCGCTTACTGGCCGCAGATCAAACAGGTGCTGGAGTGGTCGAAAGATCACGTCACTTCAACGCTGTTTGTCTGTTGGGCGGTTCAGGCCGCACTCAATATTCTTTACGGCATTCCTAAGCAAACCCGCACGGACAAACTCTCTGGCGTTTACGAGCATCACATTCTCCATCCTCATGCGCTTCTGACGCGTGGCTTTGATGATTCATTCCTGGCACCGCATTCGCGCTATGCTGACTTTCCGGCAGCGTTGATTCGTGATTACACCGATCTGGAAATTCTGGCAGAGACAGAAGAAGGGGACGCATATCTGTTTGCCAGCAAAGATAAGCGTATTGCCTTTGTAACGGGGCATCCGGAATACGATGCGCAAACGCTGGCGCAGGAATATTTCCGTGATGTTGAAGCCGGGCTAAACCCGGATGTACCGTATAACTATTTCCCGCATAACGACCCGCAAAACAAACCGCGAGCGAGCTGGCGCAGCCACGGCAATTTGCTGTTTACCAACTGGCTCAACTATTACGTCTACCAGATCACGCCATACGATCTACGCCATATGAATCCAACGCTGGATTAATCTTCTGCGGCAAAGGATCGTTAAGCGTTTCAGCACCTTGAATCAGGCACCTTCGGGTGCCTTTTTTATTTCCGAAACACACCTCAATAGGTGAATAAATTTTATTCTTATTGTTATCAGTAAGTTAAATTCATTTTAAATTAAAAATGGAAATTGTTTTTGATTTTGCATTTTAAATGAGTAGTCTTAGTTGTGCTGAACGAAAAGCGCACAACGATCCTTCGTTCACAGTGGGGAAGTTTTCGGATCCATGACGAGGAGCAGCACGATGACTGAACAGGCAACAACAACCGATGAACTGGCTTTCACAAGGCCGTATGGCGAGCAGGAGAAGCAAATTCTTACTGCCGAAGCGGTAGAATTTCTGACTGAACTGGTGACGCATTTTACGCCACAACGCAATAAACTTCTGGCAGCGCGCATTCAGCAACAGCAGGATATTGATAACGGAACGTTGCCTGGTTTTATTTCGGAAACAGCTTCCATTCGTGATGGTAATTGGAAAATTCGCGGGATTCCTGCGGACTTAGAAGATCGCCGGGTAGAGATTACCGGACCCGTTGAGCGCAAGATGGTGATCAACGCGCTCAACGCCAATGTGAAAGTCTTTATGGCTGACTTTGAGGATTCACTGGCTCCGGGCTGGAACAAAGTGATCGACGGGCAAATTAATCTGCGCGATGCGGTTAACGGCACCATCAGTTACACCAACGAAGCCGGCAAAATTTATCAACTCAAACCCAATCCGGCGGTTTTGATTTGTCGGGTACGCGGTCTGCACTTGCCGGAAAAACATGTCACCTGGCGCGGTGAAGCCATCCCTGGCAGCCTGTTTGATTTTGCACTCTACTTTTTCCACAACTACCAGGCTCTATTGGCAAAAGGCAGCGGCCCTTATTTCTATCTGCCGAAAACCCAGTCCTGGCAGGAAGCAGCATGGTGGAGCGAAGTTTTCAGCTATGCAGAAGATCGCTTTAATCTGCCGCGCGGCACTATCAAGGCGACGTTGCTGATCGAAACGCTGCCCGCTGTGTTCCAGATGGACGAAATCCTTCACGCGTTGCGCGACCATATTGTTGGTCTGAACTGCGGTCGCTGGGATTATATCTTCAGCTATATCAAAACGTTGAAAAATTATCCCGACCGTGTCCTGCCAGACCGCCAGGCTGTGACAATGGACAAACCGTTCCTTAATGCCTACTCACGCCTGTTAATCAAAACCTGCCATAAACGCGGCGCATTTGCGATGGGCGGCATGGCGGCGTTTATTCCGAGCAAAGATGAAGAGCGCAATAACCAGGTGCTCAACAAAGTGAAAGCGGATAAATCGCTGGAAGCCAATAACGGTCACGATGGCACATGGATCGCCCATCCTGGCCTTGCTGACACGGCAATGGCGGTTTTCAACGACATCCTCGGTTCCCGTAAAAATCAGCTTGAGGTGATGCGCGAACAAGACGCGCCGATTACCGCCGAACAACTGCTGGCACCTTGTGACGGTGAACGCACCGAAGAAGGTATGCGCGCCAATATTCGCGTAGCCGTCCAGTACATTGAAGCATGGATCTCCGGCAACGGTTGTGTGCCGATTTATGGCCTGATGGAAGATGCGGCGACGGCTGAAATCTCCCGTACCTCCATCTGGCAGTGGATCCATCATCAAAAAACGTTGAGTAATGGCAAACCGGTGACCAAAGCCTTGTTCCGTCAGATGCTGGGCGAAGAGATGAAAGTCATTGCCAGCGAACTGGGCGAAGAACGTTTCTCCCAGGGGCGTTTTGACGACGCCGCACGCCTGATGGAACAGATCACTACATCCGATGAACTAATTGATTTCCTGACCCTGCCAGGCTACCGCCTGTTAGCGTAAACCACCACATAACTATGGAGCATCTGCACATGAAAACCCGTACACAACAAATTGAAGAATTACAGAAAGAGTGGACTCAACCGCGTTGGGAAGGCATTACTCGCCCGTACAGCGCGGAAGATGTGGTGAAATTACGCGGTTCGGTCAATCCGGAATGTACGCTGGCGCAGTTGGGCGCGGCGAAAATGTGGCGCCTGCTGCACGGTGAGTCGAAAAAAGGCTACATCAACAGCCTCGGTGCACTGACTGGCGGTCAGGCACTGCAACAGGCGAAAGCGGGTATTGAAGCGGTTTACTTGTCTGGCTGGCAGGTCGCGGCAGACGCTAACCTCGCGGCCAGCATGTATCCGGATCAGTCTCTCTACCCGGCAAACTCGGTGCCAGCCGTGGTGGAACGGATCAACAACACCTTCCGTCGTGCCGATCAGATCCAGTGGTCTGCTGGTATTGAACCGGGCAATCCGCGTTATGTCGATTACTTCCTGCCGATCGTCGCCGATGCGGAAGCCGGTTTTGGCGGTGTTTTGAATGCCTTTGAACTGATGAAAGCGATGATTGAAGCCGGTGCAGCGGCAGTTCACTTCGAAGATCAGCTCGCGTCCGTGAAGAAATGTGGTCACATGGGCGGCAAAGTGCTGGTGCCAACTCAGGAAGCGATCCAGAAACTGGTCGCAGCGCGTCTGGCAGCCGACGTGACGGGCGTTCCAACCCTGCTGGTTGCACGTACCGATGCTGATGCAGCAGACCTGATCACCTCTGATTGCGATCCGTATGACAGCGAATTTATTACCGGCGAGCGTACCAGCGAAGGCTTCTTCCGTACTCACGCAGGCATTGAACAAGCGATCAGCCGTGGCCTGGCGTATGCGCCGTATGCCGACCTGGTCTGGTGTGAAACTTCTACACCGGATCTGGAACTGGCACGTCGCTTTGCGGAAGCTATCCACGCGAAATACCCGGGCAAACTGTTGGCCTATAACTGCTCGCCATCGTTCAACTGGCAGAAAAATCTCGACGACAAAACTATCGCCAGCTTCCAGCAGCAGCTGTCGGATATGGGCTACAAATTCCAGTTCATCACCCTGGCAGGGATCCACAGCATGTGGTTTAACATGTTCGACCTGGCAAACGCCTATGCACAGGGCGAGGGTATGAAGCATTATGTTGAGAAAGTGCAACAGCCAGAATTTGCTGCTGCGAAAGATGGCTATACCTTCGTTTCTCATCAGCAGGAAGTGGGTACGGGTTACTTCGATAAAGTGACAACCATTATTCAGGGTGGCACGTCGTCAGTTACTGCGCTGACTGGCTCCACCGAAGAATCGCAGTTCTAAGCAACCTATAAACGTTGCTGACTGTAGGCCGGATAAGGCGTTCACGCCGCATCCGGCAATCAGCGCCTGATGCGACGCTGACGCGTCTTTTCCGGCAATTCTCTGCTCCTGATGAGGGCAACAAATGCCGCGTGGCCTGGAATTACTGATTGCACAAACCATTTTACAAGGTTTCGACGCCCAGTATGGTCGATTCCTCGAAGTGACTTCCGGGGCGCAGCAGCGTTTCGAACAAGCCGACTGGCACGCTGTCCAGCAGGCGATGAAAAACCGTATCCATCTTTACGATCATCACGTGGGGCTGGTAGTGGAGCAACTGCGCTGCATTACCAACGGTCAAAGCACGGATGCCGCATTTTTACTACACGTCAAAGAACATTACACCCGGCTGTTGCCGGATTACCCGCGCTTCGAGATTGCGGAGAGTTTTTTCAACTCCGTATACTGCCGGTTATTTGACCACCGCTCGCTTACTCCCGAGCGGCTTTTTATCTTTAGCTCCCAGCCGGAGCGCCGCTTTCGTACTATTCCGCGCCCGCTGGCAAAAGATTTTTATCCCGATCATGGCTGGGAATCTCTGCTGATGCGCGTTCTCAGCGACCTGCCGCTGCGTCTGCGCTGGCAGAATAAAAGCCGCGATATCAACTACATCATTCGCCATCTGACGGAGACGCTGGGGACAGACAACCTCGCCGAAAGTCATTTACAGGTGGCGAACGAATTGTTTTACCGCAATAAAGCCGCCTGGCTGGTGGGCAAACTGATCACGCCTTCCGGCACGTTGCCCTTTTTGCTGCCGATCCATCAGACGGACAATGGCGAGTTATTTATTGATACCTGCCTGACGACGACCGCCGAAGCGAGCATCGTCTTTGGCTTTGCGCGATCCTATTTTATGGTTTACGCGCCGCTGCCAGCTGCGCTGGTCGAGTGGTTACGGGAAATTCTGCCGGGCAAAACCACCGCAGAACTGTATATGGCTATTGGCTGCCAGAAACACGCTAAAACCGAAAGTTACCGCGAATATCTCGTTTATCTACAGGGCTGTAATGAACAGTTTATTGAAGCGCCGGGCATTCGTGGAATGGTGATGCTGGTGTTCACGCTGCCGGGTTTTGATCGAGTATTCAAAGTGATCAAAGACAAATTCGCGCCGCAGAAGGAGATGTCTGCCGCTCATGTTCGCGCTTGCTATCAACTGGTTAAGGAGCACGATCGCGTAGGGCGAATGGCAGATACCCAGGAGTTTGAAAACTTTGTGCTGGAGAAGCGGCATATTTCTCCAGCATTAATGGAATTACTGCTCCAGGAAGCGCCGGAAAAAATTACCGATCTCGGCGAACAGATTGTGATTCGCCATCTCTATATCGAACGGCGAATGGTGCCGCTCAATATCTGGCTTGAGCAAGTTGAAGGGCAGCAACTGCGCGACGCCATTGAAGAGTATGGCAACGCCATTCGCCAGCTTGCCGCTGCCAATATCTTCCCTGGGGATATGTTATTTAAAAACTTTGGCGTCACCCGTCACGGGCGCGTGGTGTTTTATGATTACGATGAAATTTGCTACATGACGGAAGTGAATTTCCGCGACATACCGCCACCGCGCTACCCGGAAGACGAACTCGCCAGCGAACCGTGGTACAGCGTCTCGCCGGGCGATGTTTTCCCGGAAGAGTTCCGTCACTGGCTATGCGCCGACCCGCGCATTGGCCCGCTGTTTGAAGAAATGCACGCTGACCTGTTCCGCGCCGACTACTGGCGCGCGCTACAAAACCGTATCCGTGAAGGGCATGTGGAAGATGTCTATGCGTATCGGCGCAGGCAGCGGTTTAGCGTGCGGTTTGTATAAATCGGAGGCGAAAAGTTACCGCATTCCACCATACGCCAGCGTGACTTCCTTCGCCGCTTTAATCACCATTGCGCCAAACTCGGTTACGCGGTCATCGGTAATACGTGAAATCGGCCCGGAAATCGAAATTGCGGCAAACGGTTCGCGGTGCTCATCGAAAATACACGCCGCGAGACAACGCAGTCCCAGCGCATGTTCCTCATCGTCAAATGAATAACCCCGCTTGCGCGTTTGCGCGAGGTCTTCTTTTAAATGCACAGGAGAAACCAGCGTTGCGTGGGTATAGGCATGTAACCCTTTACGATGCAGCAGTTTCGTCACCTGTTCTTCGCTCAGTTGGGCTAAAAAGGCTTTACCGGCACCGGAAGCGTGCATCGGTAATTTACCGCCGATAGGAGCGGACATACGCATCAGATGCGTACACTGTACCTGGTCGATAATAATCGCTTCGTGATCGCTTTGATCCAGCACCGCCATATTGACCGTTTCGCCAGACTCTTCCATCAGGTTGCGCAGAATAGGGTGGACAATGGCTAACAAATTACGGCTCTGGAGAAAGCTGCTACCGACCATAAAGGCATGTGCGCCGATCGCCCAGTGACCCAGTTCGCCAACCTGACGGACGAAGCCCTGCTGTTGCATCGTGGTTAGCAGTCGGTGGGTGGTAGAGTTGGGTAATCCGGCTTGTTGCGCCAGTTCGGTTAACGCTACGCTGCCATTGGATTCGGCAATCCACTCCAGTAATTTCAGGCCACGCGTTAAAGACTGAACCTGTCCGGTCGCAGGTGCGGTGGCAACGGCGGGTTTTCTGCCGCGTTTTGCGGGAATGGGTGCGACCATGACAGCCTCCTTTTTCTGTATCGTGGAAATCATTTTCATTTTTATTGTTAACTAATGCAATAGCTGCTGCACTGATCCGATGAGTTAATGTTGAACAAATCTCATGTTGCGTAGTGGTCGCTTTTACCACAGATGCGTTTATGCCAGTATGGTTTGTTGAATTTTTATTAAATCTGGGTTGAGCGTGTCGGGAGCAAGTGTGAGCAGCAAAGTGGAACAACTGCGTGCGCAGTTAAATGAACGTATTCTGGTGCTGGACGGCGGAATGGGCACCATGATCCAGAGTTATCGACTGAACGAAGCCGATTTTCGTGGTGAACGCTTTGCCGACTGGCCGTGCGATCTCAAAGGCAACAATGACCTGCTGGTGCTCAGTAAACCGGACGTGATTGCTGCTATCCACAACGCTTACTTTGAAGCGGGCGCGGATATCATCGAAACCAACACCTTCAACTCCACGACCATTGCGATGGCGGATTACCAGATGGAATCCCTGTCAGCGGAAATCAACTTTGCGGCGGCGAAACTGGCGCGTGCCTGTGCCGACGAATGGAGCGCCCGCACGCCAGAGAAACCGCGCTACGTTGCTGGTGTTCTCGGCCCAACCAACCGCACGGCATCTATTTCTCCGGACGTAAACGACCCGGCATTCCGTAACATTACCTTTGATCAGCTGGTGGCAGCCTATCGCGAATCCACTAAAGCACTGGTGGAAGGCGGTGTAGACCTGATTCTGATTGAAACCGTCTTCGACACCCTCAACGCTAAAGCGGCGGTCTTTGCAGTGAAAACGGAGTTTGAAGCCCTGGGCGTTGAACTGCCGATTATGATCTCCGGCACCATCACCGACGCCTCCGGCCGCACGCTCTCCGGGCAAACCACCGAAGCGTTTTACAACTCTCTGCGCCATGCCGAAGCCCTGACTTTCGGCCTCAACTGTGCGCTGGGGCCAGATGAACTGCGCCAGTATGTGCAGGAGCTGTCGCGAATAGCAGAATGCTACGTCACCGCTCACCCGAATGCCGGACTGCCTAACGCCTTTGGTGAATACGATCTCGACGCCGACACGATGGCAAAACAGATTCGCGAATGGGCGGAAGCGGGCTTCCTGAATATCGTCGGCGGTTGCTGCGGCACCACGCCACAACATATTGCAGCGATGAGCCGTGCAGTAGAAGGATTAGCGCCGCGCAAACTGCCTGAGATCCCCGTAGCCTGCCGTTTATCCGGCCTGGAGCCGCTGAATATTGGCGACGATAGCCTGTTTGTGAACGTCGGCGAGCGGACTAACGTCACCGGTTCCGCTAAGTTCAAACGCCTGATCAAAGAAGAGAAATACAGCGAGGCGCTGGATGTGGCGCGTCAGCAGGTGGAAAACGGCGCGCAGATTATCGATATCAACATGGATGAAGGGATGCTCGACGCCGAAGCGGCGATGGTGCGTTTCCTCAGCCTGATTGCGGGTGAACCGGATATTGCCCGCGTGCCGATTATGATCGACTCTTCAAAATGGGACGTCATTGAAAAAGGGCTGAAGTGTATTCAGGGCAAAGGCATTGTTAACTCCATCTCAATGAAAGAGGGGGTCGATGCCTTTATCCATCACGCAAAACTGTTGCGTCGTTACGGTGCGGCAGTGGTGGTTATGGCCTTTGACGAACAGGGCCAGGCCGATACCCGCGCGCGGAAAATCGAGATTTGCCGTCGGGCGTACAAAATCCTCACCGAAGAGGTTGGTTTCCCGACGGAAGATATCATTTTTGACCCGAACATCTTCGCGGTCGCAACTGGTATTGAAGAGCACAACAACTACGCGCAGGACTTTATTGGCGCGTGTGAAGACATCAAACGCGAACTGCCGCACGCGCTGATTTCCGGCGGCGTATCTAACGTTTCTTTCTCGTTCCGTGGCAACGATCCGGTGCGCGAAGCCATTCACGCGGTGTTCCTCTACTACGCTATTCGCAATGGCATGGATATGGGGATCGTCAACGCCGGGCAACTGGCGATTTACGACGACCTGCCCGCTGAACTGCGCGATGCGGTGGAAGATGTGATCCTCAATCGTCGCGACGATGGCACCGAGCGTTTACTGGAGCTTGCCGAGAAATATCGCGGTAGTAAAACAGACGACACCGCTAACGCCCAGCAGGCAGAGTGGCGCTCGTGGGACGTGAAAAAACGGCTGGAGTACTCGCTGGTTAAAGGCATTACCGAGTTTATCGAGCAGGATACCGAAGAAGCCCGCCAGCAGGCTACGCGCCCGATTGAAGTGATTGAAGGCCCGCTGATGGACGGCATGAACGTGGTCGGCGATCTGTTTGGCGAAGGGAAAATGTTCCTGCCGCAGGTAGTGAAATCGGCACGCGTTATGAAGCAGGCGGTGGCATATCTCGAACCGTTTATCGAAGCCAGCAAAGAGCAGGGCAAAACCAACGGCAAGATGGTGATCGCCACCGTGAAGGGCGATGTGCACGATATCGGTAAAAATATCGTTGGCGTGGTGCTGCAATGTAATAACTACGAAATTGTCGATCTCGGCGTTATGGTGCCTGCGGAAAAAATTCTCCGCACCGCCAAAGAAGTGAATGCCGATTTGATTGGCCTTTCGGGGCTGATCACGCCGTCGCTGGACGAAATGGTTAACGTGGCGAAAGAGATGGAGCGTCAGGGCTTTACCATTCCGCTATTGATTGGCGGTGCGACCACCTCAAAAGCGCACACGGCGGTGAAAATAGAGCAGAACTACAGTGGCCCGACGGTGTATGTACAAAACGCCTCGCGCACCGTTGGCGTTGTGGCGGCGCTGCTTTCCGACACTCAGCGTGACGACTTTGTCGCTCGTACCCGCAAAGAGTACGAAACCGTGCGTATTCAGCACGGGCGCAAGAAACCGCGCACACCGCCGGTCACGCTGGAAGCGGCGCGTGATAACGACTTCGCTTTTGACTGGCAGGCTTACACGCCGCCGGTGGCGCACCGTCTCGGCGTGCAGGAAGTCGAAGCCAGCATCGAAACGCTGCGTAATTACATCGACTGGACGCCGTTCTTTATGACCTGGTCGCTGGCCGGGAAGTATCCGCGCATTCTGGAAGATGAAGTGGTAGGCGTTGAGGCGAAGCGCCTGTTTAAAGACGCCAATGACATGCTGGATAAATTAAGCGCCGAGAAAACGCTGAATCCACGCGGTGTGGTTGGTCTGTTCCCGGCAAACCGCGTGGGCGACGACATTGAAATCTACCGCGACGAAACGCGCACCCATGTGATCAACGTCAGCCACCATCTACGCCAACAGACGGAAAAAACCGGCTTCGCCAACTACTGCCTTGCGGATTTCGTGGCACCAAAGATTTCTGGTAAAGCGGATTACATTGGCGCATTTGCCGTGACTGGCGGGCTGGAAGAGGACGCGCTGGCAGAAGCGTTCGAAGCGCAGCATGATGATTACAACAAAATCATGGTGAAAGCCCTTGCCGACCGTCTGGCGGAAGCCTTTGCGGAGTATCTCCATGAGCGGGTACGTAAAGTTTACTGGGGCTATGCGCCGAACGAGAATCTCAGCAACGAAGAGCTGATCCGCGAAAACTATCAGGGTATCCGCCCGGCGCCCGGCTACCCGGCCTGCCCGGAACATACGGAAAAAGCCACCATCTGGGAGCTGCTGGAAGTGGAAAAACACACCGGCATGAAACTCACGGAATCTTTCGCGATGTGGCCAGGTGCTTCGGTTTCGGGTTGGTATTTCAGCCACCCGGATAGCAAGTATTACGCCGTGGCGCAAATTCAGCGCGACCAGGTGGAAGACTATGCTCGCCGTAAAGGCATGAGCGTTGCTGATGTTGAACGCTGGCTGGCGCCGAATCTGGGGTATGACGCGGACTGATTCACAAATCTGTCACTTTTCCTTACAACAAACAGGGCGCTCAATGAGTGCCCTGTCTCTTTATTAATATGAAACACTTATACTGGTCTTATATCAGACCGGAAAAGCGCAGCTCGCCCCCTTCGGTATCTGTTTCAGGAGCATATAACGATAAGGAGAACCTGAACTCGTGTTAACACTGCTTCACCTGCTTTCTGCCGTCGCCCTGCTGGTCTGGGGGACACATATTGTTCGAACAGGCGTAATGCGCGTCTTCGGCGCACGACTGCGTACTGTCCTTAGCCGGAGCGTCGAAAAGAAGCCGCTCGCCTTTTGTGCGGGAATAGGTGTTACCGCACTGGTACAGAGCAGTAATGCCACCACCATGCTGGTGACCTCGTTTGTCGCTCAGGATCTGGTTGCCCTCGCACCGGCTCTGGTGATTGTGCTGGGGGCAGATGTCGGGACGGCGCTAATGGCGCGTATTCTTACCTTCGATTTATCCTGGCTGTCACCGTTACTTATTTTTATCGGCGTGATTTTTTTCCTCGGACGCAAACAGTCGCGCGCCGGGCAACTGGGGCGCGTCGGTATCGGTCTTGGGCTGATTTTGCTGGCACTGGAGTTGATTGTGCAGGCCGTAACGCCGATCACCCAGGCTAACGGTGTTCAGGTGATCTTTGCCTCGCTGACTGGCGATATTTTACTGGATGCGCTGATTGGCGCGATGTTCGCCATTATCAGCTACTCCAGCCTTGCCGCCGTACTGCTGACCGCCACTCTGACTGCCGCAGGTATTATCTCTTTCCCGGTGGCGCTCTGTCTGGTGATTGGTGCTAACCTTGGCTCCGGCCTGCTGGCGATGCTCAACAACAGCGCCGCTAATGCCGCAGCACGCCGTGTGGCGCTGGGTAGCCTGTTGTTTAAGCTGGTGGGTAGCCTGATTATTCTACCGTTTGTTCATTTGCTGGCAGAGACAATGGGTAAACTGCCTTTGCCAAAAGCGGAACTGGTAATCTATTTCCACGTCTTCTACAACCTTGTGCGCTGTCTGGTAATGCTCCCATTTGTTGACCCGATGGCGCGGTTTTGCAAAACGATTATTCGCGATGAACCCGAACTGGATGCCCATCTGAAACCGAAACATCTGGACGTTAGCGCGCTGGATACGCCAACGCTCGCCCTGGCCAATGCGGCGCGCGAAACATTGCGCATCGGTGACGCAATGGAACAGATGATGGAAGGGCTGAATAAAGTGATGCACGGCGCGCCTCGTGAAGAGAAAGAGCTGCGCAAGCTGGCGGATGATATCAACGTGTTGTATACCGCGATTAAACTTTACCTTGCGCGGATGCCAAAAGAGGAGCTGGCAGAAGAAGAGTCTCGACGCTGGGCGGAAATCATTGAAATGGCGCTCAATCTGGAACAGGCTTCCGATATTGTAGAGCGTATGGGTAGTGAAATTGCTGACAAATCGCTGGCAGCGCGGCGGGCATTTTCGATTGATGGGTTGAAGGAACTGGATGCGCTCTATGAGCAATTGCTCAGTAATTTAAAACTGGCAATGTCGGTTTTCTTCTCTGGCGATGTCACCAGCGCCCGTCGTTTACGCCGCAGTAAGCATCGCTTTCGCATTCTTAATCGCCGTTATTCCCACGCTCACGTAGATCGCCTGCATCAGCAGAACGTGCAGAGTATTGAAACCAGTTCGCTACATTTAGGCTTGCTGGGAGATATGCAGCGTCTGAACTCGCTGTTTTGTTCAGTCGCTTACAGCGTGCTGGAACAACCAGATGAAGATGAGGGACGGGACGAGTATTAATACAGGAACCCTGTAGGCCTGATAAGACGCGTCAAGCGTCGCATCAGGCATTGTGTACAAGATGCCGGATAATGCATCCGGCAATTCACTTAAAAACGGTGCCCGGCTTCCAGCGGTACTGCTTCCTCACCCGCTTTAAACACATAGGTGGTATTCGGGCCGCCCAGCGTAGCGTGACCTTTACTCACCGTGATCCAGTTACCTTCCGGCAGACCAATAATCGTCAACTCTGGCGCGACCACCAGCAGTTCGCGAATACGCTGCTCGCGCGTTTCACCTTTATGGCCTTCCGGCAGCGCGTTGGTGAAGTGCGGGTTGATTTGCAGCGGGAACAGATCCAGCGCATCGAAACCTTGTGGATCGACAATTGGCATATCGTTGGTAGTACGGATAGTCGGACAGGCAAGGTTAGCCCCTGCACTCCAGCCAATGTACAGCGCGCCGCGTTTCACCACGTCAACAATTGGTGCCAGCAGACCGCGCACACGGCATTCCTTCAGTAACTGGAAAGTGTTGCCACCACCGACAATCACGATTTCCGCATTTTCAATTGCGGCAACAGGATCGGCAACGCTATGAATACCGGTGACAGAAACACCCAGCGGAGCGAGAACCGCAGCCGTTTTGGCGGTGTAATCATCCCAGGTTTGCGTTACGCCAGCGAAAGGAATAAACACCGCTGAACGGCGCCCCTGCAACTGTTCAGCAATCAGCGGCAGCGCATGTTCCAGCCAGGCTTTTCCCGGCAGCGTCGAGTTACTCAATAAAAGCAGTTCCATTACTTCTCCGGTTAGTAAGAAATCACGGGAGCCATGCTACCACTGTGATTTTAACTGCTTACTGACATGGCTCACGATGTCGCGTATTGCTTCTGGAAAGCGCCTCGCAAGTTTGAATGATCAGGCGTGACAGGTATTCGTAGTAGATGTATTTTTCGACAAATTTCTAAGGGAACTGGAGGAAAAATGCTCGCTAATTACGCTACTTTTAGACAGAGTATGCGCATCATGATGGAGGGAATTATGCGCACAATATCGAAGGTGAAAAAATCTGTTAATGCCTCGCTGCCACCAGAGATTCTGGAAGAAGCTCGTAAACTCAAACTCAATCTCTCGGCGGTATTAACCGAAGCGTTACTGGAAAAAATCCGTCAGAATCAGAGAGAAACCTGGTTGCGAGAAAACAAAGAATCTGTCGACGCTGTTAATCAGTGGGTGGATGAGAACGGTTCATTTAGCGATTACCAAAGGTCATTCTAATGGATCAATATTGTGCTTATGAGAACCTGGGGAGTGGGCGGCACGTTTATCCTTATCTCATCAATCTCCAGCATCCTGTCGCCAATGTATTAAAGCATACCATTGTTGCTCCGGCGGTCAGGCTTGATCGCCGGTAAAAGTTTGTCCGGTGGTTTCAATTGCAGGCCTGGATCACATGGTAATGGCACACATGATGACAGGAATACCGCTAAAAGAGTTGGGAGAACGTTAGTCAACAGCGAATCGTACTGCGTGATGCTATCGATTTTCTATTAAACGGCTATTAATGCAGACGCGTAACTTATCGCATCCCGCATAAATCCTGTTTTTTGGGAGGAGGAGGTACGGTATATTCCGCGTTTTACAGGAGAATTTATGCTGCCCGACTCATCAGTCCGTTTAAATAAATACATCAGCGAAAGCGGAATTTGCTCACGCCGCGAAGCGGATCGCTATATCGAGCAAGGCAATGTGTTCCTTAATGGCAAGCGTGCCACTATTGGCGATCAGGTGAAACCCGGCGACGTTGTGAAAGTAAACGGTCAGTTGATTGAGCCTCGGGAAGCCGAAGATTTAGTGCTTATCGCCCTGAATAAGCCAGTGGGGATTGTCAGTACCACGGAAGATGGTGAGCGCGACAACATTGTCGATTTCGTTAACCACAGTAAACGCGTCTTCCCGATTGGTCGCCTTGATAAAGACTCCCAGGGGCTGATTTTCCTCACCAATCACGGCGATCTGGTGAATAAGATCCTCCGTGCGGGTAATGACCATGAGAAAGAGTATCTGGTGACGGTGGATAAACCGATTACCGATGAATTTATTCGTGGCATGGGCGCAGGTGTGCCGATCCTCGGGACGGTGACCAAAAAATGCAAAGTCAAAAAAGAAGCGCCATTTGTCTTTCGCATTACCCTGGTGCAGGGGCTGAACCGACAGATTCGTCGCATGTGCGAGCACTTTGGCTACGAAGTGAAGAAGCTGGAACGTACACGGATTATGAACGTCAGCTTAAGCGGCATTCCGCTGGGGGAGTGGCGCGATTTAACTGATGATGAGTTAATCGACCTCTTTAAGCTCATTGAAAATTCCTCTTCCGAGGCAAAACCCAAAGCGAAGGCCAAACCGAAAACGGCGGGTATCAAGCGCCCGGTGGTGAAGATGGAAAAGGCGGCGGAAAAAGGTAGTCGCCCGGCATCAAACGGTAAGCGTTTCACCTCGCCGGGGCGGAAGAAAAAAGGGCGCTAATCAGCGTTTGCCGCGCGTCGATGTATTTGCCGACCAGCTGAATGACGCTTCGGGGTCCGGTTTATAAGCCTGCTTTTTCTTCAACTGGCGGGCTTTTTTCGCTTCAGCCTCACGCTCAACCATCAGCTTATCAATGTACTCTTTTTTAATGCTGTTGGTTTCGGCATTGGTCAACACGCGACCATGCGCAATACGCGCCCGATCCAGCAGCGTCTTTAATTCGCGCTGTTCACGCTCAGTCATCTCTTTTTGTGTAATACGGGGGAGTGCCATAATGGTGCCCTCATTGAGCCAGAGGGTTCAGTGTACGGGAATTCATTTGCGAGCAGAACTGATAATATTCATTTTGCCGTCTCTTAAATATTTATCTCTCTCGATAATTAGTGATAAATGCAGATAAAAATTTAACGGAAATTATTATCCAGCAAGTTAACTAATTTAATTAAATCTTTATCATTCAATTAATTAAGTGTGTAATTTCACTTTTGGCACACTTTTAGCAAAAAACTTTCGCGTTGATACTGAATGATACAGGGGATTTAACCCCGTTGGCACACCAGACTTGGCGCTGATACGGATGAATACGCAGCAAGTCCAGATACAAACGGATGTGATGAACACGGTATTGCAGCCACGGCGCAAAGGGGCTATTAAAGGCCGAGATGCGATACTGACATATTCTTGCGCAACTGGTTGAAGCGGAGAAATCCGCGCAGGCAAATGTGATTCGTCGGCGTGAAGAAACCGCCGCCACGCGTTCGTTGCTGAATACCGCCAAAGTCATGGAAAACAACCCGGTGGCGTTGCGCTTAAAAGAGCTGGAAACGCTGGAGAGAGTGGCTGAGTGGATCGATTACATCTCTGTATTTGGTGGTCTTGACCAGGTGCAGCATGGGTTAGTTAATATCAAAGGATGAGCAAAATGTCCTTAAATGGAGTCAGTGCTGCGATGCGTGAACGGGTATCGCAACAGTTAAAGGAAATTGAACGGCGGTATGGTGTGAAAGTGCTGTACGCCTGCGAATCAGGGAGTCGCGGCTGGGGATTTGCTTCGCCAGACAGCGATTATGATGTGCGTTTTTTGTATGTTCATCCGCTGGAATGGTATCTGCGGGTGGAGTCGCCGCGCGATGTTATCGAACTGCCCATCGACGACGAGTTGGATGTTTCAGGCTGGGAGTGGCGTAAGGCGCTGGGATTATTGAAAGGCGCGAACCCGACGCTGATTGAATGGCTGGACTCACCGGTGGTCTATCAGCAAGACGAAGAAACGATAACGGCGCTAAAAGCAATGGTGCCAAAGTGGTTTTCTCCGCTACGTGCGCGCTGGCATTATTATTCGATGGCACGGAAAAACTTTCGTGGTTATTTGCAGGGCGACGAAGTTCGGCTGAAAAAATACTTTTACGTACTGCGCCCGCTATTGGCTGTGCGCTGGGTCGAATCGGGTAAAGGTGTGCCGCCAATGCGCTTTGCCGAGCTACTGGCGGGAAGCGAACTTGATGCGCCGTTACGCGCAGAAATAGACGAATTGCTGGAACGTAAACAGCGCGCAGGAGAAGCGGAATATGGTCCGCGCTGTCCATTGCTACATGCGTTTATTCGTGCAGAACTGGCGCGTGGAGAAATTCCACCGATGTTACCGGACAGCAGAGACGGAGATGTTCGGGAGCTAGATAATTTGCTGTATCAAACAGTAATGCGCCGGGCATAAAGCCCGGCGTGATTTATTGCTGGTATTGCCAACTGCTGACTAAAGCGTACAAGTGGTTTGGAGAATAGCGCCAGCTTTCCTTCAGTTGCAGAAATTCAGCACAAAATTCACTGCAAAACAGGCGATCGCGCTGTTCTTTATTACCGGTAATAATTCCTAATGCTCCGCGCCAGTCATATTTCTTGCCATCATGTTTACGGAAAAAAGTTTCCACATCCTGAAGGCTGGCCTGGAGCGGCAGCATATCCCACTTATCCGCTGGCAATGGCATTATCTTTCCGCGTACACCGCGATCGCGCAGTGATGCAGAGTAACAAAGGTAACTCTTTTCACCATGCGCCACGGCTAATTCACAGTGGGAATAACTACCGTGTGTGATTTTACGGGTAAGCCAGTCAGCCAGTCGGGCAATACCACGGTGCTCTGTTCGGCCCTTATAACAAGCGAGCCAGACAGTGGTTTTACTCATGGTTGCCAGCCTGTGGAGTAATCGTAGTCGAGCACCGCCTGAATATCGTCCAGAGCTTCCACCGCCGCGATATGACGCTGGGCGTTGGCGAACAGGCGCATATCGTGATCCATTGTTACCGATTCAAACTGAGCGGCGATTTCGTTGGTTAACTCAATCAGACCGTTATTTTTAGTTTTCCACATTAAACCTGGAAGGATTTTTTTCTCCGCTCCCATTTTAGTGAGCGAGAGCTGTTGGATACGGCTATTTGTATCACTGTGGAAATGATGGTTGTTGATGATGATGTAATCGGTTGTGATGGCATCGCGTTGATTTTTGATTGCAGAGTATTTCGCCTCTTTAGCATCAGTTATGGATGGTTGCCATTTTTCACCATCCCAACGTTCAAAAGAACCTGTTGGGGAAATGATGGTGACAGTTTCAGGTAATTGGCCCAATTCTTGAGTAATAAGCTGGCTACCATCAACTTTGTTATAAACAGTTTGCCCGCGATGATCTTCAATGAGCTCCCATTTTTCATTCACCCAAACAGGAGTAAAACCTGAAACCTTTTCGGGTGGTGAATTTAATGTGCAATGATTTGGCAAACCTGTATTAGGTGCAATGTATGCATCAGACTCACCGATATATTCTTGGGTGTCTTGTGAAAAGTTATAAACAGTCAGTATTTGAGCTTCATCGGAAAATGTAAAAGTATTCATGCTAGCCTCACAATATAATTGAATGCGATATTTTTAACGGTGTTTTCGGTATTGCCGGTATTATTAATGGTTATAGAGTGGTTATGGGCCCCAAGTGCAATTGAATGTGAATGGGTGCCGAGAGTAACAGTGTGCGAATGGGAACCAATTGTAATACTATGAGCGTGTGATGGAACATTAATAGCCAAAGATGATCCGGTACCAGGGCCATATGATGTCCAGTCGCCTTGGCCCTCTGGTGAAGATGTCCCTGTTCTTACTGTTGCAGTTGCCGAGCCTGAGCCAGATGAACTTGTTTTTTTATTACCATAGTTAAATGCTGATGTAGTTTTAGTACCCAAGTCTGTTAAAACTGTGGTTTTCGTCCCTAAATCAGTATTCGAAATACTACCCGTATGGTTGTGCGATTTAACCCCATCCAGTTCAGTAGATAATATATTACGCCCACTGCTGGGTTTCCCTTTAATTATCCATCCACGCATATCAGGAATAACGCCAGATGGATATGCAATTGCCAGTTTGGGATATGAGGCTTTATTAAATGTCTGACCTGTCATCAGGGCGTAGCCAGAAGGTACAGAATCAGACGGCCAGGGAATAGGCATCCCTACAGGACAGCTTTCCGCAGCAATAGCCTTATCCATCGCTGCCTTAACCGCATTTGGTGTTGCAGCTTCCGTCGTACTGGTGCTGTTGGTCGCATTATTAAGCTTCACGACCCCTTTTTGTGTCAGCGTACTGTCGGGGATACCTGTTATTTGCCCCCAGGCATGGGTATGGCTGGCAGGTGCCGCAGCATTGGCCTTATCCATTGCGGCCTTAACCGCACTTGGCGTTGCAGCTTCCGCCGTACTGGTGCTATTTGTCGTGTTGTTAAGTTTAACGATCCCTTTCTGCGTCAGCGTACCGTCAGGGATACCAGTAATCTGATTCCAGGCATGAGTATGACTAGTGGCGGCTTTACTATTTGCCAGGTCATATGCCGCTTTTACCGCTTTTGGCGTGGCCGCTTTGGTTTCATCATCGCTATTGGTCGCATTACTCAGCAGCGTAAAACCTTTCTGCGTCAGCGTCGCATCAGGATGATTCCGTGATTGTTGATGTTCTTTCAGCGTTTCATCGACATATTCTCTGGTTGCTATAACGACTGAAGGGTCGATCAAAAGCGTCACCGCGTCAGCATTGGTCACTTCCATAACTGCGCGAATAACAATTTGCTTACTGGCACCCGCAGGTAATAGCGGTTTATAGGTTTCCGGAAATTTGCCAATAGCAACTAGTGTGCCGTCAGCATCCAGTAGCCCAACCTCGCGGACGTACCAGCCACCTACTTGTTCAGGAATAATCGTCTCTGCGATAACCCAGGCTGGATTATCAGGCGCAATTTTTAAGGTATTTAGTTGCCCACGCCAGACTTCATGCACAACTTTGGTTTGACTTTCTGTCGGCTCGACATAATGACCATTGCCATCGCCGACCACCATAGTTTGTAGGCGGATCTGTTTTTGCTCCGCCAGCGCAGAGGCAATTTTTGATTTGCCTGCGGTGGTTAATATTGTAAAAAATTCACTTGCCATACTTACTCCGGGTATACAGACATAATTTCGGTACTCCAGTATCCTGTGCCGACATGAATCGGTTGGGATTGTGTAATGCGATCAGGTTGATACGGAAAGAGATTTATGTATTCCTCAACACAGTAACCTGTCGCTAAAAATAGTGTCGATGACTGCCAAATACTCTCCGCAATAGGGGGTAATACAGTAATAACCTCCCCACCCTGGATTGCGCTGCCAATAACTGGCATTTGACTTTGGTTAATAAGCCAGATGGTAATGCTTTCAAGTTTTGAACGAACATTTTTATATTCGTGAATTAATGCGATAAGTGCATTAAATTCATCTTCATTTAATCCTTTTTCCTCTAGTGTAATATCAACCTTAAAAAAATAAGCCTTCCCCCCATATTCAAACCATTCTGAAATAGTTCCTGGTAGCGAAAGTATTTCCAGCACCCGCCGTACCGCCCAAATCGTTCCTTTATATTTATGCAGCTCAATGGCTTGCTTAATTAACTCGCGCTTCTCCCGTTCATCAGTGGTAAATAACCAACCTTCCAGCCCCTGAACGTGAAATTGTTCTGCAAGCGTAGGCAAAGCCGAAGCATCAACCAGGTCTACCAGATAAACCATCAACGCCGTCAGATCGAGTTGGGCAAAACGCTCGGCAGCGATATTTGCCAGAGTTGAAAAACGCTCATCGCTGGCAAGCGGCGGTGGCGGCAGCAATTTATCCATCGCTGACTCCGGCAATCGTGACGTCTATCGCGGTGCATTCCGCCCACTCATGCGCCTGCAAAATACGTTTTGTAGGCATATTCAGCGCAACGTCATAAACACCATCGACTTGTAACACTTTGATTATCTGGTTTGGCACAATGTCCTGTCCCAGATGTGTTTGGCGCTGTTGCGTCCAGAGGCTAATCGCTTTATGCGCCTCAGCCAGCGTTGTTTCCTGATCGGCGGTGGTAAACAGCGTGAGCTGCGCACGGATCTCATACGGCACCCTAACGGCGCATTTCGCACTTACTTTGTCGGTCAGCGGACGTTTTTTCTCCTTGCTAACCTCCAGTTCAATTTGCGCGAGCAGTTCCACGCCCGGCAGACCATTCAGCGTTAGCGGGTAGATCTCCACGCAGCCTTCTGGTAATCCTTCGTCCGGCCCCAGTACCGCGACGTCAATAATCGACTGGCTTACGGAAAGCGTATGAAAGCGGTAGGCACCATAGCTGCCCGCATTGCTGAAACTTTCCGGCGCCAGTTGGATCCGCTGGCGTAGTGCGTCATCGCTCTCTTCACCGCAGCCGCCGGTTGAGGCCGTCAGGTTGGTCACGCTGATATCGTAATAACCAATCCTGTCAACAAGGGCGCTAATCTGTGCAGGCTGCCAGCCATTGCCCGCTTCGCCTGTTGCCAGACTGGTGGCGGGAACGGCGATATGCAAACTTCCCGCCGGAATCAGAACATCTTCATCGGTAGCAAACATCACGCTGTCAGAGGCGCTGGCACGTGTTCCTTGTGGAATTAGAATGTTATTTCGATTCTTACTGGCTACCGAAAACTGCAACGTGGTTTTTGCCGGTTGTGCAGGTAAGCGGTGAACGCCCACCAGCTCACCTAAATAATCCAGCATTGGCGCGCGGGAATACGCGACCAGATTCTGTTTCGCCGCTTCCTGAATGGCGATGCGTACAAGGTTTTCACGATAGGCAAAAAGGTCAATCAGCAACCGCTCGGCCTGTGCCGGGTAGAGCTTTTTGCCGCTGGCATCTTCATACTGCGCAATCATCTCGCTGGTAATTTGCGCAGGATCGCGGTCAATAAAATCGGGTTCGGCTATCGCCATAACACCTCCGTTGAGTTGATTACGCCGTCAGCGGCGCGCCATTGCACACGTAACGTCAGATGTTCCCCGTCGATTACCGGTGTCACCTTCAGCAACCGGCAGCGCGGTTCCCACTGGCGGATGGCCTCTACCGACTCCCTTACCACATGCGGAATCGCCCGCTCGATGGGATAATCGATGTAGTGCCACAAGTTGCTGCCAAACAGCGGTCTGTGGGGATCACTGCCGCGCGGTGTGCGCAGAATGATGTGTATTGCCTGGTGAATATCATCCAGTCCGCAGACGTATTCTTCAGGCCGCTGCAAGGCTGGTTGCCAGTGCAGCGTAGAGGGGCGTGTTGTCGTGTTCATGAGGGTATTTTCGCCCTGAACAGGCGGCGGGGATATTAAAGCGATTTAAAAAACTGATTGATTAAAAAGAGAAAACCCGCCATCAGGCGGGTTAAACGTCAGTGTGAATGGTGGTTGGAGTTGCCACCGCTGTCCTGCAATGTGCCGCTGGCCTGAACGTTACCAATCACATTAACATTGCCAGTTATCGTGGCGGCGTTGCCGATGCCTCCACTTCCTGCCATGCCACCAAGCCAGGTGAGTTTTTTCATCACTGTGACGTTGCCGGTAAAGGTGCTCATGGGCGCATCTACCGTCACTGCTGCCGCTTTAACATCGACCTTACTGGCTTCAATGCTGACATCGGTGGCTTTCACATCAACAGTGTCGGAAGTCACGGTGACGTGTTGGGCTTTAACCTCAACGTTGGGCGATGTCAGGCTGGTACGGTCAATAACCTCAATCACGATTTTTTCGATGCCACCATTAATCGTAAGCTGGTGGGTGCTGCGGTCATATTCAAACGCTGCGCCATCAGAAAACTGGACATAGCGTTTGTCGCGCGATGCTACTGGCGCGGTATCTACCGTTGAATATACTGCGCCCAGCACCACGCCATCTTCACCGTTATCATCCAGCAGAACTTCCACCTGTTCGCCCATATCCGGTAGCCAGTAATCCTTATTGTCCTGAGAATTGCGCTGCAGCACCGCAAGCCAGTTACTCTTCAGATTGTCACACTCTGGTAGCGTGACCCGCACCCGAACGCTGGTTTCGTCAATATCGCTGATAATCCCCGTTTGCCGGGTTACTCCTTTCATATTGCCTCCTTACTGGCTGGTCGCTGGCCCGCGTGAAACGTCGATTTCAGTGGTATAGCCGCTGCGCACAAAACTGTGAGTAGATTTATCAATCAGCCACTGACCGGAAAGCACACCAAAATCGGTTAGCTCGATTTTATTGCCTGCCGTCAGTTCCGGGCAGCCCATCATCCTGAGCGTTCCGGTTTGTTGATATTCGTTGTGGCTGTCGAGCGCGGCGTTGGCCTTTGCCTGCGCCGCGCCAACGTCCGGCGCCCGACTGTTCAGTTTCAGCGTGTCGGCACTGGTGCCGACTCCACGGGCAGACGGCTTTTGCTGGCTGTCGTGAGTGTAGATAACCAGTTCTTTTTTCTTACTATTTTGATGCTGTACGGTGGCGTTTTTGTAGATGCGGTTAATGGTATCTTTGAAGGTGAAATGCGAAACGTCTTTGCGGTCGATCTTTTTCACCGGCGCCAGGCAGCGCAGCGTGGGTAAATGCGAAAAAATCAGCTCTTTGGTGGTCACCTTTACCGCATAGCCATATTCGCTGGCCAGGCGCTTGAGAAATCCGACATCGGTTTCGCCGTACTGTGTCACCCGGTCAATCGTCAGCGGCTCGATTTTGCCCACCAGCGTCAGGCCGTGAGTTTGCGCGATACGGCTGGCGATGGCTGAAAGCGTTGTCTCTTCAAAGCCCTGACTGTTACGGGTGCGCAGCGCCTGATTGACGGAAGTGGCGATGCCATCAATATTTACCGTGGAAGGTGGTGCTGAAATGTCAATTTTATCAATGATATATTGACCACAATCGAGCAGTTTTTCCCCCTGATAACCTATGTGCAGCGCCAGCGTATCGCCTTTGCCGGGATACCACTCTTTTATCCAGCGTCCATCGGTGTCATCCAGTGTGATCGCGATGGTATCCGACTCGTTTTTAATACTGTCCTGGTAACTGATGCTGGTGACATAAGGCGTGATGTCATAAGTGATATCTTTATGCCCATACCACAGGGTAAAAATGGGCGCGAGCGTGGCAAAGACGCCGCCAGTTACGCTTATCTCAGCCATGGTGGGATCTCCGATACGGTCTTGTTGACGGTAATGACCGGAATAATGAGCTGAATACCGGCAGGCAGTACCGGATAAATGGCGACATGTGGATTGGCGGCGATAATGCGTTCATAAGCCAGTGCATCACCGTAGTAATGCCATGCCAGGTTATCCCAGCGTTCGCCGTCGGTGGTGATATGTTCAAGGTATCGCATTACCAGCTCCTCGTAATGGTCGCGGCAGCGAGCTGAGTCACTGCGGGAGTGGTTTGCTGTACCGTTGTACGCGCCTGCTCAACCAACGTTGTGGCTTTATCGAAAGTTGCTTCGGCGATGGCGCTGGTGATGCTGCCAAACAGTTCTTGTGCATGGTCAACCAGTGTCCCGGCGTCTTCGGCACAGTCGCGGATGCCCGGCATGTTACCCAGCAATGCTTTAATCTGCGCCGACAACGCTTTTGGTAATCCTGCCAGCGTTTGCAGATCCATCGGCTGTTTAAACAGGGTTTCGATGGCATCAATAGTCTTTTTCAACGACTTAATTATCTTTTCACACTTTTCTTTTAACGCTTTGGCCTCTTTAATCAGTGCTTTGACCTTTGCCACTGTTTTTTTAATATCTTCAATGGATTGCGCCAGTTCATCGATCATCTCTTTGGCTTTGCGCATACCTTCTTCAATGGCGTTCAATATCTGATCCAACCAGGACTCCACCTTGTCCGGAAAATCGCTCGCCTTTTCGTCAATATTAGGCTCCTGGGTGGTAATCGCCGGGGGCAGGAGTGGGTTTTTCGGATCGCCGGTATACTCCTGGAGCGACATTGTTCCGCTTTGGGCAATGACATTGCCCCAGGGATCGGTGTGCTGGTGAGTGGCGGTTAACTCTGTAATTACAAACCAGCCGCGATAATCACCGTTGCCAAACACCAGCGCCATTGCTTTGTGGGCAAGCATGGCTTCACGCAGTCGATTCAGCTCTGTTGTGGGTTGGCAAAACTGGCTGTGCAGGGAAAATTCCAGCGCCAGCATGTCCAGCTTATCGCCAATAAACTGCACGCCAGGTTTGCCTTCAATACGGGCATGTGTGGCGTAATCCACGCCCATTGTGCTTTTAAAGCCGTCCCAGAATGTGACAACTTTAAATTCAATCTCACCTAAAACGGCATACATCAGGCATACCCCCGGCGCTGTTGCTGCGCCATTACGTCGTTAATCATTCTTTCCAGTTCGCGTTTACTCATCGTCAATACGTTCTGAATGTCTTTAGTGGTGTTTTGTCCGTTACCCTGCACGGTAATTTGTGGCGAAAAATTCACCTGGACTTTTCCTGGGGAACGGGAGGGTAGCGTCGCCGGTTTGGTTACGGATTTACCTGATAAAGAGGCCGACGCGGGTTTTGCCACTGGCGCCGATGACGGCGTTGTCGTTTTGCTGGATGGCGCGAGTTGTTTGCCCACTGGAGGCGTTAAAAGCGCACCGGCAACGCCTGGAACAACGGTCGCGGGGGAGACTGATGCGGTATTAGTCGTGCCTGTAACAGTCGCAGCCGATGCTTCTGTGCCGATCCCCATTGTGGCTTTTAGCCAGTCTGGCATGGCGTTTTTGACCTGATCAATAATGCCTTTCAGAGCGGGGAAAGCATTCATTATGCCGTCGGCCAGGCTAGCCAGTATATTGCTGCCGAACTCGCTAAAACTCGCAGGCATCTCAACACCAAACCAATTCATCACACCGGAAAAGGCGCTGTAGAACAGCCCCAGTGGCGACCAGTCGAGAATCAACCGGCTAATACCTGCAATGCCACCGTCAAAGGCCGTGGTAATACGTTTCCAGATGGCGGAAAAGAACCTGGTGATAGGTTCCCAGTTGCGATAAATCAGATAAGCCGCGCCCGCAATCGCAGTGATGACCAGACCAATGGGATTCATCAGTAGCACCCGGCCTAGTGAGAGAACGGTTCGACCAACCAGTTTCAATGCTCCGATCAGGCCACGACCAAGCAGTTGCGTTAGCCATTTTGCGCCGCCACCCAATGACTTAACCGCCAATAGCACCTTACTCGCTGCGCCTCCGGGCGCCAGACTTGCCCTGACTTTCAGGAAGATATCGACCAGACGAATAAACGGCGAGGCGATGAAGTTCGCGCCCAGCTTTAAAACATTCAGCGCGCCGTTAAACAGCCAAATCGCCCCGACGATTTTCGCAATGTTTTGCACCAGCGCCGGATGTTCGCGTAGCCAGGCGCTGAACTGGCGAATAACCGGCGCAAGGCTTTGCGCCAGCTCGCCAATCGCCGGCATAAGTTGTAAGCCAATGCTGAGCCATAAATCATTTAACGCCAGTTGTAACGCTTTAGTCTGTTCAATGGGCGAAGCCATTTGCGCAGAAAAGTCGGCATCAATCAGATTCTTGCTGGTGGCTTGCATGGCAGAGGCTTTTAGCTGGCGATACTCTTCCATGTTCGCCAGCATAGGGGCCAGGAATTCCACCGTTTGTGCATCGCCGAACATTTCGTCCAGATTAAACTGCGTCACCATCGATTGCAGCGCAGTGCTGCGGGCAGATAAATCTTCAATCTGCATGGTGCGTTTGAAGGTATCGAGGATCGCCGGATTCATCTTCTCAAGCTGCATTTGCACGATATGAGTCATGGCTTCGCTAACACCCATACCGTTTTGCTGATGCTCAAGCAGAGAACCTTGCAGATCGACGCCCTGGCTGGCGAACCAGCTATCGGTTTTTTTCGAAAAGGTGGTTTGCAGAAAATGGTCGAAATTCTCCGCCGCTGTACTGGCGCTGGCACCGTTTTTCATGGCGATCTGCATGGTGGCGGTCAGTTCAGCCATACCTTCCAGACCCTGAGTGCCGGTTTTACCTGCAAATTTCTCTATCCACTGCGTTTGTTCGGCAATGGCAGGCCCACCGCTTTTGGTCACGCTGTACATCATGTTTTGCGCGGCGTTGAAATTTTCCGGGGCAATATTCAGTCGATCATGAGTCGCGAGCGCGGCTTTCGCCCATGTTTCGGCGCTGTCGCGCGTGGCGGTGGCGGCTTTGGCGATCTCCGGCATATAGCGGTTGAGATCCTGCAAGGACGATACATTGCCTTCAACTAAGGTCAGAGCGGCGGACTGTAACGTGGTCTGCTGCTGGTTAAAATCCATACTCCAGTCGCGCAGATTCAGGCTGAGCGTCTCGCGAGTGGCATCACTCATCCCACCTTTGGCCGCCATATTGACCATATTGTCCTGAAACTCATACGGTAACTTCCAGTCGGGGGCTTCAACATTGAATACTTTGCTAAATTGCCCGGCAAATGTTTGGGTTTTCTCCATCAGATTAGCGCGGCTGCGGCTATTTTCCTCCAGGCGGAGAGCGGAATCGGCAAGTCGCTGCGTTAGTTTGATAACTGTCGCTTGCTGAGTAGAGAGAGTTAACAATGTTCTGGCGTTGAGTGAGCCGTAACGGGCTATTGCCTGCGTCAACGTCTCATTACGCGCCTGAAGCTGGGTAATAATATCGTTGGCCAAAATTGTTTCTCTTTAAATATTGATAATGGCCCGCTGGTTATTTTTCTAAAAAAAAGGGGCAGGGAAGAAATAAACCTGACGGGCTTGGAAAACTCGCAGACATCAGGTCTGCGAGTCATATTCGATTTTTATTTGGGCGTTGGCTTCATCCAGCCAGTTGCTAAAGTCATCGACGGTAAGGGCGTCTATCTCACTGGGCGGAAAGCGAAACCATCTTGCCAGTAACGCCATCGCTTGCCATAACAGTGGCAGATTCTGTAGCCACGCTAAGCATGGATTGAAATCGTTTCTGCAATGCCTGGTAATCCAGCAAATCCATTTCAGCTAAATCTTCTGGCACCAGTCCGGTCATTGCAGCCATTAGCGGTTCATCCCATTCTTCTGGTTTTTCGCTGATCCGGCGCGCGTTGCGCATATCTTTTACTTTCAGGCGACGTAATTGCAGAGTGTTAATTACGTCTCCCGCCGCTGAAGTAAACGGGAACTGTAAGGTATAATGTTCTTTCATTTTGTATCCTTATTGGTCATGCGGAAATCGGGGCCGTAGCCCCGAATAACTTAGCCACCGATGTTATTGCGATAGGTACTTAATTGATCCACGCCGTTAACGCGGAAAATATTCGCCAGGTAATCCAGTTCCAGTAGTGTTTCACCATCGACCACCTGTTTAATATAGGTACAACCAAAGGCGCTGCTGAATTCCGGGTTTTCATTCTGTTTAAATGTTCCCAATGGATTCTTTTTAAACATAACAGTCAAATGAGTGACTAACGCTAATTGATTCGCTTTCCCCTGGGAGTTATAGCAATCAATACTGGAGCGGCACTGTAATGCTACCGCCTGCCACGGGTTTGCCGTTTTACGCATGACGTCCTGATAAAAGGAGTTCCATTTAATTTCCCCTTCCAGTTTATCGAAACCTGCCGGGAGTTCGATTTTGCCGACCATGCCCAGTGCTTTATGCTCCTGCATAATTAAACTGACATCCGGTAATTTAATTTCGGTTGCACGACCTAAAAGGTTATTACCATCGAGATAAATATTGGCATTGGTAATACGGTTAATTTGAATTTTTCCAGCCATTAGCTATTGCTCTCCAGAGAGACTAAATATTCAGAGGTAATTTCAGTTTCAAACGTCAGACGTTCCAGCGGCGGTGGCGGGGTGAATTTATAGCTCAGCAATAAATGCCCGGCACTGAGTTCGGTCGGTGAATTTCGCGCCGGATCGTACCAGCACTCAAAGCCAAGCAGTGCGCCGTCGGCAATCAGCTTACGGCCCCAGGTATTTACCGACTCGGTCAGGGCATCAATTAGCGCCTGATTAATCGGCATATCGATATACTGCTGGCTGAAATAACGGATCGACTCGTTAATCACATCACCCGTGCGGCGAACGTTTTCAAAGTTACGCATATGGGTCACGGTTGGCCATGCCGCAGTGCGGTTGCCCCATAAACGCAGACCAGAGCCGTAACTATTGAAAACTGTGGTAATGCCGTTTTCGTTGAGCTGATTCACTTCACTTTGCGGGTCATCAACCATTGCGGAAAGTGAACGTTCGATACCGATAATGCCCTGAATTTCCTGGTTTGAGTTGCTCCACCAGAAACCTTTCTCCAGGTCTACTTTGGCACGCAGTCCGGCAGCGCGTGAAGAGAGCGGTTCGAGAACTTCCTGGTTGGTTGCGCCGTCATAAACTTTGACGTGCGGATAGCACAAACGCGCACGGTCAGAACTGGTGTTGAAGTTGATTGCGCCTTTCGAGCCGCGACCAGCCAGCACCTGCTGGAATGTAGTACCGATTGGGGCGTCAATGTAGGCGATAGCACCGAGTTTTTCCGCCTGAGCAATCAGTTCGGTGGTGACCGATTTTTGCGTACAGAAAACGGGAGCAAGCAGGATTTTGGCGTAGAAACCATACAGGTTATAGGTATCCTGTAGCAGTTTCATCCCAGTGCGATCGCCTGCGGTATTAACGGCGCCAATAATATCGGCTGCGGTAACTTTTGTTGGATCGGCCCATGAGTAATAGGCACAAACTTTCGCTCCGGCAGGGATCTCAGTCTCTGCACGAGTGATTATTCCTGTTTGTTCATCAACATGAAACGCTGTGCTGCTATACGTAGTGGCTGATGTTGAAGAGGGTTTCAGGACGACATTACGCACCGCACGATGAGCCAGTTTTGCCTGGTTGTTGGAATCAAAAGTGATACTCTCATTGCTGATGCTGGAGCCATGTTTTGCCGGATCCAGTACGTTAATCACCACCACCGTACCGGCGCCGTGGTCATAAATCGCCTTCAGCGCCTGCGGGATAGTAAAGTTAGCCTGAGTCGAGCCAAACTGCGCGGCATCGCTTTCAGAAAGGCACAATGTTGGTTTGTTTACCGGACCGCATGGTGCACTACCGATTAAAGCGATTACAGCGGATTTTACCGCTTTAACCGGGCGCGGACCGGTTTCAATTTCAATGGTTTCTACACCGTGCAGGTAATTAGCTGCCATGTACAATTTCCTCTCCGTTATTTTGTTCTTCCTGAGTGATGACAGGAGTCAGGTGATTGCGGGCAATCATGGTCATAACCCACTCGTTTTCTTCTGGCAGATCAATTTCACTGTTCGGCCACAATAAGATTTCTTGTCCGTCGGCAAGGGTGACGCCGCTTGCCGGGCCGTTGTAGATGTATTTCATTCAGTTTCCTCGTAATTAACTTCAGTAAGCAGGGTAAGGTCCGTGCTTTCCCGTTTTGCGATAAACAGCGATCTGGTCGCCATTTCCAGGATGTAGCGGCAGAAACCACCGCTCTCGCCTGCATTGATTTCTGTTTCAAGCCAAAGAAGACGCTCGCAATCAGGAAGCTGGATCCCCCCCAATGCGCTGCGTATGCGATCCAGTGCGTTTAACGCGCCACAATTTTTGCCAACAATAACGGTGGCAGTTAAACGGAGCGTTTGCTGTTGCACGAGGGCATCACTGCTTTCAGGCATGGCAAATAGAGAACCGCTATAATTAATAATCACTGTAACTTTCTGCGTCTGCGGAATATATTTATTGGCATCAACCGATGAAATAAATACGTCCATTTCGGGATTCTGTTCACGTAATCTGGTCACAACAGAATTAATTACAGATAAAATTTCCATATAGGGTGTTCCTTAATTACTGCTCACTTCGTTATCGTTGAAATGTATTCTGAAGCAGTGAAGGTGAAGAATCTTTTAATGTGATTTAGAGAAAAAATTGAATGGCTATAAAAATCCCCACACTTACGTAAAGGTGGGGATGTATTTAATAGCTGCCACGTTGTAATAGCTCTATTTTGCTATATAAGGCATCCAGCTTTGCTTCTAATACTGCCTGGCCACGAAGATAATCTTCTCTGCGGACATAATGCAGCGGAAGCTCGGCACGAAATTCGAGAAATTCTCTTTCCAGTTTCGACCAGCTTGTTTCTGATTCCCGGCGCGCGTTTTCCAGAGATTCAAAACGCTCATTAAGTCTTTTTTCAATTTGCGCTAACAGCAATTTTCCGGCAGCAAACATTAATCCAACGAAGGAAAGCATAAGGGAGATCACTTCCCAAAAATCGATACTGAGTTTCATCGGCCCCTCTGATTAGTGAAGACAGCTTGCCTGCCCCCAGAGTAAGTAGCGGGCGGCATGTTGATAGAGGATCATCTTCGGATAGTGACGATTTTCTCGCCAGTTTGCGGCACTACGCCCGGCGTTGACGTGCTCAACATGACCAAACCAGATGGTGGCATCTAACCCTTTGGATGCGGCCAGTTTTTTATCCCGATTAACCCATCCCTGACCACCGTTATAGGCGCTTAGGGTAAACGCCATACGCTGGCAGCCATTTTTCGCCGAGATGTTTTTCCACAAATGCTGGTCATATTGCACCAATGCGCGAATCGCCCAGGTTGGGTTATAGGGCTTGTTTTCACGTAGCTGTGGATACAACTGGCTTATCCATGTCGCTGTGGCAGGCATAAATTGCGCCATACCCTGTGCGCCGACGGGGGAACGCGCCATTGGCTGCCAGGCTGATTCCTGGTGCAACTGCCCGGCGAAGTCTGCCACCGGGGCGTTCAGTCCCCAGACTTCTCGTGCAGTTCGAATCAGTTCGTTTCGCCATGCCAGAGATGCTCGCGGCGGTTCAGATGCGTTAAGCGGGAAGAACGCGAACAGAGTAATTAGCGCGAGAAATTTTACCTGCATCACTAAAGTCCTAACGCGACGGAAAGGCAGACGGCTGCAACGATGATAGCCCGACGAATCATTGCCGCCGCGCAGCATCGCGCCTCTTCCCAGGGGCAAAATGAGTCAGGCCGCGCCCAGGGAAACAGACTGCGATCGAGCCAGTATCCCAGCACAGCGGCGAGCGAAACCAGACTTAGTTTATAAATGACAACCGGGATCTGTGCGGAAGATGTACAGCCGATCGCGACAAACAGCGCGACGGAAGCGACCAGCCAGCCGGAAAGACGGGGAAAAGTGACTTTTTTCATACGATATCTCCTGATAAGTGAGCGTTTAGTGTCGCCAGATCCCTCCAGTGAAGAATGAAAAAAGCTTTAATAAATAACTTTAAAAAATAGATCCTCTATAAATGAACATGCTTGCTAATAAATCCACCCATTAATAAAAGAGCAAAAGGTGTCCTGGAGAATAAGCGCGTCATTATGCAGGGAAAAGAGGATGGTGAATCGTAGGAATAGCCCATAGTCATTTGATTTTTAAAGTTTGTTTAAGAAAGTCAGCGACTGTGAGGGAAACGATCTTTTTACACTACAGGTAAAAATAATACTGTATGCACATACAGTATCGTGTAAAATGATACTCCAGTTGACAAGAAACATAACGCAAACAATATATTTATTTTGTGAATTTATGACGTTCATTAATATTAAAAATTTATATTTTTGGTGATTGTTTATTTGTTTGTTGAATGTATTGAGTAGCAGTAATGACAACTGCTTAGCGTATATCCGTGGTTTTACACGCATCGGGTCTTATACAGGATGCAAGATATATGGAGATGAAAAATGATACGAAAATCAAAAGAGATGGCCCGGACACCGGAGATCATTAACGACCTGGCGTTTCATGCATCGCAAGTTCTGATTGAGAGCATCAATCTCGACAGTTCATCGGCGGAAAATGTGGGCTTTGCCATTGCCGACCGAATGATGCGTAACTGGGGTGGGCAAAGCATTTATTTCCCGAAAGGGATCTCCGGACGGGCGTCGGAGCGTGACTACCAAATCTATAGCGAGTGCGATGGTCGCAACTACGCCGAATTAGCGAAGAAATATAATCTGACGTTGCAATGGATTTATAAGATAGTGAAACGCGTACATGCGGAAAAGCAACAGCGCCGTAGTAATTCGTAATTGATCCGGCATGGTGAATAGCGACGTGGGTCGCTATTCACCTGTACTGGTCGTTTACTCAAACAAATTACTATGCAATTTCTGCACTACCTGCTCTGCATCAGCACCTGGCACCAGGAAGCACAGGTTATTGCTGGAAGCGCCGTAGCAAATCATGCGGATGTTGAACGGTTCCAGTACGCCAAATACTTCTTTGCCGACGCCGCAGGCTTTGGACAGGTCATTACCAATCAGCGCCACCAGTGCCAGGCCTTCTTCCACTTCTACACGGCACAGTGCTGAAAGCTCCATCAGCAGTGATTGCGTCAACAATGTATCGCCGGTAGAAGTTGAACCAGTAGTATCAAGAGTTAATGCCACGCTCACTTCGGACGTAGTAATTAAATCCACCGAAATATTATGCCGCGCGAGGATACCGAAAACTTCCGCGAGGAAGCCACGGGAATGCAGCATATTCAGGCTGTGCAGGGTTAATAGCGTTTGTTTACGGCGCAGAGCCAGTGCACGGAACAGCGGTGGATTTTCGGTTTTATTACACACCAACGTACCGCCAGCACGTGGGTCTTTGCTGGAACCGACAAACACCGGAATATCGCTGCGCACTGCGGGCAGCAACGTCGCTGGATGCAGCACTTTCGCGCCAAAGGTCGCCATTTCAGCGGCCTCTTCAAAAGCGATTCTATCAATGCGTTTTGCTGCCGGCACCACGCGTGGATCGGTAGTGTAGATGCCAGGGACGTCAGTCCAGATATCAACGCGAGATGCGTGTAAGGCTTCCGCCAACAAGGCTGCCGTATAATCGCTGCCGCCACGTCCAAGTGTTGTTGTACGCCCTTTACTTTCGCTACCAATAAAGCCCTGGGTGATGACTAAACCTTCACTGAGCCGTGGAGTCAGATGCAACGCAGCCAGTTCCGCCAGTGCAACAACATCTGGCTCCGCACGACCAAAACGGTCGTTGGTGCGCATCACTTTACGCACATCAAACCACTGCGCCTGGACATCGCGTTCGCGCAGGATTTCAACAAACAGCAGAGTAGACATCAGTTCGCCGTGGCTGACCAGTTCATCCGTCAGTGCCGGAGATGTTGCCAGTGCCGCCGCTTCGGCCAGAACAGTAATGTTCTCCAACAAACGTTCAATCTCTTCACGGATGACGTTCGGGTAACGCAGACGCTCCAGAATGGCGAACTGAATATTGCGAATAGCATCGAGTTTTTCGAAACGCTCAACCGGTTCCAGACCTTCAGCCAGTGCGACAAGGAGGTTAGTAATCCCCGCAGAAGCAGAAAGCACAACCAAACGAACATTCACATCAGAAAGCACAATGTCGGCGCTGCGGTTCATGGCGTCGAAATCAGCCACGCTAGTACCACCAAATTTGGAGACAACAATATCGGGCATAACAACCTCGTGTCAGGGAATGAAAGAAGCGACCTTGGCACAAAGGCAAAATAGAAACCGGTGCAGGCGCAGACCGTATTTATAAATAAAAGGTGTAGGGGAGTGTGTCAACGCTGGGATTATGCGGATTATTCATGCAGCGGGCGTGGTCAGAAATTGTGCTTATAACGTCTATACTTTTTATCCTCTTCAGTAGTTAGCTGAGCTAACGGCACTAAAACCATCACATTTTTCTGTGACTGGCGCTACAATCTTCCACAGTCACAATTCTCAATATCAGAAGAGTATTGCTAATGAAAAACATCAATCCAACGCAGACCGCTGCCTGGCAGGCACTACAGAAACACTTCGATGAAATGAAAGACGTTACGATCGCCGATCTTTTTGCTAAAGATGGCGATCGTTTTTCTAAGTTCTCCGCAACCTTCGACGATCAGATGCTGGTGGATTACTCCAAAAACCGCATCACCGAAGAAACGCTGGCGAAATTGCAGGATCTGGCGAAAGAGTGCGATCTGGCGGGCGCGATTAAGTCGATGTTCTCTGGCGAGAAGATCAACCGCACCGAAAACCGTGCCGTGCTGCACGTGGCACTGCGTAACCGTAGCAATACGCCGATTCTGGTTGATGGCAAAGACGTAATGCCGGAAGTCAACGCGGTGCTGGAGAAGATGAAAACCTTCTCGCAAGCGATTATTTCCGGTGAGTGGAAGGGTTATACCGGCAAAGCAATCACCGAGGTGGTGAACATCGGGATCGGCGGTTCTGACCTCGGCCCGTACATGGTGACTGAGGCACTGCGTCCGTACAAAAATCACCTGAACATGCACTTTGTTTCTAACGTTGACGGAACTCACATCGCAGAAGTGCTGAAAAAAGTGAACCCGGAAACGACGCTGTTCCTGGTGGCGTCTAAAACCTTCACCACTCAGGAAACCATGACCAATGCCCATAGCGCACGTGACTGGTTCCTGAAAGCGGCAGGTGATGAGAAGCACGTTGCGAAACACTTTGCGGCGCTTTCCACCAATGCGAAAGCCGTTGGCGAGTTTGGTATTGATACCGCCAACATGTTCGAGTTCTGGGACTGGGTCGGCGGTCGTTACTCTTTGTGGTCAGCGATTGGCCTGTCGATTGTTCTCTCCATCGGCTTTGATAACTTCGTTGAACTGCTTTCCGGCGCACATGCCATGGACAAGCATTTCTCCACTACTCCAGCAGAGAAAAACTTGCCTGTATTGCTGGCGCTGATTGGCATCTGGTACAACAATTTCTTTGGCGCGGAAACTGAAGCGATTCTGCCGTATGACCAGTATATGCACCGTTTTGCGGCGTACTTCCAGCAGGGCAATATGGAATCCAACGGCAAATACGTTGACCGTAACGGTAACGTCGTGGATTACCAGACTGGCCCGATTATCTGGGGTGAGCCAGGTACTAACGGTCAGCACGCGTTCTACCAGCTGATCCACCAGGGAACCAAAATGGTGCCATGCGATTTCATCGCGCCAGCTATCACCCATAACCCGCTCTCTGATCACCACCAGAAACTGCTGTCTAACTTCTTCGCTCAGACCGAAGCTCTGGCCTTTGGTAAATCCCGCGAAGTGGTTGAGCAGGAATATCGTGATCAGGGTAAAGATCCGGCGACGCTCGACTATGTAGTGCCGTTTAAAGTGTTCGAAGGTAACCGTCCGACCAACTCCATCCTGCTGCGCGAAATCACCCCGTTCAGCCTGGGGGCGTTGATTGCGCTGTATGAGCACAAAATCTTTACTCAGGGCGTGATCCTGAACATCTTCACCTTTGACCAGTGGGGCGTGGAGCTGGGTAAACAGCTGGCTAACCGCATTCTGCCGGAGCTGAAAGATGACAAAGAAATCAGCAGCCACGATAGCTCGACCAATGGTCTGATTAACCGCTATAAAGCGTGGCGCGGTTAATCATCGTGCATACCTGATGTCGCTACGTAGGCCGGATAAGGCGTTTACGCCGCATCCGGCAACCGGTGCCTGATGCGACGCGGTCGCGTCTTATCAGGCCTACAGGTCGATGCCGATATGTACATCGTATTCGGCAATTAATACATAGCACGATTGATTTAATAACCTTAATAACAATGCCGACTATAAGTCGGCATTGTTTTATCAGATAAATCCTCTTGTCTGTGATTTAACGAAAATCATACCGTGAGGTTAATCCTAAAATAGATTTTCAGTCTGTAATCATTTCGGAATATACGCAGGTTAATCGCTTTTGTATTTATTTTAACCTCATGATTAACATGATTATTTATATATAATAAAAAATATATAATTGCTATTCATTCCAATTATCCTAAAACCCCATAACTAATTCCCCACGCCGTAATCCACATGCTTTAGTTGTGTATACTCGATTCCGCCCGAAATGTTTTTGGGTAAATCTCCATTCATTCAATGAAGGGAAATTGTTATGAAAAAAGTTCTGTATGGCATTTTTGCCATATCTGCGCTTGCGGCGACTTCTGCGTGGGCTGCACCTGTACAGGTGGGCGAAGCGGCAGGGTCGGCAGCAACGTCGGTTTCGGCGGGTAGTTCCTCCGCGACCAGCGTTAGCACCGTAAGCTCGGCGGTGGGTGTCGCGCTCGCGGCAACCGGTGGCGGCGATGGTTCTAATACCGGGACCACCACAACCACGACCACCAGTACCCAGTAATAACGTATGTATCCCCAAAATAATTCGAGTCATTGCATCTGTGGCTTGAAGTATGAAGGGATTTACCATAACCACACTCCGATGTGGTTATTCTGCCCCTCTGGAGAAGAGTCGTGAAGCGACCTGCACTCATTCTTATCTGCCTGTTATTACAGGCGTGTTCAGCCTCGACTAAAGAGCTGGGCAATTCACTGTGGGACAGTCTGTTCGGCACGCCAGGCGTACAGCTGACGGACGATGATATTCAAAATATGCCCTACGCCAGCCAGTACATGCAGTTTAATGGCGGGCCGCAGTTATTTGTGGTGCTGGCCTTCGCTGAAAACGGACAACAAAAATGGGTCACTCAGGATCAGGCCACTCTCGTTACCCAACATGACCGTCTGGTGAAGACTCTGCTCGGCGGCGACAACCTGATTGAGGTGAATAACCTTGCTGCCGATCCGCTGATCAAACCTGCACAAATCGTTGATGGCGCAACCTGGACGCGCACGATGGGCTGGACCGAGTACCAGCAGGTGCGCTACGCCACCGCACGCTCGGTCTTCAAATGGGCTGGCACCGATACCGTCAAAGTCGGCAGCGATGAAACCCCGGTTCGCGTGCTGGACGAAGAAGTCTCCACCGACCAGGCGCGATGGCATAACCGCTACTGGATCGACAGCGAAGGGCAAATTCGCCAGTCGGAACAGTATCTCGGCGCGGATTACTTCCCGGTGAAAACCACTCTCATCAAGGCGGCAAAACAATGATTAAACAAACTATTGTCGCGTTGCTTTTGAGCGTGGGAGCGTCATCGGTCTTTGCGGCAGGCACCGTCAAGGTGTTCAGCAATGGTAGTAGTGAGGCCAAAACGCTGACGGGCGCGGAGCATTTAATCGATCTGGTAGGCCAACCACGGCTGGCAAACAGCTGGTGGCCTGGTGCGGTGATTAGCGAAGAGCGGGCAACGGCGGCAGCATTGCGGCAGCAGCAGGCGTTGTTGACGCGGCTGGCAGAACAGGCCGCAGATTCCAGCGCCGACGATGCAGCCGCGATCAACGCCTTACGCCAGCAAATTCAGGCGTTGAAAGTGACGGGCAGGCAAAAAATCAATCTTGATCCCGATATCGTCCGCGTTGCCGAACGCGGCAACCCGCCGTTGCAGGGTAATTACACGCTGTGGGTGGGTTCCGCGCCGTCCACGGTCACGTTGTTCGGGCTTATCAGCCGTCCTGGCAAGCAGCCATTCACTCCAGGTCGCGATGTGGCGAGCTATCTCTCCGGTCAGAAGCTGCTTAGCAGTGCAGATCGTAGCTACGCGTGGGTGGTTTACCCGGATGGACGCACGCAAAAAGCGCCGGTGGCTTACTGGAACAAGCGTCACGTAGAGCCGATGCCCGGCAGCATTATTTATGTTGGCCTGGCGGACTCCGCCTGGAGTAAGACGCCTGATGCCCTGAACGCCGACATTCTTCAGACTCTGACGCAGCGGATACCGCAATAATGAAAAAAAGACATCTGCTTAGCTTACTGGCGCTGGGCATTAGCACGGCCTGCTACGGCGAAACGTATCCTGCGCCTATTGGCCCATCGCAATCGGACTTCGGCGGCGTCGGTCTGTTACAAACGCCTACCGCCCGTATGGCGCGGGAAGGGGAGTTGAGTTTGAACTATCGTGATAACGATCAGTACCGTTATTACTCTGCTTCAGTGCAACTCTTCCCGTGGCTGGAAACAACGCTGCGCTACACCGATGTGCGCACCCGGCAGTACAGCAGCGTCGAAGCGTTCTCTGGCGATCAAACGTATAAAGATAAAGCCTTCGATCTCAAACTGCGTTTGTGGGAAGAGAGTTACTGGCTGCCGCAAGTGGCGGTTGGTGCGCGGGATATCGGCGGTACGGGGCTGTTTGATGCGGAATATCTGGTCGCCAGCAAAGCCTGGGGGCCGTTCGATTTTACACTCGGCCTGGGCTGGGGATATCTGGGCACCAGCGGTAATGTGAAAAATCCGCTCTGTTCAGCCAGTGATAAATATTGCTATCGCGATAACAGCTATAAACAGGCGGGATCTATCGACGGCAGCCAGATGTTCCACGGCCCAGCCTCACTGTTTGGCGGCGTGGAATACCAGACCCCCTGGCAGCCGCTGCGCCTGAAACTAGAGTATGAAGGCAATAATTATCAGCAGGATTTTGCCGGGAAGCTGGAGCAAAAAAGTAAGTTTAACGTCGGGGCGATTTATCGCGTTACCGATTGGGCCGACGTTAACCTTAGCTATGAACGCGGCAATACCTTTATGTTTGGCGTTACGCTGCGCACCAACTTTAACGATCTACGTCCTTCGTACAACGATAACGCCCGCCCGCAATATCAACCGCAGCCACAGGATGCCATTTTGCAGCATTCGGTGGTGGCGAATCAGCTAACACTGTTGAAATATAACGCCGGACTGGCCGATCCGCAGATCCAGGCGAAAGGCGATACGCTGTATGTTACCGGCGAGCAGGTGAAATATCGTGATTCGCGCGAAGGGATCATCCGTGCTAATCGGATCGTGATGAACGATCTGCCGGATGGGATCAAAACGATCCGTATCACGGAAAACCGCCTTAACATGCCGCAGGTGACGACGGAAACCGATGTCGCCAGCCTGAAAAATCATCTCGCCGGCGAGCTGCTTGGGCATGAAACGAAGCTGGCGCAAAAACGCGTCGAGCCGGTGGTTCCGCAGTCCACCGAGCAGGGCTGGTATATCGACAAATCGCGCTTTGATTTCCATATCGATCCGGTGCTGAACCAGTCAGTCGGTGGCCCGGAAAACTTTTACATGTACCAACTAGGCGTGATGGGAACGGCGGATTTGTGGCTGACGGACCATCTGCTCACCACCGGCAGCCTGTTTGCTAACCTTGCCAACAATTACGACAAGTTTAACTACACCAATCCACCGCAGGACTCGCACTTACCGCGCGTTCGTACCCATGTGCGTGAATATGTGCAGAACGATGTCTATGTGAATAACCTGCAAGCCAACTACTTCCAGCATCTGGGCAACGGCTTCTACGGGCAGATTTATGGCGGTTATCTCGAAACCATGTTTGGCGGCGCGGGGGCAGAAGTATTGTATCGCCCGCTGGACAGCAACTGGGCGTTTGGTCTGGACGCCAACTACGTTAAACAGCGCGACTGGCGTAGTGCAAAAGATATGATGAAATTCACCGACTACAGCGTGAAAACCGGACATCTGACCGCATACTGGACGCCATCTTTCGCTCAGGATGTGTTAGTGAAAGCCAGCGTCGGGCAGTATCTGGCAGGGGATAAAGGCGGCACGCTGGAGATCGCCAAACGCTTTGATAGCGGCGTGGTGGTGGGTGGCTATGCCACGATCACGAATGTTTCGAAAGAGGAGTACGGCGAAGGGGACTTCACCAAAGGCGTGTATGTCTCTGTACCGTTGGATCTCTTCTCGTCTGGCCCGACACGCAGCCGTGCGGCAATTGGCTGGACGCCGCTGACGCGTGACGGTGGTCAGCAACTTGGGCGTAAGTTCCAGTTGTATGACATGACCAGCGACCGAAGCGTGAATTTCCGCTAAGTCTTGGGAAAGGTGCCAGTTTTCGCAATCACTGGCACCCTCATTCTTAATGACCTGTTGAGCCATCAGGAACGCAGTTCACCCCCGGTTTGCGATCTGGTGTGTAAAGGCGAAAACATTCTGTCTTCCTGTCCGTCGATATCGGTTGCAGGTCTGATTGCCTGAGCGACTGAGCCATCATTGGGCTGGAGACATTGCTTTGCGGAAGGTCGGCTTTATCAGCAGTACCGAGCGGACCGGCAAAAGCAGGAAGAACAGAGACTGATAACAACAAAGCAGCAAAATAAGGCTTCATTTTTACCACCTTTATCAGGTTACGTTTCATTTGTTCCAGAGGAACATTGTCGATTTTTCGCGTATTGCTGGTGGCTGGGAATCACCTGAATGGGTGATTTTTGCAGTACAGGCTATGGTGCGGTTTGTCTTGCCGGATGCGCCGCCAGGCGCGGCTTATCCAGCCTACGGGTAGGCACATCCGATGTTGGTGGGGGCGTCCTAACACCAGGTTGAACAAAACATACACAAAAAATATAGATCCCCGTCACATTTTTGCGTTATACAGGAAGCTCGCCACTGAGTTGGAGAGCTGTTATGACGTCGTTATCTCGTCCGCGCGTGGAGTTTATCTCCACCATTTTGCAGACCGTACTCAATCTTGGCCTGTTGTGCCTCGGCCTGATTCTGGTTGTCTTCCTCGGCAAAGAAACGGTGCATCTGGCTGATGTGCTGTTCGCGCCAGAACAAACCAGCAAATATGAGCTGGTGGAAGGGCTGGTGGTTTACTTTCTCTATTTCGAATTTATCGCCCTGATTGTGAAGTACTTCCAGTCCGGTTTTCACTTCCCGCTACGTTACTTTGTCTATATCGGGATCACCGCCATTGTGCGCTTGATCATCGTCGATCATAAATCGCCACTGGATGTGTTGATCTACTCGGCAGCGATCCTGCTACTGGTGATCACCCTGTGGTTGTGTAATTCGAAACGGCTGAAGCGGGAGTAAAAAAAGGCGCTCCAGGGAGCGCCGAATAACAGTCACAAGTTGGGATAACGTAAGTTGAGGGTGCAGCGGCATAACATTGGCAGAACAACATCTTTAACCTTTCACACCACCTGCCGTCAGGCCGTTGACCAGCCAGCGTTGAGCCAGCAAGAAGACGATGGTGATCGGTAATGCAGACATTACGGCAGCGGCGGCAAAATCGCCCCACAGGTAGTTTTGCGGGTTGAGGTATTGCTGCATTCCCACGGCCAGGGTGTAGCTGTTCACGTCACGCAGTAACAACGATGCGACCGGAACTTCAGTAATGGCAGCGATAAACGACAGGATGAACACCACCGCCAGAATCGGTACTGACAGCGGCAGCAGTACGAGGCGGAAGGCCTGCCACGGTGTCGCACCGTCCAGCGCCGCCGCTTCTTCCAGCGAGCCGTCGATCGTTTCGAAATAACCTTTAATCGTCCAGACGTGCAGCGCAATCCCGCCTAGGTAAGCAAAGATAACGCCGCCGTGGGTATTCAGACCGATAAACGGAATGTACTCACCCAGACGGTCAAACAACGCATACAACGCCACCAGTGAGAGTACCGCCGGGAACATCTGGAAAATCAGCATTCCTTTCAGCAGCGTCGCTTTGCCAGGGAAGCGCATACGGGCGAAGGCGTAGGCGCAGGTGGTGGAGAGCGCCACGATACCAATCGCGGAAATCCCGGCGACCTTTACCGAGTTCCACAGCCACAGCAGTACCGGGAATGGCGGTGGCGTAATGCGACCATCGGCCTGTTCAACGCTAAAGCCTAACGCCAGTTTCCAGTGATCCCACGAGATTTGTTCCGGGATCAGGCTGCCTGTCGCGAAGTTCCCTTGGCGCAGCGAGATTGCGACGACCATCAGCAGCGGGAACATAATCGCCGCGATAAAAAGTAGCAGTAGCAGGTGAGTAATAAACAAACGTGCTTTTTGTGATTTCGGTTGGACCATTGCCATTTTTGTTATCTCCCTTAATCAAACTTCATTCGCGTGGCTTTCAGGTTCACTATCGCCAGCGCGCCTACCAGCAGGAAGATCAGCGTGGCAATTGCTGCCGCCAGACCGAAGTCCTGACCTCCGCCGCCTTCAAAGGCGATACGGTAGGTGTAGTTAACGAGCAGGTCGGTATAACCGGCTGGCGTGGTGGTGCCAAGGCGATCCGGGCCACCGTTGGTCAACAGTTGGATCAGTACGAAGTTGTTAAAGTTAAAGGCGAAGCTGGCGATCATCAGCGGCGTCAGCGGCTTGATCAGCAACGGCAGCGTGATTTTAAAGAAGTTCTGGAATGGACCTGCGCCATCCATCGCTGAGGCTTCATACAGATCGTCAGGAATCGCTTTCAGCAAGCCCATGCAGAGGATCATCATGTACGGATAACCCAGCCAGGTGTTGACGATAATCAGCATCGTCCGTGCGGTAGTCGGGTCGCTGAACCAGGCGGGCTTCACGCCAAACAGCGCGCTCAGCATCATGTTGATTTCACCGAAGCTCTGGTTGAACAATCCTTTGAAAATCAAAATTGAAATAAACGATGGCACCGCGTAGGGCAGAATCAGCAGTACGCGGTAGATAGCTTTGCCGCGCAACGCTTCCCATTGCACCAGACAGGCCAGCACCATGCCGACTGCAACCGTTAAAAAGACAGTGATCAGTGAGAACATCACGGTCCAGACGAAAATCGCGAGGAACGGTTTCTGAATGCCTTCGTCGGTGAAGACGCGGGTAAAGTTTTTCCAGCCGGTAGTCACGGTGTAACCCGGGCTGAGTTTGTCGTCGCCCCAGTTGCCATCGGCGGTGATGGACTGGTAAAAGCCGATCTGGTCATTCGGACGATATTTTACGCCACTCTGGTTATTGGTCAGCGTACCGTCATCGCCCAGTGTGTAGAGCGGTTGAGTGCCAGAAAACTGACGCAGGGAGCTCATCATCACTTTGTTGTCATCCGGGAGGATGGCGGTAATGTTGCTCAGTGCCTGACGATTTTGGGTAATCACGCGCAGATTTGCGCGCTCGCCTTCAGGCTGTGTGGCGCTTTCTTTCAGTTGCAGCTTTTGCTCGCCGCCAAATTTAAAGGCGTCGGAGAGATAATGCTTACCGGTTTCGCCATCGGTGAGCGCCAGTTGCCACTCATCACCTGCCGGATAAAGCCCGAAGTTATAGGTTTTGCCCGCTTGCCAGGAACGATCTAACAGAACTTCCTGGGCGCGTTCAAAAGTTAGCTGGTTAGTGCTGCTGTAGTTGGTAAAAGCAATGGCGATGGTACACACCAGAGGGAAGAGCACGAACAGCCCCATTCCTGCCATTCCCGGATAAACATAGCGCCAGGCGTAGGCTTTCCGGTTGGCGAAAATATACAGTCCCGCAGAACTTAAAATCAGCGTGGTAATGGCGAACAGGTACTCCCCTTGTGCGTACATTAAAACAACAAGGTAACCCACCAGCAGGCCAAGCAGACCTAACACTGACCATTTCAGTGCGTCGCTTTGCCACCAATGTTTCTTTTTAATGACATCCATGGGGTTCTTCCTCATTCCTGGACGGATAAATGATTACACCGCATCCGGTAACAACTGCCTGATGCGGCGCTGGCGCGTCTTATCAGGCTTACGTACAGTTCGTTTTTCCAGGTCGGATGAAGCATTTACGCCGCTCCGACAACAACCGCCTGATGCGACGCTGACGCGTCTTATCAGGCCTACATATGTTTCGGTTTCGTAGGCCGGATAAGGCGTTCACGCCGCATCCGGCATTTAGTTTTGTATGTCGGATGAAGCATTTACGCCGTACCCGACAATAACCGCCTGATGCGACGCTGAGGCGTCTTATCAGGTCTACATATGTTTCGGTTTCGTAGGCCGGATAAGGCGTTCACGCCGCATCCGGCATTTAGCAGCATTACTTGGTGATACGACCCTGTGCATCTTTCAGCGCGGCATCAACAGTCTGACGACCGCTGGCGGCGTTGATCACTGCGGTACGCACGGCATACCAGAAGGCGGACATCTGCGGGATGTTCGGCATGATTTCACCGTTCTTGGCGTTATCCATAGTGGCGGCAATGCGTTGATCTTTCGCCAGCTGATCCTGGTAAGACTTCAGCGCCACGGCACCCAGCGGTTTATCTTTATTTACCGCTTCCAGCCCTTCGTCAGTCAGCAGGTAGTTTTCGAGGAACTCTTTTGCCAGTTCTTTGTTCGGGCTGGCAGCGTTGATGCCTGCACTCAGAACGCCAACGAACGGTTTGGAAGGTTGTCCCTTGAAGGTCGGCAGCAGCGTCACACCGTAGTTCACTTTGCTGGTGTCAATGTTGGACCATGCCCACGGACCGTTGATGGTCATCGCCGTTTCACCTTTGTTAAAGGCCGCCTCTGCGATGGAGTAATCAGTATCCGCATTCATGTGTTTGTTTTTAACCAGATCAACCAAGAAGGTCAGACCCGCTTTCGCGCCAGCATTATCCACACCAACGTCTTTCACATTGTATTTGTCGTTTTCATACTTGAACGCATAACCACCGTCGGCAGCAATCAGCGGCCAGGTGAAGTACGGTTCTTGCAGGTTGAACATCAGCGCGCTCTTACCTTTCGCTTTCAGTTCTTTATCCAGCGCCGGGATTTCTTCCCAGGTTTTTGGCGGGTTCGGCAGCAGGTCTTTGTTATAAATCAGCGATAATGCTTCAACGGCAATCGGATAAGCAATCAGTTTGCCGTTATAACGTACAGCGTCCCAGGTAAACGGATACAGCTTGTCCTGTAACGCTTTGTCTGGGGATATTTCAGCCAACAGGCCAGATTGGGCATAGCCGCCAAAGCGGTCGTGCGCCCAGAAAATAATGTCCGGACCATCGCCAGTGGCCGCAACCTGAGGGAATTTCTCTTCCAGCTTATCTGGGTGCTCAACGGTGACTTTAATTCCGGTATCTTTCTCGAATTTCTTACCCACTTCTGCGAGGCCGTTGTAGCCTTTATCGCCGTTGATCCAGATTACCAGTTTACCTTCTTCGATTTTGGCGAGAGCCGAGGCGGAAAACATCATCGTCGTCAAAACAGATAATGCGAGGATGCGTGCACCTGTTTTTATTTTCATAATCTCTGGTCCTTGTTGGTGAAGTGCTTGTGAAAACGCCTGAACGGACTCTAGTTTCTTTATACGGCAACCTCTTTCCATCCTCCTTGCCCCTACGCCCCACCTTCGTTTTATGTGATCTGCATCGCAGAAACAGCAGTATTGCGGGAAGGCGCACACAAAATTGCCATGTTTTTTGCAAGCAATATCACGAATTTCCTTACTTTCCCTCGGATTAGTATGCAGAGCCCATCTTCTCATCCTCCCGCCTCCTCCCCCATAAAAAAGCCAGGGGGGGGAGGATTTAAGCCATCTTCCGATGACGCATAGTCACTGCATCATGAATGTTGCTGTCGATGACAGGTTGTAACGAAGGGAGAAGGGCATGGCGAGCGTACAGCTACAAAATGTAACGAAGGCCTGGGGGGATGTGGTGGTATCGAAAGATATCAACCTCGACATCCACGAAGGTGAGTTCGTGGTGTTTGTCGGACCATCTGGCTGCGGTAAATCTACTTTACTGCGCATGATTGCCGGTCTTGAGACGATCACCAGCGGCGACCTGTTCATCGATGAAAAACGAATGAATGACACCCCGCCAGCAGAACGCGGCGTCGGCATGGTGTTCCAGTCCTATGCGCTCTATCCCCATCTGTCTGTGGCAGAAAATATGTCGTTTGGCCTGAAACTGGCAGGCGCGAAGAAAGAGGTCATCAACCAGCGTGTTAACCAGGTGGCGGAAGTGCTGCAACTGGCGCATTTGCTGGATCGCAAACCGAAGGCGCTCTCCGGCGGACAGCGTCAACGTGTGGCGATTGGTCGTACGCTGGTGGCCGAGCCAAGCGTGTTTTTACTCGATGAACCGCTTTCCAACCTCGATGCTGCGCTGCGTGTACAGATGCGTATCGAAATTTCCCGTCTGCATAAACGCCTGGGGCGCACGATGATTTACGTCACCCACGATCAGGTCGAAGCGATGACGTTGGCCGACAAAATCGTGGTGCTGGACGCCGGTCGCGTGGCGCAGGTCGGGAAGCCGCTTGAGTTGTATCACTATCCGGCCGACCGCTTTGTCGCCGGTTTTATCGGTTCACCGAAGATGAACTTTTTGCCGGTGAAAGTAACCGCCGTTGCAATCGATCAAGTCCAGGTTGAGCTGCCGATGCCAAACCTCCAGCAGGTCTGGCTGCCGGTTGAAAGCCATAACGTTCAGGTCGGCGCCAACATGTCGCTGGGCATTCGCCCAGAACATTTACTGCCAAGCGATATCGCCGACGTCATCCTTGAGGGTGAAGTTCAGGTGGTCGAGCAGCTCGGCAACGAAACGCAAATTCATATCCAGATCCCTTCCATTCGTCAAAACCTGGTGTACCGCCAGTCTGACGTGGTGTTGGTAGAAGAAGGTGCCACATTCGCTATCGGCCTGCCGCCAGAGCGTTGCCATCTGTTCCGTGAGGATGGCACTGCATGTCGTCGACTGCATCAGGAGCCGGGCGTTTAAGCACCCCTACAAAAGACACAAAGCCTGTAACAGGCGATGTGAAAAAAGAAAAGCAATGACTCAGGAGATAGAATGATGATTACTCTGCGCAAACTTCCTCTGGCGGTTGCCGTCGCAGCAGGCGTAATGTCTGCTCAGGCAATGGCTGTGGATTTCCACGGTTACGCCCGTTCCGGGATCGGCTGGACAGGGAGCGGCGGTGAACAACAGTGTTTCCAGACCACTGGCGCTCAAAGTAAATACCGTCTTGGCAACGAATGTGAAACTTATGCTGAATTAAAATTGGGTCAGGAAGTGTGGAAAGAGGGCGATAAGAGCTTCTATTTCGACACTAACGTGGCCTATTCCGTAGCACAACAGAATGACTGGGAAGCCACCGATCCGGCCTTCCGTGAAGCGAACGTGCAGGGGAAAAACCTGATTGAATGGCTGCCTGGTGCCACCATTTGGGCCGGTAAGCGTTTCTATCAGCGTCATGACGTTCATATGATCGACTTCTACTACTGGGATATTTCTGGTCCTGGTGCCGGTCTGGAAAACATCGACGTTGGCTTCGGTAAACTTTCTCTGGCAGCAACGCGTTCTTCTGAAGCGGGCGGTTCTTCTTCTTTCGCCAGCAACAATATCTATGACTATACCAATGAGACTGCGAACGACGTCTTCGACGTGCGTTTAGCGCAGATGGAAATTAACCCCGGCGGCACCCTGGAGCTGGGTGTTGACTACGGTCGCGCTAACCTGCGTGATAACTATCGTCTGGTTGATGGCGCATCGAAAGATGGCTGGATGTTCACTGCCGAGCATACCCAGAGCATCCTGAAAGGCTTCAACAAGTTTGTTGTTCAGTACGCTACTGACTCGATGACCTCGCAGGGTAAAGGTCTGTCGCAGGGTTCTGGCGTTGCGTTTGATAACGAAAAATTTGCCTACAATATCAACAATAACGGTCACCTGCTGCGTATCCTCGATCACGGTGCGATCTCCATGGGCGACAACTGGGACATGATGTACGTGGGTATGTACCAGGATATCAACTGGGATAACGACAACGGCACCAAATGGTGGACCGTCGGTATTCGTCCAATGTACAAGTGGACGCCTATCATGAGTACCTTGCTGGAAGTGGGCTACGACAACGTCGAATCCCAGCGTACTGGCGACAAGAACAATCAGTACAAAATCACCCTCGCACAACAATGGCAGGCTGGCGACAGCATCTGGTCACGCCCGGCTATTCGTGTCTTCGCAACCTACGCCAAGTGGGATGAGAAATGGGGTTATGACTACAACGGTAGCTCCTCTTCCAACCCGAACTACGGCAAAGCTGTTCCGGCGAATTTCGAAGGCGGTAGCTTCGGTCGCGGTGATAGCGATGAGTGGACCTTCGGTGCCCAGATGGAAATCTGGTGGTAATAGCAATGTGTAGGCCGGGTAAGGCGTTTACGCCGCATCCGGCATAAAAATAGGTTGTCATTATCTATAAGGGGCGTAAGCCCCTCTGATTATCGGGTTAAGCGCGCTATTGCCTGGCTACCGCTGAACTCCAGATTTTGAGGTAAAAACAATGAAAATGAATAAAAGTCTCATCGCCCTCTGTTTATCAGCAGGGTTGCTGGCAAGCGCGCCTGGAATCAGCCTTGCCGATGTTAACTACGTGCCGCAAAACACCAGCGATGCGCCAGCCATTCCATCTGCCGCGCTGCAACAATTAACCTGGACGCCAGTCGATCAATCTAAAACCCAGACCACCCAATTGGCGAGCTGACCCTGACTCTGACCAGTGAAGTGAACAAACAAACCAGCGTATTTGCACCGAACGTGCTGATTCTTGATCAGAACATGACACCATCGGCCTTCTTTCCCAGCAGTTATTTCACCTACCAGGAACCTGGTGTGATGAGTGCAGATCGTCTGGAAGGCGTTATGCGCCTGACACCGGCGTTGGGGCAGCAGAAACTTTATGTACTGGTCTTTACCACTGAAAAAGATCTCCAGCAGACGACGCAACTGCTCGATCCGGCAAAAGCCTATGCCAAAGGCGTCGGTAACTCGGTGCCGGATATTCCAGACCCGGTTGCCCGTCATACCACTGATGGTCTGCTGAAACTGAAAGTGAAAACCAACTCCAGCTCCAGCGTGTTGGTGGGGCCGTTGTTTGGTTCTTCCGCTCCAGCTCCGGTTACGGTAGGCAACACTGCGGCACCGGCGACCTACACGGCACCAGCCGCAGCTGCACCTGCTCCGGCACCGGCGAAGAAAAGTGAACCTATGCTCAACGACACGGAAAGTTATTTTAATACCGCGATTAAAAACGCTGTCGCGAAAGGTGATGTTGATAAGGCGTTAAAACTGCTTGATGAAGCTGAACGCCTGGGCTCGACATCTGCTCGTTCCACCTTTATCAGCAGTGTAAAAGGCAAGGGGTAATTACGCCCCACAGTGCTGATTTTGCAACAACTGGTGCGTCTTCGGGCGCACCTTTTTTTTCTCTCCTTCCTGTGATTGTTGCGTTATTGTTGCGTATTAGATCACTTAATATGCTTTACATCTCCCGTTAACGCTTTTCTGCGATACAATGCCTTTACGTTATGTAACGGAGAGTTCGGCATGTCACACCCCGCGTTAACGCAACTGCGTGCGCTGCGCTATTTTGCAGAGATCCCTGCGCTGGAACCGCAACTGCTCGACTGGTTGTTGCTGGAAGATTCCATGACCAAACGTTTTGAACAGCAGGGAAAAACGGTGAGCGTGACGATGATCCGCGAAGGGTTTGTCGAGCAGAATGAAATCCCCGAAGAATTACCGCTGTTGCCGAAAGAATCCCGTTACTGGTTACGTGAGATTTTGTTATGCGCTGATGGAGAACCCTGGCTCGCCGGGCGTACCGTCGTTCCTGTGTCAACGTTAAGCGGCCCTGAGCTGGCGTTACAAAAATTGGGTAAAACGCCGTTAGGTCGCTATCTGTTCACATCATCGACATTAACCCGGGACTTTATTGAGATAGGCCGTGATGCCGGACTGTGGGGGCGACGTTCCCGCCTGCGATTAAGCGGTAAGCCGCTGCTGCTGACCGAACTGTTTTTACCGGCATCACCGTTGTACTAAGAGGAAAAAAATATGGAGTGGAGTCTGACGCAAAATAAGCTGCTGGCGTTTCACCGCTTAATGCGTACGGATAAGCCAATTGGTGCGTTACTGCTGCTCTGGCCAACTTTATGGGCGCTATGGGTGGCGACCCCCGGTGTTCCTCAACTCTGGATCCTGGCGGTGTTTGTTGCTGGCGTCTGGCTGATGCGTGCCGCCGGTTGTGTAGTGAATGACTATGCTGACCGTAAGTTTGATGGTCATGTTAAGCGCACGGCAAACCGACCGCTTCCCAGTGGCGCGGTGACGGAGAAAGAGGCGCGCGCGCTGTTTGTCGTGCTGGTGCTAATTTCGTTCTTACTGGTGCTGACGCTGAATACGATGACTATTCTGTTGTCGATTGCCGCGCTGGTGCTGGCGTGGGTTTACCCGTTTATGAAGCGTTACACCCATCTACCGCAAGTAGTGCTGGGGGCGGCGTTTGGTTGGTCGATTCCAATGGCTTTTGCCGCTGTGAGTGAATCGGTGCCGTTAAGCTGCTGGTTAATGTTCCTCGCCAATATTCTGTGGGCGGTGGCTTACGACACGCAGTATGCGATGGTTGACCGTGACGACGACGTGAAGATTGGCATTAAATCCACTGCGATTCTGTTTGGTCAATACGATAAATTGATTATTGGCATTTTACAGGTTGGCGTACTGGCGCTGATGGCGATTATTGGTGAGTTAAATGGATTAGGCTGGGGATATTACTGGTCAATTCTGGTCGCGGGCGCGCTGTTTGTTTATCAACAAAAACTGATTGCCAATCGCGAGCGTGAAGCCTGTTTTAAAGCGTTTATGAATAATAACTATGTTGGCCTGGTACTGTTTTTAGGGCTGGCAATGAGTTACTGGCATTTCTGATGATGTAAAAAAGCCGGATGGTCATGGTCATCCGGCTTTTTTCTGGGAAAAGCTGCCTGATGCGCTGCGCTTGTCAGGCCTACATAACACATCGCAATTTATTGAATTTGCAGGCCATGGTAGGCCGGATACATCCGGCAACGCTCACCAGTTACCCTTCGCCCTGCGTCGCACTCTCAATCGTTAAGCGCACATCGGACGTAATCAACTCCGCCAGCAACTGATAAACCTTCATCGTTTCTGCCGGTTCTGCATCGCCGCTGTCGCTGATATACCCTTCATCACGCAGCGTCAGCACCAGAGAACTGAACACCGCTTTGTCGAAGAACTCCGGCGCGTTGATGCCGTGCAGTACGGAAAGACGTTGGGCCACAGTGCGGCTCTCTTTCTCCAGCGTACCGCGATTGATCGACGGGTTGGCGCTCAACAGCCAGAAAGTAATCGCATAACGTTGCAGCGTTTCGCGCGCACCTGCGGCAAGCAACTGAAGCGTGCGGGAGTGCGCCGGATTGATATGCAACTCATCATCTTGCAGCGTAATCAGCCCCTGGCGTTGCATTTCATTCGCCAGCGCATCAATAACGCCCGGCAACTCGTCACGCTCCCAGCGCAGGAACAGCTCCGCTTTTAGCATTGGGTAAAGCACATTGACGTGCTCCATCAACACTTCGCGGGAGATGTGCCGATGCTGGGTGACAATTGCTGCCATCAGCGAAGGCAGAACCAACATATGCGCAATGTTGTTGCGATAGTAGGTCATCAGCACCGCTTGCTCGCGCGGCAGGATAATAATGTCGCCGATGGTGTCTTTCTCGACTTCAAACTTGTTCATTTGCAGCGCGTGATCAATCAGCTCACCGGCGCTGGCTGAAGGAACGGTAGAGTCCGTGGAGTAAGGCACGTTGCGCATCAAATCGAGATAACAATTAAGCTGCTCAGTCAATTGCTCGCGAGTGAGTGAACGCTGACGTGACGCCAGCAGCGCAGTACAGCACAGGTTCATGGCGTTAGCCGCGCCTGCGTTGTTAATGCGCACCATCAGATCGGCAGCAATGTTATTGACTGTCGGCGTTAACCAGGCCGGGCGTACAGCTTCGATGGGATCAATAGATTCACGCCAGTCTGGCACGTGCTGGTTGAGATAGGTCATCAACGGCATCGGTTCACCGAAGTTGACATACCCCTGACCGAGATTACGCAGCTTGCTTAAACCGCGCAGCATCTGCGGCAGGCTCTCTTTCTCTTTCGTCGCGCCGCGCAGCTCTTTGGCGTAAGTACCCACTTCCATGACGTGCTCATAACCGATGTAGATCGGAATCAACGTAATCGGACGTGTACCGCCACGCAGCATCGCCTGAATGGTCATCGACAGCGTGCCGGTTTTCGGATCAAGCAAACGCCCTGTACGCGAACGACCGCCTTCCACAAAGTACTCAACGGAATAACCACGGCTGAACAGTTCACCGAGATATTCACGGAAGACGGTAGAGTAGAGTTTATTGCCTTTAAAAGTACGGCGAATAAAGAACGCACCCAGACGGCGGAAAATCGGCCCGGCAGGCCAGAAGTTCAGGTTGATCCCGGCGGCGATATGCGGTGGCACCAGCCCCTGATGATACAACACGTAGGAGAGCAGCAGGTAGTCCATGTGGCTACGGTGGCATGGCACATACACCAGCTCATGACCGTCATGAGCCAGCTGGCGAACGCGTTCGGCATTATGGACGTTGATGCCCTGATAGAGCCGGTTCCAGGTGAAGCTCAGAATACGGTCAGTCAGGCGGATCATCTCGTAAGAGAAATTCGCCGCAATCTCTTCCATCAGCGCAATCGCGTTCTGCTGCGCTTTTTCATGGGAGATTTTTTTGCTGCGTGCTTCATCTTCTACCGCTTTGGCAATTGCACGCGAGGCGAGCAGCTTATTGAACAAATCCTGACGAGCAGGCAAGCGTGGACCCACGGCAGCAAGACGCTGACGGGCAAAGTGCATACGCGCCACACGCGCCAGTTTTTGGGCGATAGTTTTATCTGTGCCGTGTTCATCAGCCATGCGGCGTAGCGAAACTGACGGCGAGAAACGCACAAAGCTATCGCGACCAAGCCACAGTACGGCGAAAAATTTCTGTACGCCGTTGAGCATACGTAGTGGCGGGTTTACTTCGCCTTTTTCACGTCCTGGCGCACGACCAAACATCACCGATACCGGCACCATCTGCACATCCAGATTTGGGTTGCTACGGTGCAGATCGAGATAGTCGTGGAACAGCTTGATAGACTCTTCTTTCGGCGTGTAATAGGTGAAAACACGCGGCCCGCCATGAATAAACACATAGCGCGGCAGTAGCGTGCCGTCTACCTCCAGCGGCTCTAATGGATCAGGCAGGTCATGCGCCAGACACTGGGCGCGCAACGTCAGCAAATCCGCTTTTGAGTTGTACGGTAAAACGTACATAATTGGACGAGAGGTATCGAGCCCCAATTCCGGGGCAGGATCTGCCGGAATAGACTTGCTTTTTACCAGGATGCTTAATGGTAAATTCAGTAATTTGTAGTAAATTCGTGGCCAGCCGGACATAAACGATGTAAAGCCTCTGGTTAATAATGCAAATGCGCGGGAAGGATAGCAGAAAGTCATGGGAAATTCTGTGGTATCCGCTTATGTTTCGCGCGGCGCTACGCTACCGGAATCATCGGATTCAACGGTACACTGATATTGACGCTCATAATGTAAAAAGGTTCTTTCAATGGCCAATAATACCACTGGATTCACTCGAATTATCAAAGCCGCTGGCTATTCCTGGAAAGGTTTACGCGCTGCATGGATCAACGAAGCGGCATTCCGTCAGGAAGGCGTGGCGGTATTGTTGGCGGTGGTCATCGCTTGCTGGCTGGATGTGGACGCGATTACCCGCGTACTGCTTATTAGCTCCGTTATGTTGGTGATGATTGTGGAAATTCTCAATAGCGCCATCGAAGCGGTGGTTGATCGTATTGGCTCTGAATACCACGAGCTTTCCGGGCGGGCAAAAGATATGGGGTCCGCAGCGGTGCTGATCGCGATTATCGTCGCTGTGGCAACCTGGGTTATTCTGTTATGGTCACATTTTGGATAACCCTTCCAGAATTCGATAAATCTCTGGTTTATTGTGTAGTTTATGGTTCCAAAATCGCCTTTTGCTGTATATACTCACAGCATAACTGTATATACACCCAGGGGGCGGAATGAAAGCGTTAACGGCCAGGCAACAAGAGGTGTTTGATCTCATCCGTGATCACATCAGCCAGACAGGTATGCCGCCGACGCGTGCGGAAATCGCGCAGCGTTTGGGGTTCCGTTCCCCAAACGCGGCTGAAGAACATCTGAAGGCGCTGGCACGCAAAGGCGTAATTGAAATTGTTTCCGGCGCATCACGCGGGATTCGTCTGTTGCAGGAAGAGGAAGAAGGGTTGCCGCTGGTAGGTCGTGTGGCTGCCGGTGAACCGCTTCTGGCGCAGCAGCATATTGAAGGTCATTATCAGGTCGATCCTTCCTTGTTCAAGCCGAATGCTGATTTCCTGCTGCGCGTTAGCGGGATGTCGATGAAAGATATCGGCATTATGGATGGCGACTTGCTGGCAGTGCATAAAACTCAGGATGTACGTAACGGTCAGGTCGTTGTCGCACGTATTGATGACGAAGTTACCGTTAAGCGACTGAAAAAACAGGGCAATAAAGTCGAACTGTTGCCAGAAAATAGCGAGTTTAAACCAATTGTCGTTGACCTTCGTCAGCAGAGCTTCACCATTGAAGGGCTGGCGGTTGGAGTTATTCGCAACGGCGACTGGCTGTAACATATCTCTGAGACCGCGATGCCGCCAGGCGTCGCGGTTTGTTTTTCATCTCTCTTCATCAGGCTTGTCTGCATGGCATTCCTCACTTCATCTGATAAAGCACTCTGGCATCTCGCCTTACCCATGATTTTCTCCAATATCACCGTTCCGTTGCTGGGACTGGTCGATACGGCGGTAATCGGTCATCTTGATAGCCCGGTTTATTTGGGCGGCGTGGCGGTTGGTGCAACGGCGACCAGCTTTCTCTTTATGCTGTTGCTGTTTTTGCGCATGAGCACTACCGGGCTGACTGCGCAGGCTTATGGTGCCAAAAATCCTCAGGCATTAGCCCGTGCGCTGGTGCAACCGTTGCTGTTGGCGTTGGGGGCTGGGGCGTTAATTGCGCTGCTGCGTACACCGATTATCGATCTGGCGCTGCATATTGTTGGCGGTAGTGAAGCAGTCCTGGAACAGGCGCGGCGCTTTCTTGAAATCCGCTGGTTAAGCACACCTGCGTCGCTGGCGAATCTGGTATTACTCGGTTGGTTACTCGGCGTGCAATATGCCCGTGCGCCAGTAATTTTGTTAGTGGTCGGCAATATCCTCAACATTGTGCTGGATGTCTGGCTGGTGATGGGGCTGCACATGAACGTGCAGGGCGCGGCGCTGGCGACGGTTATTGCGGAATATGCAACATTGCTGATTGGTCTGCTAATGGTGCGTAAAATCCTCAAACTACGCGGAATTTCCGGCGAAATGCTGAAAACTGCCTGGCGAGGAAACTTCCGTCGCTTGCTGGCGCTTAACCGCGATATCATGCTGCGCTCGCTGTTGTTGCAACTCTGTTTCGGCGCGATCACCGTACTTGGCGCGCGACTGGGGAGTGACATTATCGCTGTTAACGCGGTTCTGATGACGCTACTCACCTTTACCGCCTATGCGCTGGATGGTTTTGCCTACGCGGTTGAAGCACATTCCGGTCAGGCATACGGTGCGCGCGACGGTAGCCAGTTGCTGGATGTCTGGCGGGCAGCGTGCCGCCAGTCGGGCATCGTAGCGTTACTGTTTTCGGTGGTTTATTTGCTGGCAGGGGAACACATCATTGCGTTGCTGACGTCGTTAACCCAGATTCAGCAGCTGGCTGACCGCTATCTTATCTGGCAGGTGATTTTGCCGTTGGTTGGCGTCTGGTGTTATCTGCTGGACGGCATGTTTATAGGCGCAACGCGCGCAGCCGAAATGCGTAACAGTATGGCGGTGGCCGCCGCAGGTTTTGCGCTGACGCTCCTTACGCTGCCGTGGCTGGGTAATCATGGTTTGTGGCTGGCGTTAACCGTCTTTCTGGCGTTGCGCGGGCTTTCTCTGGTGGCTATCTGGCGGCGTCACTGGCGCAATGGTACCTGGTTTGCCGCAACGTGACGGTTAAATATTCTGAATAAATAATCCTAAGCCAAATTCCTGACTACACTTAATCCCACGTTCAGAAGAAAAGCGAGCGTACTCTCATTCACCACCTAACGATGAGGACTTGAATATGAATAAAGACGAAGTCGGCGGTAACTGGAAACAGTTCAAAGGTAAAGTGAAAGAGCAATGGGGCAAACTGACCGATGATGATATGACGGTCATTGAAGGTAAACGTGATCAGTTAGTGGGTAAAATCCAGGAACGTTACGGTTACCAGAAAGATCAGGCAGAGAAAGAGGTCGTGGACTGGGAAACCCGCAATGAATACCGCTGGTAATTAATCCCTCCTGCCCGACGTGTACAAGGATGTACGCCCTCTTAACGAGGTTTCTTTTTCACCTGAATAGAGTGGTCATGATGGCACTGTTCAGGATGACGACACGCTTCTACTTCTACACATGCTGAACATAATCCATGCGCTTCAATCACATTATGCCGCAGGGCAAAACCCATTTTTGCCGCCAGCGTATGCATGATGTCTTCCACACCTTCCGCACACTCTTCTTTCACTGCGCCGCAGCGATCGCAAATAAACATCGCTGAAGTATGCGTTGGTTGATCGAACAGGTGACAGAGCACATAGCTGTTGGTGGACTCAACTTTATGCACAAAACCTTGTTCAAGCAGAAAATCGAGCGCGCGATAAACCGTTGGCGGCTTGGCCTGCGGCTCTGCTTCACGCAGTAAATCAAGCAGATCGTAGGCGCTGATTGCTCCTTCCTGCAGACTCATCAGGCGCAACACTTCAAGGCGCTGCGGGGTCAGGCGCACATTACGCTGCGCACAGAGTTTTTCAGCCTGCGCTAATAACTCCTGCGTTGTGGTCTTTTCCATTGGGCACCTCAAAGTGGGGTTAAGAATGTCCTTACTTTACCATAGTTCTCACTTAAACGCCGAGAACAGGGCGTCATAGCTGCCGCATTGCCTGATCGCATATTCGTTATGCTATAGTAGCGCCCCCAATTCACCAGGTGCTTAAAAAAACGCCATGTCAGCAGAATCACAAACCGCTTATCCCGCATACCGTTTCTCCATTGCCCCGATGCTCGACTGGACGGACAGACACTGCCGTTATTTCCTGCGTCTGCTTTCCCGTAATACGCTTCTCTATACCGAAATGGTGACCACGGGGGCAATTATTCACGGTAAAGGTGATTACCTGGCGTACAGTGAAGAAGAGCATCCGGTGGCGTTGCAACTGGGTGGAAGCGATCCAGCGGCGCTGGCGCAGTGTGCGAAGCTGGCGGAAGCGCGCGGGTACGATGAAATCAACCTGAATGTCGGCTGCCCGTCTGACCGGGTACAGAACGGGATGTTTGGCGCGTGCCTGATGGGTAATGCACAACTGGTAGCCGACTGCGTGAAAGCGATGCGCGATGTGGTGTCGATTCCAGTCACGGTGAAAACGCGTATTGGTATTGACGACCAGGACAGCTATGAATTTCTTTGTGATTTCATCAACACCGTTTCCGGTAAAGGTGAGTGTGAGATGTTTATCATCCACGCGCGTAAAGCCTGGCTTTCTGGTTTAAGCCCGAAAGAAAACCGCGAAATCCCGCCGCTCGATTACCCGCGCGTCTATCAACTGAAGCGTGACTTTCCGCATCTGACGATGTCGATTAACGGTGGCATCAAGTCGCTGGAAGAGGCTAAAGCGCATTTGCAACATATGGACGGTGTGATGGTCGGGCGCGAGGCGTACCAGAATCCGGGGATTCTGGCGGCGGTAGATCGAGAGATCTTTGGTTCCTCGGATACCGATGCCGATCCGGTGGCGGTGGTGCGCGCTATGTACCCATACATTGAGCGTGAGCTTAGCCAGGGGACATATCTCGGTCATATTACCCGGCATATGCTGGGTCTGTTCCAGGGTATTCCAGGTGCGCGGCAGTGGCGTCGTTATTTAAGTGAAAATGCTCATAAAGCGGGTGCTGACATTAACGTGCTGGAACATGCGCTCAAACTGGTGGCGGATAAGCGTTAATTTTTCACCACAAAGTAGTCAAATTCACTATGCCCTGCGCACCGTCGCGGGGCATATTTTTTGATAAATCATAATGTTAGGTTTTGGCATGATTCTTGTAATGGCTGCAAGAGATTTCATTTTTGGGAGAACATCATGCTGGAACTACTTTTTGTGATTGGCTTTTTTGTCATGTTGATGGTCACCGGCGTTTCGTTGCTGGGCATTATCGCCGCGCTGGTTGTGGCGACGGCCATTATGTTCCTCGGTGGTATGCTGGCGTTGATGATCAAGTTGCTGCCGTGGCTGCTATTGGCGATTGCAGTAGTGTGGGTAATAAAGGCGATTAAAGCACCAAAAGTGCCGAAATATCAGCGTTATGACCACTGGCGTTACTAAGGGATTGTGCGGATGATCACAACCTAAGGTTTTATCCTTAGAACAAAATAGGAATTGATTATCAAATCTGTCACTATTGCGCCTCTAACAGATTCATCGTGCTGTACCCTACATACAGCCGAACTATAAAAGAAAGGGCTTCCCAGGTGGAAGCCCAATTTCTTTATGGGATCAGTAAGCTGGAACCCTGCGTCGCCCGGCTTTCCAGAATCTCATGCGCACGCCGCGCATCCTTTAGCGTATATTTCTGTTGCTCTGCGACATCGACCTTAATCACGCCGCTGGCAATCAATGAAAACAGTTCGTTACTGGCTTCGGTTAACTCATCCCGCGTGGTGATATAGCCTTGCAGGGAAGGGCGTGTCACATACAGCGAGCCTTTCTGATTGAGAATGCCTAAGTTCACCCCCGTCACCGCGCCTGATGAATTACCAAAACTGACCATTAAACCGCGACGTTGCAGGCAATCCAGCGACCGTTCCCAGGTATCTTTGCCTACGGAATCGTACACCACGCGCACTTTCTTGCCGTCGGTGATCTCTTTTAATCGCTCGACCAGATTTTCGTCGCGATAGTTAATTACCTGCCACGCTCCCGCTTTTAATGCACTTTGCGCTTTTTGCGCGCTGCCCACAGTGCCAATAAGTTTTGCCCCTAAGGCTTTTGCCCACTGGCAGGCAATTAAGCCCACGCCGCCAGCAGCCGCATGGAACAGGAACTGTTCGTCAGGTTTGATTTCATACGTTTTGCGCAGCAGATAATAAACCGTTAAGCCTTTCAGGAACGACGCGGCAGCTTGCTCAAAAGAGATCGCCGCTGGCAGAATTGCCGCTTTATCGGCATTGACGTTATGCACAGAGCTGTAAGCCCCTAACGTTGACTGCGCATAAACCACACGATCGCCTGCTTTAATATGTTTCACGCCGCTGCCGACTTTGCTCACAATGCCAGCCGCTTCGGTGCCTAATCCGCTGGGTAGCGATGGCGGCGGATAAAGGCCGCTGCGGATATACGTGTCGATAAAATTGATGCCAATGGCTTTATTTTCGACCTGGACTTCATTCTCTGCCGGATCGGCAGGAGTAAATTCCACAGTCTGAAGTACTTCCGGGCCACCGTGCTTGTGAAATTCAATTCGTGTTGCCATGTGTCCTCCAGAACGTATCGTCAGGGTCTGCTTCATATGGTAAAGTTTCGACCCATTCTTTATCTCGGTAACTCCATTCACTATGGCAGGAAATAAACCCTTCAACAAACAGCAGGCTGAACCCCGCGATCGCGATCCACAAGTTGCCGGGCTGAAAGTGCCTCCGCACTCGATCGAAGCGGAGCAGTCGGTGTTGGGCGGTTTAATGCTGGATAACGAACGCTGGGACGATGTGGCCGAGCGAGTGGTGGCAGATGATTTCTACACCCGTCCGCACCGCCATATCTTTACCGAAATGGCGCGTTTGCAGGAAAGCGGTAGCCCAATTGACCTGATCACCCTGGCGGAATCGCTGGAACGTCAGGGGCAACTTGATAGTGTTGGTGGTTTTGCTTATCTGGCGGAGCTGTCAAAAAATACGCCAAGTGCAGCGAACATCAGTGCCTATGCCGACATCGTGCGCGAACGTGCTGTTGTCCGCGAGATGATCTCTGTTGCGAATGAGATTGCCGAAGCCGGTTTTGATCCGCAAGGGCGCACCAGCGAAGACTTGCTCGACCTTGCTGAATCCCGTGTCTTTAAAATTGCCGAAAGCCGTGCCAATAAAGACGAAGGGCCGAAGAACATCGCCGATGTGCTCGACGCCACGGTGGCGCGTATTGAGCAGTTGTTTCAGCAGCCACACGATGGCGTTACCGGGGTAAATACCGGCTATGACGATCTCAACAAAAAAACCGCTGGCTTGCAGCCGTCGGATTTGATCATCGTCGCCGCGCGTCCGTCGATGGGTAAAACGACATTTGCGATGAACCTCGTTGAAAATGCGGCGATGTTGCAGGATAAACCAGTATTGATCTTCTCGCTGGAGATGCCATCGGAACAGATTATGATGCGTTCTCTGGCATCGTTGTCGCGCGTTGACCAGACTAAAATCCGTACCGGGCAACTGGATGATGAAGACTGGGCGCGCATTTCCGGCACGATGGGCATTTTGCTCGAAAAACGAAATATCTATATTGATGACTCCTCCGGTCTGACGCCAACGGAAGTGCGCTCCCGCGCACGCCGTATTGCCCGAGAACACGGTGGCATCGGACTCATCATGATCGACTACCTGCAATTGATGCGCGTACCGGCGCTTTCAGACAACCGTACGCTGGAAATTGCAGAAATCTCCCGCTCGCTAAAAGCCCTGGCGAAAGAACTGAATGTGCCGGTGGTGGCGCTGTCTCAGTTGAACCGTTCTCTGGAACAACGTGCCGACAAACGCCCGGTCAACTCCGACCTGCGTGAATCCGGCTCCATCGAGCAGGATGCGGACTTGATCATGTTTATCTATCGTGATGAGGTTTATCACGAAAATAGTGACTTAAAAGGCATCGCGGAAATTATTATCGGTAAACAACGTAACGGCCCAATCGGGACGGTACGCCTGACCTTTAACGGTCAATGGTCGCGTTTCGACAACTACGCGGGACCACAGTACGACGACGAATAATAATTATTTTATGAATTAGGTAATTAAAGCAAACACTTATCAAGGAACACAAATGCAAGCGGCAACTGTTGTGATTAACCGCCGCGCTCTGCGACACAACCTGCAACGTCTGCGTGAACTGGCACCTGCCAGTAAACTGGTTGCGGTGGTGAAAGCGAACGCCTACGGTCACGGTCTGATTGAGACCGCGCGAACGCTCCCCGATGCCGACGCCTTTGGCGTTGCCCGTCTCGAAGAAGCCCTGCGGCTTAGGGCGGGGGGCATCACGCAACCTATTTTGTTACTGGAAGGCTTTTTTGAAGCAGACGATCTGCCGACGATCTCCGCTGAACATCTGCATACCGCCGTGCATAACGAAGAACAGCTTGCTGCTCTGGAAGAGGCCAATCTGGAGGAGCCAGTTACCGTCTGGATGAAACTCGATACCGGTATGCACCGACTGGGCGTGTTACCGGAACAAGCTGAGGCGTTTTATCAACGTCTTACGCAATGTAAAAATGTTCGCCAGCCGGTGAATATTGTCAGCCACTTTGCTCGTGCCGATGAGCCAAAATGTGGTGCGACTGAGAAACAACTCGATATCTTCAATACCTTTTGCGAAGGCAGACCTGGCAAGCGTTCAATCGCCGCATCGGGCGGAATTTTGTTATGGCCGCAGTCGCATTTTGATTGGGTGCGCCCAGGCATCATTCTTTATGGCGTGTCACCGCTGGAAGATGGCTCCACCGGTGCCGATTTCGGTTGCCAGCCTGTGATGTCTCTGACCTCCAGCCTGATTGCCGTGCGTGAGCATAAAGCAGGTGAACCGGTAGGCTATGGCGGCACCTGGATTAGCGAGCGCGATACCCGCCTTGGCGTGGTGGCGATGGGCTATGGCGATGGCTACCCGCGCGCCGCGCCGTCCGGTACGCCAGTGCTGGTGAACGGTCGCGAAGTGCCGATTGTGGGGCGAGTCGCGATGGATATGATCTGCGTAGATTTAGGTCCACAGGCGCAGGATAAAGCCGGGGATCAGGTCATTTTATGGGGCGAAGGTCTGCCCGTAGAGCGTATCGCAGAAATGACGAAAGTGAGTGCTTACGAACTTATCACGCGCCTGACGTCAAGGGTGGCGATGAAGTACGTGGATTAATCGTTCTGCAATAGTTGATTGTCTGTGCCGGATGCGGTGTGAAAACCTTATCCGGCCTGCAAAGCTATGTAAATTCAATAAATTGATACACTCTTGTCGTTCTTGTCTTTAGAGATTTTGCGCTTTTTATCAGCCTCGCAGTGTTATTAATTGCCGCTCGTTGTTAAACATCCTCTCGATCTTCCCCATCTTCCGGTTTATTGTGTTTTAACCACCTGCCCGTAAACCTGGAGAACCATCGCGTGTTTCAAAAAGTTGACGCCTACGCTGGCGACCCGATTCTTTCGCTTATGGAGCGTTTTAAAGAAGACCCTCGCAGCGACAAAGTGAATTTGAGTATCGGTCTGTACTACAACGAAGACGGGATTATTCCACAATTAAAAGCCGTCGAAGAAGCGCAAGCGCGCCTGAATGCGCAGCCTCATGGCGCTTCACTTTATCTGCCGATGGAAGGGCTTAACAGCTATCGTCATGCTATTGCACCACTGCTGTTTGGCGCTAATCATCCGGTGTTACAACAACAGCTCGTGGCGACTATTCAAACGCTTGGCGGTTCAGGGGCATTGAAAGTGGGGGCTGACTTCCTGAAACGCTACTTCCCGGATTCAGGTGTGTGGGTCAGCGATCCCACCTGGGAAAACCACGTAGCAATATTCGCCGGGGCTGGATTCGAAGTGAGCACTTACCCCTGGTATGATGAAACGACCAACGGTGTGCGCTTTGACGATCTGTTGGCGACGCTGAAAACATTGCCTGCCCGCAGTATTGTGCTGCTGCATCCGTGCTGTCATAACCCAACGGGCGCCGATCTCACCAACGACCAATGGGACGCGGTCATTGAAATTCTCAAAGCACGCGAGCTTATCCCATTCCTCGATATCGCCTATCAAGGATTTGGTGCCGGTATGGATGAAGATGCCTACGCCATTCGTGCCATTGCCAGCGCCGGATTACCTGCACTGGTAAGCAATTCATTCTCAAAAATTTTCTCCCTGTACGGCGAGCGTGTCGGCGGTCTTTCGGTGGTGTGTGAAGATGCTGAAGCCGCAGGTCGCGTGCTGGGGCAACTGAAAGCTACTGTGCGCCGTATTTACTCCAGCCCGCCGAATTTTGGTGCGCAGGTAGTGGCAACGGTGCTGAACGATGAGGCGTTGAAAGCCAGTTGGCTGGCGGAAGTAGAAGAAATGCGGACCCGTATTCTGGCAATGCGGCAGCAATTGGTACAGGTGTTGAGCACTGAGATGCCGGAGCGCAATTTTGATTACCTGCTTAAGCAACGCGGCATGTTCAGCTATACCGGCTTAAGCGCCGCCCAGGTCGATCGCCTGCGCGAGGAGTTTGGCGTTTACCTGATCGCCAGCGGTCGTATGTGTGTTGCCGGGCTTAACTCTGCGAACGTGCAGCGCGTTGCAAAGGCGTTTGCTGCCGTGATGTAAGGTTAACCAGCAGGCGGTTGAAAAGCCGCCTGCTCTATTATAAATAAGGGGGGCTATGTATTATCCAGGCAAATAGTACGAAGGAGATGAAGACTTATTTCTTATAAAAGTGAATAAAATAGGCGTTTTATTTCCGAACATTTTTATACCATGGAAATATATTAAGTTATTAAATAGTCACAAACACGGGCTGGTCTCATGTGATCCTTCTCCCTTTCTTCACAAAAGCCGCAGATAATCCTTCCTTTCCCTTGCTGCTGGCGTTATGGTCAGATGGCTTTTTCAACAAACTTCATAATAAAAAGTTTCAACTTACTGACTATTTAGGGAAAAATATGCGCAAGATCACACAGGCATTGAGTGCCGTTTGCTTATTGTTCGCTCTAAACAGTTCTGCTGTTGCGTTGGCCTCTTCACCTTCACCGCTTAATCCCGGCACTAATGTTGCCAGACTCGCTGAACAGGCACCTGTCCATTGGGTATCAGTCGCACAAATTGAAAATAGCCTTGCCGGTCGCCCACCGATGGCGGTTGGATTTGATATCGATGATACCGTTTTGTTTTCCAGCCCCGGATTCTGGCGCGGCAAGAAAATATTCTCACCAGAAAGCGAAGATTATCTGAAAAACCCAGCATTCTGGGAAAAGATGAACAACGGTTGGGATGAATTCAGCATTCCAAAAGAGGTCGCACGTCAGCTAATTGATATACATGTCCGCCGTGGCGATACCATCTTTTTTGTGACTGGCCGTAGCCCAACGAAAACAGAAACGGTTTCGAAAACATTAGCCGATGATTTCCACATTCCAGCAAGCAGTATGAATCCGGTAATTTTTGCGGGTGATAAACCGGGACAAAACACGAAAACGCAGTGGTTGCAGGATAAAAATATCCGAATGTTTTATGGCGATTCCGATAATGATATGACTGCCGCGCGTGATGTCGGCATTCGTGGTATCCGTATTCTGCGTGCCTCCAACTCTACCTACAAACCCTTGCCACAAGCGGGTGCTTTTGGTGAAGAGGTGATCGTTAATTTAGAATACTGATAGTGCGGGAGAGTGTTTCACTCTCCCGAATGCTGTTTTTTTAATCACACCTTTATCCTTTCGCTGTCTTGCTGCAAACTGAATAAGAGAGTTTTATCAAGGAGCAGCACATGTGGTATCAAAAGACGCTCACGCTTAGCGCCAAATCTCGTGGGTTTCATCTGGTAACGGATGAAATTCTGAATCAACTGGCTGATATGCCGCGTGTTAATGTCGGTTTACTGCACCTGTTGCTGCAACACACTTCCGCCTCTCTGACACTTAATGAGAATTGCGACCCCACGGTACGCCAGGACATGGAGCGTTTTTTCCTCCGCACTGTTCCCGATAACGGAAACTATGAGCATGATTATGAAGGGGCAGACGATATGCCTTCACATATCAAATCCTCAATGCTGGGAGTATCGCTTGTTTTGCCAGTGCATAAAGGACGTATTCAGACCGGCACCTGGCAGGGTATCTGGCTGGGGGAACATCGTGTCCACGGCGGATCGCGTCGCATCATCGCGACACTACAAGGGGAGTAAAAAATGACCATATCGGAGTTGCTACAATATTGCATGGCAAAACCTGGCGCTGAACAGAGCGTTCACAGCGACTGGAAAGCGACGCAAATCAAAGTGGAAGATGTGCTGTTTGCGATGGTGAAAGAAGTGGAAAATCGCCCGGCGGTTTCGCTGAAAACCAGCCCGGAACTGGCGGATCTTCTGCGTCAGCAGCACAGCGATGTACGTCCCAGCCGACATCTGAATAAAGCGCACTGGAGTACCGTATATCTCGACGGATCGTTGCCGGATTCGCAAATCTATTATCTGGTCGATGCGTCGTATCAGCAGGCGGTGAATTTGCTGCCGGAAGAAAAACGTAAATTGCTGGTGCAACTCTGAAAGGAAAAGACCGTTCAGAAAGCGGCCTGATATTGCTGAAAAACTGGCTTAAAAGTCAAAAGCGGCACGGTTTTCCCCCTCGCCCTTTTAGGGAAAGGGCCGGGGTGAGGGTAAATAATCACGCCAGTGCTGGTCTGTTCCCCTCACCCTAACCCTCTCCCCGGAGGGGCGAGGGGACTGTCCGAGCTTTGTCATCAGTCTGAGGCCGCTCAGAAAGCGGCCTTTGTGATTACAGCATTGGCTTGAGGAAGCGCGCTGTATGCGAAGCTTCGCACTCTGCGACGGTTTCTGGCGTGCCGGAGACGAGGATTTCGCCGCCACCGCTACCGCCTTCCGGGCCAAGATCGACAATCCAGTCGGCGGTTTTAATCACGTCGAGATTGTGCTCAATCACCACAATGGTATTGCCCTGATCGCGCAGTTTATGCAACACGTCGAGCAGTTGCTGAATATCGGCAAAGTGCAGACCGGTGGTCGGCTCATCGAGAATATACAGCGTCTGCCCGGTGCCGCGTTTTGACAGCTCACGCGCCAGCTTCACGCGCTGGGCTTCACCACCGGAAAGCGTGGTGGCGGACTGCCCGAGGCGGATGTACGTCAGGCCAACATCCATCAGCGTTTGCAGTTTACGCGCCAGCGCCGGTACGGCATCAAAGAATTCACGCGCCTCTTCGATGGTCATATCCAGCACTTCGTGGATGGTTTTGCCTTTGTACTTTATCTCCAGCGTTTCGCGGTTATAGCGTTTACCTTTGCACTGGTCGCACGGTACGTAAATATCCGGCAGGAAGTGCATTTCAACTTTGATCACGCCATCGCCCTGACAGGCCTCGCAGCGCCCGCCACGGACGTTAAAGCTGAATCGTCCTGGCGTATAACCGCGCGCGCGGGATTCCGGTACGCCCGCAAACAGTTCGCGCACAGGCGTAAACACGCCGGTATAGGTCGCCGGGTTGGAACGCGGAGTACGACCAATTGGGCTTTGGTCGATATCAATAACTTTATCGAAATGCTCCAGCCCCTGAATATCGCGATAGGGTGCCGGTTCGGCGATAGTCGCGCCGTTCAACTGGCGTTGGGCAATCGGGAACAGTGTGTCGTTAATCAGCGTCGATTTACCGGAACCTGAAACCCCTGTAATGCAGGTAAACAGACCCACCGGCAGCGTTAGCGTCACATCTTTCAGGTTGTTGCCGCGTGCGCCCGTCAGTTTCAGCACTTTTTCCGGATTTGCCGGAACGCGTTTCTTCGGTACTTCAATCTTGCGTTTACCGCTCATGTACTGCCCGGTCAACGATTCTGGCACTGCCATAATCGCTTCCAGCGGCCCTTCCGCGACCACTTCACCACCGTGAACACCTGCGCCCGGACCGATGTCGATAACGTGGTCAGCGGCGCGAATCGCATCTTCGTCGTGCTCCACTACAATCACGGTATTACCGAGATCGCGCAGGTGGATAAGCGTACCCAGCAGACGTTCATTATCGCGCTGATGCAGGCCGATAGACGGCTCATCCAACACATACATAACGCCAACCAGGCCTGCGCCAATCTGGCTCGCCAGACGGATACGCTGGGCTTCGCCGCCGGAAAGTGTCTCTGCCGAGCGGGAAAGTGTCAGATAATTCAGCCCAACGTTAACGAGGAATTTCAGGCGGTCGCCAATCTCTTTGAGGATTTTTTCTGCAATCTTCGCCCGTTGTCCGGCGAGTTTAAGATTGTTGAAGAACTCCATCGCATGACCGATGCTCATGTCGGAGATTGCAGGCAGCGGCGTATTCTCGACATAAACATGGCGCGCTTCACGGCGCAGACGCGTCCCTTCACAACTGGCGCACGGGCGATTGCTGATAAATTTGGCTAACTCTTCACGTACCGCGCTGGATTCCGTCTCTTTATAACGGCGCTCCATATTGTGCAGCACGCCTTCGAACGGATGACGACGAATAGAGGTATCGCCGCGATCGTTCATGTATTTAAATTCGATATTTTCTTTGCCAGAACCGTACAGCACCACTTTATGCACATTTGCGCTCAGGCTGCCCCACGGCGCTTCGACGTCGAACTTATAGTGATCTGCCAGTGATTTCAGCATCTGGAAATAATAGAAATTGCGACGATCCCAGCCACGGATCGCACCGCCAGCCAGCGACAGTTCCGGATTCTGGATCACGCGATCGGGATCGAAATATTGCTGTACGCCGAGGCCGTCACAGGTCGGGCAGGCACCCGCCGGGTTGTTAAACGAGAACAGGCGTGGTTCCAGTTCGCGCATACTGTAGCCGCAAATCGGGCAGGCGAAGTTCGCGGAGAACAGCAGTTCTTCCGCTTTGGGATCGTCCATATCCGCAACAACCGCTGTACCGCCGGAAAGCTCCAGTGCGGTTTCAAACGATTCCGCCAGACGCTGGGTCAGATCGTCACGCACCTTGAAGCGATCGATAACCACTTCAATGGTGTGTTTCTTTTGCAGTTCCAGTTTGGGCGGATCGGAAAGATCGCAGACTTCGCCATCAATGCGCGCGCGGATATAACCTTGACTCGCCAGATTCTCCAGCGTTTTAGTGTGTTCGCCTTTGCGCTCTTTGATGATGGGCGCGAGTAGCATCAGACGTTTGCCTTCAGGCTGCGACAGCACGTTGTCCACCATCTGGCTGACGGTTTGCGCCGCCAGCGGAACGTCGTGATCCGGGCAGCGCGGCTCGCCGACGCGAGCGTACAGCAGACGCAAATAGTCGTGGATTTCAGTGATGGTCCCCACTGTGGAGCGCGGGTTATGCGACGTCGATTTCTGTTCAATTGAGATGGCGGGAGAAAGCCCCTCAATATGATCGACATCTGGTTTTTCCATCAGTGACAGAAACTGCCGCGCGTACGCGGAAAGGGATTCAACGTAACGACGCTGCCCTTCGGCATATAAGGTGTCGAAAGCGAGCGAGGATTTGCCAGAACCCGAAAGCCCGGTGACGACAATTAACTTGTCGCGGGGGATAACGAGGTTGATATTCTTGAGATTATGGGTGCGGGCGCCCCGAACTTCGATCTTATCCATTCACCTTTCCCGGATTAAACACTTTTTTGCCCGGCGGCATGGCGCTACCGGCGATCACAAACGGTTAATTATGACACAAATCGACCTGAATGAATATACAGTATTGGAATGCAAAACCCGGAGTGCTGTGTAACAATGTCGGGCCATGTTTGTTTACCGGAACCGAGGTCACATCGTGGTAAAACCGCTATTGGTAATGCTACAATCGCGCGTTTACACTTATTAGAACGTTTTTTTCAGGAGACACGACATGGCCAGCAGAGGCGTAAATAAGGTTATTCTCGTTGGTAATCTGGGCCAGGACCCGGAAGTACGCTATATGCCAAATGGTGGCGCAGTTGCCAACATTACGCTGGCTACTTCCGAATCCTGGCGTGATAAAGCGACCGGCGAGATGAAAGAGCAGACTGAATGGCACCGTGTTGTGCTGTTCGGCAAACTGGCGGAAGTTGCCAGCGAATATCTGCGTAAAGGTTCTCAGGTTTATATCGAAGGTCAGCTGCGTACCCGCAAATGGACTGACCAATCCGGTCAGGATCGCTACACCACAGAAGTGGTGGTGAACGTTGGCGGCACCATGCAGATGCTGGGTGGTCGCCAGGGCGGCGGCGCACCGGCAGGCGGTAACGTCGGCGGCGGCCAGCCGCAGGGCGGTTGGGGTCAGCCTCAGCAGCCGCAGGGTGGCAATCAGTTCAGCGGCGGTGCTCAGTCTCGCCCGCAGCAGTCCGCACCGGCAGCGCCGTCTAACGAGCCGCCGATGGATTTCGATGACGACATTCCGTTCTGATTTGTCATTAAAACAATAGGTTATATTGTTTTAAGGTGGATGATTAAAGCATCCGCCAGTCATAAAAAAGAAGCCTCCGTTATGGAGGCTTCTGCATATCAGGTCAAAATCATCGGCCACTGTGGTGGAGTTTGACTCATCCCTTCCACCATCACCGACTCAATGTTGTGCCAGATGGCGGTAATATCGGTCATTGTGATGCCAAGCAACCCCATTGCAAACCAACAGGCGGAAACCACGCCCAGACCGCTACTGATCACTGCCAGCCCGACATAATCAGAGCGCCGAAAGCGGATGTTGAGCGTGCTGGCCAGAAACATCAATACGGCGCTAAGAAGCTGCCAGCGAAGAAGAACCACGCCAGTGGTGAGGGTAGCCATCAAACATTTCCTCTGAAAATTACCAAGCCCTGGATAGCGCGGCATTACTCACGGGGGGCGTGGTACACTCTGGCTATCGCGGGACTTTCAGAACATAAAATGAAACACTTAGTTTGTTTCATAAATTTTTGTGAACTATATCACAATTGCTCGTTTGTTAGCCAGATTATGCAGCTACTTTTATTGCTGCACTAATTATGTGGTTTTTCAGTGAAATCGAGACAATGCACAATAAAGAAATATTGTAACTTCCTGCCTGACCTGCGTTTTTTCAACAAAGCCCTTTTGATATCAGCGAGTTATTTTCATTTAAACAACAATTATAAAGGTATCAATTTCAAATCAGGCAAAAGTGCTATTTATACCGTAAGATTTATCTAACGTCGTCGGTAGTCAGGGTTTTCACCTTGCAATGACCAGGTATAACCAGGCAGGGAATTGATAGAAATGAGCCATAGTGTGCGACACAAATTGCTGGCGTTGCCGGGTATTATCTTTGTAGTCCTCCTTCCCATCATTCTGTCGCTATGGATTGCCTTTCTTTGGGCTAAAGCGGAAGCGAATAATCAACTTCGTGCTTTTGCTCTGTTGGCACTGGAGAAATCCGAGCTGGTCATTCGCCAGGCAGATTTAGCAAGCGACGATGCGGAACGCTATCAGGGACAAATTTGTACTCCCTCTCATCAACAACAAATGCTGAATATTATCCGTGGTTATCTTTATATCAACGAATTGATCTATGCCCACGATAACCTTTTTTTATGCTCAACATTAATGGCTCCCGTTAACGGCTATACGATGCCGCCAGCGAACTATAAGCGTGAACCTAATGTCTCAATCTATTATTATCGCGACACTCCTTTTTTTGCCGGTTATAAAATGACTTATATGCAGCGAGGAAACTATGTCGCGGTAATTAACCCTTTATTCTGGAGCGAGGTGATGTCTGACGATCCAACGCTGCAATGGGGGGTATATGATACGGTGACGAAAACCTTTTTCTCTTTAAGCAAACAAGCCTCAGCAGAGAAATTTTCACCATTGATTCATCAAAGGGAAATAACCGTACAGCAGAACGGTTATTTATATGCGATAGTCCATTCAACAAAACGTCCCATTGCTGCTATCGTTGCAACCTCAACTCAACGTATTTTGTCACATTTTTATAATCACCTTGTATTTGCCTTACCGGCAGGCATTATGGGCAGCCTGGTGCTACTTTTACTCTGGCTGCGTATAAACCAGAAGTACCAGTCACCTAAGCGTAAATTGCAACGTGCCCTCGAAAAACGGCAGCTTTGTCTCTATTACCAACCGATTATTGATATTAAAACGAATAAATGTATTGGCGCTGAGGCATTGCTACGCTGGCCGGGGAATCAGGGACAGGTAATGACGCCAGCAGAGTTTATTCCGCTGGCGGAACAAGAGGGGCTAATTGCGCAGGTGACAGATTATGTCATTAATATGGTGTTTGACGATCTCGGTTCCTGGCTGGAAAAACACCCTGAATTATCTACTTCAATTAATTTGTCTGCCTCCGATTTTCATACTTCAAGGGTGATTGCCTTAACTAATCAAAAAATAGAGCAATTCACGGTGCGTCCGCAGCAAATTAAATTTGAAGTCACTGAACATGCATTTCTTGATGTTGCCAAAATGACGCCGATTATTCTGGCTTTCCGTCAGGCTGGTTACGAAGTGGCGATCGATGACTTTGGTATTGGCTACTCCAACCTGCATAACCTTAACTCATTGAATATTGATATCCTGAAAATCGATAAATCGTTTGTTGAGACGTTGACCACGCATAAAACCAGCCATTTGATAGCGGAACACATCATCGAACTGGCACACAGTCTGGGTCTAAAAACGATTGCAGAAGGGGTGGAAACTGAGGATCAGGTCAACTGGCTGCGCAAACGCGGCGTGCGCTATTGTCAGGGCTGGTACTTTGCAAAGGCGATGCCGCCGCAGGTTTTTATGGCATGGGCAGAGCAATTACCCGCGCATGACGCCATGCGCGGGCAGTAACCCTAGAGCCGGTGGCGGTAATCGCTGGGAGTGCGATCAAATTGCCGACGGAAAACGCGGGAAAAGGTCTGCTGTGAGACGTAACCCAGATCCATCGCGATATCAAAAATAGGGCGCTCGGTGGTGCGCAGTTCAACGGCAGCCAGTAGCAGGCGGCGTTGACGAATGTAATCGCCAAGCGTCTGATGCGTCACTGTGCGGAACATCCGCTGTAAATACCACTTTGAATAACCTGATTTTTTCGCCACCACATCAATGTTCAGCGGCTGGTCGATATGCTCGTCAATCCATGCGATAAGATCCTGAATAATTTTCTGATGGGACATAAATCTGCCTCTTTTCAGTGTTCAGTTCGTTAATTCATCTGTTGGGGAGTATAATTCCTCAAGTTAACTTGAGGTAAAGCGATTTATGGAAAAGAAATTACCCCGCATTAAAGCCTTGCTTACTCCAGGCGAAGTGGCGAAACGTAGCGGCGTGGCGGTATCGGCGCTGCACTTCTATGAAAGCAAAGGATTGATTACCAGTATCCGCAATAGCGGTAATCAGCGGCGATATAAGCGTGATGTGTTGCGATATGTCGCAATTATCAAAATTGCTCAACGCATTGGCATTCCGCTGGCGACCATTGGTGAAGCGTTTGGTGTGTTGCCCGAAGGGCATACGTTAAGTGCGAAAGAGTGGAAACAGCTATCTTCGCAATGGCGAGAAGAATTGGATCGGCGCATTCATACCTTAGTCGCGCTGCGTGATGAACTGGACGGTTGTATTGGCTGCGGCTGCCTTTCGCGTAGCGACTGCCCGTTGCGTAACCCTGGCGACCGCTTAGGGGAAGAAGGCACCGGCGCACGCTTGCTGGAAGATGAACAAAACTAAAGCGCCACAAGGGCGCTTTAGTTTGTTTTCCGGTCTTTGTCTTTCACTCTATCCCGCTGGTACACGGGAGGGTTTCCCCCGACGTCAACACACCTCATTCGAGCACGTGGTGGAGGTTCCGGTTAGTGTTGATACTTTAATTGTATGTCACCGCTGTTTCTTCGCCAGTGCAAAGCGATCCTTTTTAGCCGCAATATTTTTGTCATCTTGCGTGATTTTTTACCGCGAACCTTCGCCACAAGTTGCCTACAAATGCCGTAATTTTGCGCATCAACGATAACGTTTGCGCATCAATTGCCTGGTTTTTCATCGTCAACACAAGAAAAGGGAAAAAAGCAGCAAACTTCGGTTGAAAAAGCCGCTATGATCGCCGGATAATCGTTTGCTTTTTTTTACCACCCGTTTTGTATGCGCGGAGCTAAACGTTTGCTTTTTTGCGACGCCCCAGATTGTCGCAAACCTGAAGCAGGAAGATAACGTTTCGCTGGCAGGGGATTGTCCGCCACGCATCTTGACGAAAAATAAACTCTCAGGGGATGTTTTCTTATGTCTACGCCATCAGCGCGTACCGGCGGTTCACTCGACGCCTGGTTTAAAATTTCACAACGTGGAAGCACTGTCCGTCAGGAAGTGGTTGCCGGGTTAACAACGTTTCTGGCGATGGTTTACTCGGTTATCGTCGTTCCAGGTATGTTGGGTAAAGCGGGCTTCCCGCCAGCGGCAGTTTTTGTTGCGACTTGTCTGGTTGCCGGGATTGGCTCTATCGCGATGGGGTTATGGGCCAATCTGCCGTTGGCTATCGGCTGCGCCATCTCTCTGACGGCGTTTACCGCATTCAGCCTGGTGCTGGGGCAACATATTAGCGTACCTGTCGCGCTGGGTGCCGTGTTCCTGATGGGTGTGCTGTTTACGGTAATATCTGCCACGGGTATCCGTAGCTGGATTTTGCGCAACTTACCGCACGGCGTGGCGCACGGCACGGGGATTGGCATCGGCCTGTTCTTGCTGCTGATTGCTGCCAATGGCGTCGGTCTGGTGATTAAAAACCCGCTCGATGGTCTGCCAGTGGCGCTGGGTGATTTCGCGACCTTCCCGGTGATTATGTCGCTGGTAGGTCTGGCGGTGATTATCGGCCTGGAAAAACTGAAAGTACCAGGCGGTATCCTGTTAACCATTATCGGCATCTCGATTGTGGGTCTGCTTTTTGATCCTAACGTCCACTTCTCTGGCGTTTTCGCCATGCCTTCATTGAGCGATGAGAACGGTAATTCGCTAATTGGTAGCCTGGATATTATGGGGGCGCTGAACCCTGTGGTACTGCCGAGCGTACTGGCGTTGGTGATGACTGCTGTTTTCGATGCCACCGGAACCATCCGTGCGGTAGCCGGTCAGGCGAACCTGCTGGATAAAGACGGGCAGATTATCGACGGCGGCAAAGCTCTGACCACCGACTCCCTGAGCAGTGTTTTCTCTGGCCTGGTCGGTGCGGCTCCGGCTGCGGTATACATTGAGTCTGCGGCGGGTACAGCGGCGGGCGGTAAAACCGGTCTGACGGCAATCACGGTTGGCGTGCTGTTCCTGCTGATTCTGTTCCTCTCTCCGCTCTCTTACCTCGTTCCGGGTTACGCAACAGCTCCGGCGCTGATGTACGTTGGCCTGTTGATGTTGAGCAACGTGGCGAAAATCGACTTTGCTGATTTCGTCGATGCAATGGCGGGTCTGGTAACGGCAGTATTCATCGTGCTGACCTGTAATATCGTAACTGGCATCATGATCGGCTTCGCGACCCTGGTGATTGGTCGTCTGGTTTCTGGCGAATGGCGTAAGCTGAACATCGGTACGGTCGTTATCGCCGTGGCGCTGGTCACCTTCTATGCCGGAGGCTGGGCCATCTAAGCTTAATAAGATTCTGAAAACGGGTGGCAATAGCTGCCCGTTTTTATTTTTCTCCGTACATTGTGTGAGCTTTTGCGATATTCTGAAAAACTGAGAGTCCGGGCATAACGCCTTTCTCAAATCATAAAAAACATTGCAAACAGGGAACGCATGGAAATCTTCTTCACCATACTGATAATGACCCTCGTGGTCTCGCTGTCCGGGGTGGTCACTCGTGTCATGCCCTTTCAGATCCCGCTTCCGCTTATGCAAATTGCCATCGGTGCGCTACTGGCGTGGCCGACGTTTGGTTTGCATGTGGAGTTTGATCCTGAACTCTTTTTAGTCTTGTTTATCCCGCCGTTGCTGTTTGCTGATGGCTGGAAAACACCAACCCGCGAATTTCTCGAACATGGTCGGGAAATATTCGGCCTCGCGCTGGCGCTGGTGGTGGTCACCGTGGTCGGCATTGGCTTCCTTATTTACTGGGTGGTGCCGGGTATCCCGCTGATACCCGCCTTTGCGCTGGCGGCGGTGCTCTCTCCGACCGATGCCGTGGCGCTCTCCGGGATTGTTGGCGAAGGGCGCATTCCGAAAAAAATCATGGGCATTTTGCAGGGCGAAGCGTTGATGAATGACGCCTCCGGCCTGGTGTCGCTGAAGTTTGCCGTAGCAGTGGCGATGGGGACTATGATCTTCACCGTCGGCGGTGCGACGGTCGAATTTATGAAAGTGGCCATTGGCGGCATTCTGGCGGGCTTCGTGGTGAGCTGGCTGTATGGTCGCTCGTTGCGTTTCCTCAGTCGCTGGGGCGGCGATGAACCCGCGACGCAGATCGTATTGCTGTTCCTGCTGCCGTTTGCCTCTTATCTGATTGCCGAACATATTGGCGTTTCCGGCATCCTCGCAGCAGTTGCCGCCGGGATGACCATCACCCGTTCCGGCGTGATGCGCCGTGCGCCGCTGGCGATGCGATTGCGCGCGAACAGCACCTGGGCGATGCTGGAATTTGTCTTTAACGGCATGGTGTTCTTGCTGCTGGGCCTGCAACTGCCAGGGATTCTGGAAACGTCGCTGGTTGCGGCGGAAATTGACCCTAACGTCGAAATCTGGATGCTGTTTACCGACATCATCTTGATTTATGCGGCGCTGATGCTGGTACGTTTTGGCTGGCTGTGGACGATGAAAAAGTTCAGCAACCGTTTCCTGAAGAAGAAGCCGATGGAGTTTGGTTCGTGGACTACACGAGAAATTCTGATCGCGTCTTTCGCTGGGGTGCGCGGGGCAATCACTCTTGCTGGTGTGCTCTCTATCCCTCTGCTGTTGCCGGATGGAAATGTCTTCCCGGCGCGTTATGAGCTGGTGTTCCTGGCGGCTGGCGTCATTCTCTTTTCGCTGTTTGTCGGCGTAGTGATGCTGCCTGTTCTGCTGCAACACATTGAAGTCGCGGACCACTCTCAACAGTTGAAAGAGGAGCGAATCGCGCGTACGGCAACCGCTGAAGTGGCGATTGTGGCGATCCAGAAAATGGAGGAGCGTCTGGCGGCGGACACCGAAGAGAATATCGACAACCAGTTGCTCACTGAAGTCAGCTCTCGCGTCATTGGTAATCTGCGCCGTCGCGCCGATGGTCGCAACGACGTCGAAAGTTCAGTTCAGGAAGAGAACCTGGAGCGTCGCTTCCGTCTGGCGGCGCTGCGTTCTGAACGCGCTGAACTCTACCACCTGCGCGCCACGCGGGAGATCAGCAACGAAACGCTGCAAAAATTACTGCACGATCTCGATTTGCTGGAAGCGTTGTTGATTGAGGAAAATCAATAATCTGCATGGTTGGCGGGTGAGTCCGCCAACCTGCCTTACTCTGGGGTTAACCAGTATCCTTCACAACAGGTCAGCCACGCCTGGGCACAGTGGGAAAGGTAAACGCCCTCACGCCAAATCATGCCTAATTTCCAGCGTAGTTCGCTTTCCAGCGGCAGCCATTTTAAGGTGTTTTTATCTAATCGCTGGCAAATGGGTTCCGGCAAAATGGCTATTCCGACACCGGCCTGAACCATCGCGGCGAGAAAATCCCATTGCCCGCTGCGAACCGCAATCCTCGGCTTAACGCCATGTTCATCGAATAACGCCATTAATTGCTTACTTAAGGCAAAATCTTCGTTATAGATAAGTAGAGGATGTTCCGCCAGTGTCTCTGGTGAGACGGCATCACGCTCAAGCCATTTACCTGAACGCGGCGCCAGCACACAAAGCGGATGACTAAACAGCGATAACGTTGTCAGGCCACTTTCTTCTACTGGCAGGGCGGTCAGTGCCATATCCAGTTCGCCGTTCATTACCGCTTGTTGTACCGTCAGACCACCAAACTCCGAAATCTTCAGTTCCACGCCGGGGTAACGCTGGCGGAACAGCCCCACAGGTCCAGCCATTAACATGCCAACCATTGGCGGAATTCCCAGCCGCAATATGCCTTTATTGAGTTGGTTTATATCATCCAGCTCGGCCTCTAGTTGCCGAAACTCAGCAAGAATTGCCAGTGCACGCTCAAACACGACGCGACCAGTATCAGTGAGAAGCAGCCGACGACCATCGCGGATCAACAATATACAGTTCAGCTCGTCTTCGAGATTCTTCAGCATTTTGCTGATGGTGGGCTGGGTCACAAACAGCTTCTCCGCTGCGCGGGTGAAGCTCTGCTGGCGCACGACTTCGACAAAATAACGCAGCGTTCTGATATCCATAACTATTCCCTTTGACTATACCTGCAATGATTTTAATTCATTTCAGTAGCGGCATGGGGCTCTCTATACTTAGCGTTCTGTTTTATTTTCAGGATATCCCCTCATGTCCGTGGCGCTTCGCCGCATTACCCCTGCCGTTGTGCAATCTATGCAGGTATTTGTGCAGGTTGTGCTGTATGCAGGTTTATTTATTTTTGCGCAATATCTCGTCTCCTGGCTGCATTTGCCGCTACCCGCCAATCTGGTGGGGATGATCCTGATGCTGGCGCTAATTGTTTGCCGCATTATTCCTCTGCAATGGGTACGTGCCGGGGCGCGCTGGTTACTGGCCGAAATGCTGCTGTTTTTTGTCCCTGCCGTGGTGGCGGTGGTGAACTATGCACAACTATTACTGGTGGATGGCTGGCGTATTTTTGCGGTGATCGCGTTGAGCACGGTGATGGTTCTGGGCACGACCGCCTGGGTAGTGGAAAAAGTCTATCGCTATGAAATGCGCAGGTTAAACCGTGACTAATTTTCAGCTAAGTATGCTCTGCCTGGCGATTACGCTGGTTATCTATTTTCTTAACAAACGCCTTTATCGCCGCTTTCGTAAACTGCCGTTGATGCCTCTGGTGCTGACGCCTGCGCTACTGGTTATGCTGCTGGTTTTTGGCAATATTTCCTGGCAAAACTATATTGGCGAAGCGCACTGGCTACTATGGCTATTAGGCCCGGCAACCATCGCCTTTGCGGTGCCGGTATATGACAATCGGGCGATCATTAAACGTCACTGGATGTCGCTGACGGCGGGCGTACTGACGGCAACGGTGGTGGCAGTGACCAGCTCGGTGTGGCTGGCGCGATTATTTACCCTGCCGGATGAGATCCAGCGGAGCCTGGCGGTGCGTTCGGTCACTACGCCATTTGCTCTGGCAGCGAGCCAGTCGCTCGGCGGACAGCCCGATCTGGTGGCGCTGTTTGTGGTGGTCACCGGCGTGTTTGGTATGGCGATTGGCGACGTGCTGTTTTTACGTCTATCTATTCGCGAAGGGATGGCGAAAGGTGCTGGATTTGGCGCGGCGTCTCATGGCGCCGGGACTGCGCGATCGTATGAACTGGGTCAACAAGAGGGAGTGGTTGCCAGTCTGGTCATGATGCTTTCTGGCGTATTGATGGTACTGGTGTCGCCGCTGGTGGCCTGGATGATGTTCTGAAGGAATTCCCCGATCAGGCGACCGGGGAAGGGTAGAGATTAATGCGCGCGGCCTTGCTCAACGCCAAAGCCGGTCTGGGAACGGATAAATTGCGCACGGAACAGTTCACGCTCACGCGCCCCTTCCGCTGAGTTATCGGTTGCCGAGAAGAACCAGATGCCGAGGAATGCCACGGTGATCGAGAACAGCGCCGGGTATTCATACGGGAAGATGGCTTTTTCGTGACCGAGGATCTGTACCCAAATAGTCGGGCCGAGGATCATCAGTACCACCGCAGTAATCAATCCTAACCAGCCGCCCAGCATCGCACCACGCGTGGTCAGTTTCGACCAGTACATAGAAAGCAGAATGATTGGGAAGTTACAGCTCGCCGCGATGGCAAACGCCAGACCCACCATGAAGGCGATGTTCTGATTCTCAAACAGGACGCCGAGGATAATGGCAATCACGCCCAAAATTAGCACGGTGATTTTCGATACCCGCAGCTCTTCACGTTCGGTCGCGCCTTTTTTGAAGACGTTGGCGTACAGGTCATGCGAAACCGCCGATGCACCTGCCAGCGTCAGACCCGCAACCACCGCGAGGATGGTGGCGAAAGCAACCGCTGAAATAAAGCCGAGGAACAGGTTACCGCCTACCGCATTGGCCAGGTGAACCGCCGCCATGTTGTTACCGCCAATCAGCGCCCCTGCCGCGTCTTTATAGGCCGGATTCGCACCGACCAGCATGATCGCGCCAAAACCGATAATAAAGGTCAGGATATAGAAGTAACCCATAAATCCGGTGGCGTAGAACACGCTCTTACGCGCTTCACGGGCATCGCTGACCGTAAAGAAACGCATCAGAATATGCGGCAAGCCAGCCGTACCAAACATCAGTCCCAGACCCAGAGAGAGCGCGGAGATCGGATCTTTCACCAGCCCGCCCGGCTTCATGATGTCGACACCTTTCGGGTGTACCGCCATCGCTTCGCTGAACAGATTGTTGAAGCTAAAGCCGACGTGTTTCATCACCATAAAGGCCATAAAGCTGGCACCGAACAGCAACAGTACGGCTTTGATAATCTGTACCCAGGTGGTCGCCAGCATTCCGCCGAACAGGACGTACATCATCATCAGTACGCCGACCAGAACCACCGCAATGTGATAGTTAAGGCCAAACAGCAGTTCGATCAGTTTACCTGCGCCTACCATCTGGGCGATAAGGTAAAGTGCCACGACCACCAGAGAACCACAGGCCGAAAGAATACGAATTGGTCCCTGCTTCAGACGGTACGAGGCCACATCGGCAAAGGTATAGCGACCGAGATTACGCAGACGTTCGGCAATCAGGAACAGAATGATCGGCCAGCCCACCAGGAAGCCCAGCGAGTAAATTAAGCCGTCATAGCCGGAAGTAAACACCAGCGCGGATATCCCCAAAAATGAGGCGGCAGACATATAGTCACCCGCAATCGCCAGCCCGTTCTGGAAACCGGTGATATTGCCGCCTGCGGTGTAGTAGTCATTACGAGAACGTACGCGTTTTGACGCCCAGTAGGTAATACCGAGCGTAAACACGACGAAAATCAGGAACATAATAATCGCCTGCCAGTTCGTTGGCTGGCGCTCTACGGCCCCGCTAATAGCATCCGCCGCGTTAGCTGCGAAAGGGAGTGTGGCGGCAAGCGCCGTCAGAACTCTTTTCATGATGCTTGTACCTCATGCAGGACTTCATTATTAAGACGGTCAAATTCGCCGTTCGCCCGCCAGATGTAGATACCAGTGAGAACAAAGGAGATCACAATCACTCCAACACCGACTGGAATCCCGCGTGTGACGCTGGTGTTCGGGTTCAGCGGAGTGCCCAGCCAGCCGGGCGCGAAGGCGATCAGTAAAATAAAGCCGATATAAACTGCCAGCATAATAATCGACAGGATGGTGGCAAACCGTTGCCGTTTTTCGACTAACTCCCTGAAATGCGCATTGTCTTCTATCCGCTGATAAATAGTGCCATTCATCACAGATTCTCCAGAGGTAATGTAGGGATTGTTTTAATTCCCGCTCCCTTATGGGAGAAGGTTAACGCTCAGGTAACCCATCGCCTGATGCGCCGCTGTTGCGTCTTATCAGGCCTACAGCCGTTGCCAAATGTAGGCCGGATAAGGCGTTTACGCCGCATCCGGCAATTGTGGGTTACGATGGCATTGCGATAGCCTGCTTCTCTTCAAGCAGCTTCTCGACCACGCCTGGATCGGCAAGCGTCGAGGTATCGCCAAGGTTGCTGGTATCGCCCGCCGCAATTTTGCGCAGAATACGGCGCATAATTTTGCCGGAGCGGGTTTTAGGCAGGGAGTCGGTCCAGTGCAGCACGTCTGGCGTTGCCAGCGGGCCAATCTCTTTACGCACCCAGTTGCGGACTTCTGCGTACAGTTCTGGTGACGGTTCCTCCCCGTGATTAAGCGTGACGTAGGCGTAAATCGCCTGACCTTTAATATTGTGCGGAATACCGACGACAGCGGCTTCGGCTATCTTCGGATGCGCCACCAGCGCCGACTCAATCTCTGCCGTTCCCAGACGGTGACCAGAGACGTTCAGCACGTCGTCCACGCGCCCGGTGATCCAGTAATAGCCATCTTCATCACGACGCGCGCCGTCGCCGCTGAAATACATATTTTTGAAGGTGGAGAAGTAGGTCTGCTCAAAACGCTCGTGATCGCCAAACAGCGTGCGCGCCTGACCCGGCCAGGAGTCGGTGATCACCAGGCTGCCTTCGGTAGCGCCTTCCAGCGGGTTACCTTCGTTATCGACCAGCGCCGGTTGCACGCCGAAGAACGGACGCGTTGCCGAACCGGCTTTCAGCTCGGTAGCGCCTGGCAGTGGCGTGATCATGAAACCGCCAGTTTCGGTCTGCCACCAGGTGTCGACCACCGGGCATTTCTCGTTGCCGATCTTCTTCCAGTACCACTCCCACGCTTCCGGGTTGATTGGCTCGCCCACGGAGCCGAGAATACGCAGCGACGAACGGTCGGTGCCTTCAATCGCTTTATCGCCTTCCGCCATCAGCGCGCGAATGGCTGTTGGCGCGGTATAGAGAATATTGACCTGATGCTTATCTACCACCTGCGCCATACGGGCAGGCGTCGGCCAGTTCGGTACACCTTCAAACATCAGCGTGGTCGCGCCGCAGGCCAGCGGGCCGTACAGCAAGTAACTGTGTCCGGTAACCCAGCCCACATCGGCGGTACACCAGTAGATATCGCCCGGATGATAATCAAAGACATATTTAAAGGTCAGCGCCGCGTACACCAGATAACCGCCGGTAGTGTGCAGCACGCCTTTCGGCTTACCGGTAGAACCGGAGGTGTAGAGAATAAACAACGGATCTTCGGCGTTTACTTCTTCCGGCTGGTGCTGATCGCTGGCTTGCTCAACCAGGTCGTGCCACCACAGGTCGCGCCCTTCCTGCCAGTCAATTTTCCCGCCAGTACGCTTCAGTACAACCACATGTTCAATGCTGGTGACGTTCGGATTTTTCAGCGCGTCATCGACGTTTTTCTTCAGCGGAATGCTGCGCCCGGCGCGTACACCTTCGTCGGAAGTGATCACCAACCGTGAGTTAGAATCAATAATGCGTCCGGCAACGGCTTCCGGCGAGAAGCCGCCGAATATCACCGAATGCACCGCACCAATGCGGGCGCAGGCCAGCATCGCGACTGCGGCTTCTGGCACCATTGGCATATAAATCGCCACCACATCACCTTTTTTAATGCCCAGCTCGAGCAGGGTATTGGCGAAGCGGCAGACGTCGCGGTGCAGCTCTTTATAGCTGATATGTTTGCTCTGGCTGGCGTCATCGCCTTCCCAGATGATGGCGGTACGATCGCCGTTTTCTTGTAGATGGCGGTCGAGGCAGTTTGCCGCCAGATTCAGCGTGCCGTCCTCGTACCATTTAATTGACACATTACCGGGGGCAAAGGAGGTGTTTTTCACCTTCTGGTAGGGTTTGATCCAGTCGAGAATTTTTCCCTGTTCGCCCCAGAAGGTATCTGGTGCGTTAATAGATTGTTGATACATCGCCTCGTACTGCTGAGGGTTTATCAGGCAATGGTCTGCGATGTTGGCAGGAATGGTGTGCTTGTGAATTTGACTCATGCTTTTGTTCTCCTTGTAGAATGTTAATAATATGTGTCATAAGCGTTAAATGTAGGGGTATTGGCAGTTTTGTTTAGTATTTGGGCGACAGATCACGCAAAAGTAGAATTGTGCAAATAAACGGCAGGGTAATTTTTGAAGGTCACCAACAAAAGTTGATTAATTCTTTGAGGAACATGCAGTTATGCATGCTGTTGAAAACGAGGAAGATACTGGCTAACTCTAAAGTGGTATTTTACATGCACTTACAATTGATTAAAGACAACATTCTGAGTGTGGTTATTTGTTACACATAGGGGCGAGCAATGTCATAACAGTGTATGTGCGGTTACTGTTATGAAAAAACAATAAAAACTGCCATTTCCTCAATGGCAAAATTTGGATGAAGCCCCTATGACAAGGATAAAAATAAACGCACGCCGTATCTTCAGCTTATTGATTCCTTTTTTCTTTTTCACTTCTGTTCACGCTGAACAAACGGCCGCTCCCGCGAAACCTGTAACTGTGGAAGCGAAGAATGAAACCTTTGCCCCGCAGCACCCCGATCAATATCTCTCCTGGAAAGCCACCTCGGAACAATCAGAGCGTGTTGACGCACTGGCGGAAGATCCACGTCTGGTGATCCTGTGGGCGGGATATCCCTTCTCACGCGATTACAACAAGCCGCGCGGACATGCCTTTGCTGTGACCGATGTGCGTGAAACTTTGCGTACCGGTGCGCCGAAAAATGCCGAAGATGGCACGATGCCAATGGCCTGCTGGAGTTGTAAAAGCCCGGATGTGGCGCGTCTGATCCAGAAAGACGGCGAAGATGGCTACTTCCACGGTAAATGGGCGCGCGGCGGCCCGGAAATCGTCAACAACTTGGGTTGTGCTGACTGCCATAACACTGCTTCGCCAGAGTTCGCCAAAGGCAAACCGGAGTTAACCCTTTCACGTCCGTATGCGGCTCGTGCGATGGAAGCGATTGGTAAACCTTTTGAGAAAGGCGGACGCTTCGACCAGCAGTCAATGGTCTGCGGTCAATGCCACGTGGAGTATTACTTTGACGGTAAAGATAAGGCCGTTAAATTCCCGTGGGATAACGGCATGAAAGTCGAAAACATGGAGCAGTATTACGACAAAATTGCCTTCTCTGACTGGACTAACTCCCTGTCCAAAACGCCAATGCTGAAAGCGCAGCACCCGGAATATGAAACCTGGAGTGCGGGCATTCACGGCAAAAATAACGTGACCTGTATCGACTGTCACATGCCGAAAGTGCAGAACGCCGAAGGCAAACTTTACACCGACCATAAAATTGGCAATCCGTTTGATAACTTTGCCCAGACCTGTGCGAACTGCCATACCCAGGACAAAGCCACGCTGCAAAAAGTGGTCGCGGAGCGTAAACAGTCGATTAACGACCTGAAAATCAAGGTCGAAGATCAACTGGTTCACGCCCACTTCGAAGCGAAAGCGGCGCTGGATGCAGGCGCGACGGAGGCTGAAATGAAGCCGATTCAGGACGATATCCGTCATGCTCAGTGGCGTTGGGATCTGGCGATCGCTTCCCACGGCATTCATATGCACGCGCCGGAAGAAGGTCTGCGGATGCTTGGCACGGCGATGGATAAAGCGGCGGATGCGCGTACCAAACTGGCGCGTTTGCTGGCGACCAAAGGCATCACCCATGAAATCCAGATCCCGGATATCTCGACCAAAGAGAAAGCCCAGCAGGCAATTGGCCTGAACATGGAGCAAATCAAGGCCGAGAAGCAGGACTTCATCAAAACGGTGATCCCGCAGTGGGAAGAGCAGGCACGTAAAAACGGTCTGTTAAGCCAATAACCCCCGTTCCGCCTCGCAAGGGGCGGAAAACACAATGGAGTGAATATGAGCGTATTACGTTCGTTATTAACTGCCGGGGTGCTGGCGTCGGGCCTGTTGTGGAGCCTGAACGGAATTACCGCTACCCCTGCGGCGCAGGCATCTGAAGATCGCTACGAAGTTACCCAGCAGCGTAACCCGGATGCCGCCTGTCTGGACTGTCATAAGCCAGACACCGAAGGTATGCATGGCAAACATGCTTCCGTTATCAACCCAAATAATAAACTGACGGTCACCTGCACCAACTGTCACGGCCAGCCGTCACCGCAACACCGTGAAGGGGTGAAAGATGTGATGCGCTTTAACGAGCCGATGTACAACGTTGGTGAGCAGAACAGCGTTTGTATGTCCTGCCATCTGCCGGAACAGTTGCAAAAAGCGTTCTGGCCGCACGATGTCCACGTGACCAAAGTGGCGTGCGCCAGCTGCCATTCCCTGCATCCACAGCAAGATACGATGCAGACGTTAAGTGACAAAGGACGGATTAAGATTTGCGTCGATTGCCACAGCGATCAGCGCACCAATCCGAACTTTAACCCGGCGTCTGTTCCGTTGCTTAAGGAGCAGCCATGACCTGGTCACGTCGCCAGTTTCTCACCGGCGTCGGCGTGCTGGCAGCCGTCAGCGGCACCGCAGGGCGCGTGGTGGCGAAAACGTTGAATATTAATGGCGTGCGTTACGGCATGGTGCATGACGAGTCGTTATGCATCGGCTGTACCGCCTGTATGGATGCTTGTCGGGAAGTGAACAAGGTGCCGGAAGGTGTCTCGCGCCTGACGATTATTCGTAGCGAGCCACAGGGCGAATTTCCTGATGTGAAATATCGCTTCTTCCGTAAGTCTTGCCAGCACTGCGACCATGCGCCGTGCGTTGACGTCTGCCCGACAGGTGCGTCTTTTCGCGATGCTGCCAGCGGGATTGTCGATGTTAACCCGGATCTCTGCGTCGGTTGTCAGTACTGCATCGCCGCCTGTCCGTACCGCGTGCGCTTTATCCATCCGGTCACGAAGACGGCGGACAAATGTGATTTCTGCCGTAAGACCAATTTGCAGGCCGGTAAGCTGCCCGCGTGCGTCGAGGCTTGTCCGACGAAGGCGCTGACGTTTGGCAATCTGGACGATCCCAACAGTGAGATTTCGCAACTGCTGCGCCAGAAGCCCACTTACCGCTACAAGCTGGCGCTGGGAACCAAACCGAAGCTGTACCGCGTACCGTTTAAATACGGGGAGGTGAGCCAATGACGCAGGCTTCCGCATTTCATTTTGAATCGCTGGTGTGGGACTGGCCGATTGCCATCTATCTGTTTTTGGTGGGGATTTCTGCCGGGCTGGTGACGCTGGCGGTGTTGCTGCGTCGCTTCTACCCGCAGGCGGGCGGCGCAGACAGTACGTTGCTGCGAACCACGCTGATTGTCGGGCCTAGCGCGGTGATCCTCGGTCTGTTGATCCTCGTCTTCCACCTGACGAGGCCGTGGACCTTCTGGAAGCTGATGTTCCACTACAGTTTTACCTCGGTGATGTCGATGGGGGTAATGCTGTTTCAGCTCTACATGGTGGTGCTGGTGCTGTGGCTGGCGAAAATCTTTGAACACGATTTGCTTGCCCTGCAACAACGCTGGTTGCCGAAGCTGGGGATCGTGCAAAAGGTTCTGAACCTGCTGACGCCCGTTCATCGCGGACTGGAAACGCTGATGCTGGTGCTGGCGGTGTTGTTGGGGGCTTATACCGGCTTTCTGCTGTCGGCGCTGAAATCGTATCCGTTCCTCAATAACCCGATCCTGCCGGTGCTGTTCCTGTTCTCCGGTATCTCGTCCGGTGCGGCGGTGGCGCTGATCGCCATGGCGATACGCCAGCGCAGTAATCCGCATTCTACGGAAGCGCACTTTGTTCACCGTATGGAAATTCCCGTGGTATGGGGTGAAATCTTCCTGCTGGTGGCGTTTTTCGTCGGTCTGGCGCTGGGCGATGACGGTAAAGTGCGTGCGCTGGTGGCGGCGTTGGGCGGCGGTTTCTGGACGTGGTGGTTCTGGCTTGGTGTTGCCGGGCTGGGGCTGATTGTGCCAATGCTGCTCAAACCGTGGGTGAATCGCAGTTCCGGCATTCCTGCCGTGCTGGCGGCGTGTGGAGCCAGCCTGGTCGGTGTATTGATGCTGCGCTTTTTCATTCTCTACGCCGGACAGTTGACGGTGGCGTAAACCAGAAAAGAGGTGGTTTCTGGACGTATTCCTTCCTGAAGTCGGTTTTCTGGCGTTGTTGTTAAGTCTTGGGGTCAATGTGTTGACCCCGTTGACGACCTTCGCGGGAGTGCGGTTGCGCTGGCCTGCCATGATGCGACTCACTTGCATCGGCATTCTGGCGCAGTTCGTGCTCCTGCTGCTCGCCTTTGGCGTGCTGACATATTGTTTTCTCATCAGCGATTTCTCGGTCATTTATGTCGCCCAACATAGCTACAGCCTGCTGTCGTGGGAACTCAAACTGGCGGCGGTGTGGGGCGGTCATGAAGGTTCGTTGCTACTTTGGATGTTGTTACTTTCCGCCTGGAGCGCGCTGTTTGCCTGGCATTATCGGCAGCAAACCGATCCGTTATTTCCGCTGACGTTAGCCGTTTTATCTCTCATGCTCGCCGCACTGTTGCTGTTTGTGGTGCTGTGGTCCGATCCCTTTGTACGGATATTTCCGCCAGCAATTGAAGGTCGCGATCTCAATCCGATGCTGCAACATCCCGGCCTTATCTTTCATCCACCGCTGCTTTATCTCGGCTATGGCGGTTTGATGGTGGCGGCGAGCGTGGCGCTGGCGAGTTTACTGCGCGGCGAGTTTGATGCGGCCAGCGCCCGAATTTGCTGGCGCTGGGCACTACCTGGCTGGAGCGCATTAACGGCGGGGATCATCCTCGGTTCCTGGTGGGCCTATTGCGAACTGGGCTGGGGCGGCTGGTGGTTCTGGGATCCGGTGGAAAACGCCTCTTTATTACCCTGGCTTTCTGCCACTGCGCTGCTGCACAGTTTGTCCCTGACACGCCAGCGGGGGATTTTCCGCCACTGGTCGCTGTTACTGGCGATAGTTACTCTGATGCTGTCATTGCTGGGTACGTTGATTGTCCGTTCTGGCATTCTGGTTTCGGTTCATGCGTTCGCGCTGGATAATGTCCGCGCAGTGCCGCTGTTTAGCCTGTTTGCGCTGATTAGCCTTGCGTCTCTGGCGCTATATGGCTGGCGAGCGCGGGACGGTGAGCCGGCGGGGCGTTTTTCGGGGTTATCGCGAGAAATGTTAATCCTCGCAACGCTGCTGCTGTTTTGCGCGGTGCTACTGATCGTGCTGGTGGGAACGCTTTATCCGATGATTTACGGCCTGCTGGGCTGGGGACGCCTCTCCGTTGGCGCGCCGTATTTTAACCGCGCGACGTTACCATTTGGCCTGTTGATGCTGGTGGTGATTGTGCTGGCGACGCTTGTCTCTGGCAAACGTGCGCAGCTTCCGGCTCTGCTGGCACATGCGGGCGTGCTGTTGTTTGCCGCCGGGATTGTGGTTTCCAGCGTCAGCCGTCAGGAGATCAGCCTGAATTTACAGCCGGGTCAGCAGGTGACGCTGGCAGGATACACCTTCCGTTTTGAACGCCTCGATCTACAAGCCAAAGGCAATTACACCAGCGAAAAAGCGATAGTGGCGCTGTTTGACCATCAGCAACGCATTGGTGAACTGACACCGGAGCGGCGTTTTTACGAAGCACGTCGTCAGCAAATGATGGAGCCCTCAATTCGCTGGAACGGCATCCATGACTGGTATGCGGTCATGGGAGAAAAAACCGGGTCGGATCGCTATGCATTTCGTTTGTATGTACAAAGCGGTGTGCGCTGGATTTGGGGGGGAGGATTGTTGATGATTGCGGGCGCGTTATTAAGCGGATGGCGGGGGAGGAAGCGCGATGAATAAAGGGCTTCTCACTTTGCTGCTGCTGTTCGCCTGTTTTGTGCACGCTCAGGTCGTAGACACCTGGCAATTCGCCAATCCGCAACAACAGGAACAGGCGTTAAGTATTGCCAGTCAGTTACGCTGTCCGCAGTGCCAGAATCAGAACTTACTGGAATCTAATGCGCCGGTGGCAGTCAGTATGCGTCATCAGGTTTACGGCATGGTGGCGGAGGGGAAAAGCGAAGCTGAAATCATTGGCTGGATGACCGAACGCTACGGTGATTTTGTTCGCTATAACCCACCGCTGACCGGTCAGACGCTGCTCCTTTGGGCGCTGCCAGTGGTGCTGTTACTGCTGATGGTGCTGATCCTCTGGCGGGTGAGGGTGAAGCGATGAAAAAGCCTCAAATGCCGGTAAAAATGCTGGTAACACTCGCGATTTTGATGGTATTTGTCTGTGTCGGCAGTTATCTGTTAACCCCAAAATGGCAGGCGGTACGTGCGGAGTATCAGCGTCAGCGCGATCCGCTACATCAGTTTTCCAGCCAGCAAACACCAGAGACACAGCTTCTGGCATTGCAGGATAAAATCCGCGCCAACCCGCAAAACAGCGAACAATGGGCGTTGCTGGGCGAGTATTACCTGTGGCAAAACGATTACAGTAATTCGCTGCTGGCGTACCGTCAGGCGCTACGGCTGCGTGGTGAAAATGCAGAACTGTACGCGGCGCTGGCGACGGTGCTTTATTACCAGGCCAGCCAGCATATGACCGCCCAGACTCGCGCGATGATCGACAAAGCTCTCGCGCTGGACGAAAACGAAATCACCGCCCTGATGCTGCTGGCTTCCGATGCGTTTATGCAGGCGAATTACGCGCGAGCCATCGAACTATGGCAAAAAGTGATGGATCTCAATTCACCCAAGGTCAACCGGACACAGTTGGTTGAGTCGATTAATATGGCAAAACTCCTTCAACGGCGATCGGATTAATCATTCGGTGTTGCAGATTATGTTATTGAGCTGCATAAAAAATAATCGAATGAACACATGTAAAAAATAATCACCATTAACGATTATTGCAGATTAAACAAATAAAAATCTTTCCATAACAAATGGTTATTCATATAACCTGTCATAAACTCGCGTTATTATGCATTAATGCAGCGAAAAGCTCTGTTGTTAAAGGGTTGCGCAACATACCGCGCAAATGATACTGATCATAAGCGTTAAAAAAATCTACAAACCAACGCAACACAATTCATGCCCTGGCAGTATGTCACGTTCTCGCGTTTCTGAGCGGGGAACGGCGCTCCATTGAGGAAGTCATTCATATGAAAAATATAAAATTCAGCCTGGCCTGGCAGATTCTGTTTGCTATGGTGCTGGGCATTCTCCTGGGAAGCTACCTGCACTACCATAGCGACAGTCGCGAATGGCTGGTCGTCAATTTGCTCTCTCCGGCGGGTGATATCTTCATCCACCTGATCAAAATGATTGTTGTGCCGATTGTTATCTCCACGTTGGTGGTTGGGATTGCAGGTGTTGGTGATGCTAAACAGCTCGGGCGTATCGGCGCGAAAACCATTATCTACTTTGAAGTGATCACCACCGTCGCCATCATTCTGGGGATCACTCTGGCAAACGTCTTCCAGCCCGGTGCCGGGGTGGATATGTCGCAGCTGGCGACCGTTGATATCTCGAAATATCAGAGCACTACGGAAGCGGTACAAAGCAGTTCCCACGGCATTATGGGCACGATTTTGTCGCTGGTGCCGACGAACATTGTGGCGTCGATGGCGAAAGGTGAAATGCTGCCGATCATCTTCTTCTCGGTGCTGTTTGGTCTGGGGCTTTCCTCCCTGCCAGCGACGCATCGTGAACCGCTGGTGACTGTGTTCCGCTCCATCTCTGAAACCATGTTTAAAGTGACTCACATGGTGATGCGTTATGCACCGGTGGGTGTATTTGCGCTGATTGCGGTGACGGTGGCTAACTTCGGTTTCTCTTCTCTGTGGCCACTGGCGAAACTGGTGCTGCTGGTGCATTTCGCTATTTTGTTCTTCGCGCTGGTGGTGCTGGGAATTGTGGCGCGTCTGTGCGGGTTGAGCGTCTGGATCCTGATTCGCATTCTGAAAGATGAGCTGATTCTGGCGTACTCCACTGCCAGCTCTGAAAGCGTGCTGCCGCGAATTATTGAAAAGATGGAAGCCTACGGTGCACCGGCGTCGATCACCAGCTTCGTGGTGCCGACCGGTTACTCCTTTAACCTCGATGGTTCGACGCTGTATCAAAGTATTGCCGCTATCTTTATCGCGCAGTTGTATGGCATTGACCTTTCCATCTGGCAGGAAATCATTCTGGTGCTGACGCTGATGGTGACCTCGAAAGGGATTGCAGGCGTGCCGGGCGTGTCGTTTGTGGTGCTGCTGGCAACGCTGGGGAGCGTGGGTATTCCGCTGGAAGGCCTGGCGTTTATTGCCGGTGTTGACCGTATCCTCGACATGGCACGTACCGCGCTGAACGTGGTGGGTAATGCGCTGGCGGTGCTGGTGATTGCCAAGTGGGAACACAAATTTGACCGCAAAAAGGCGATGGCCTATGAACGTGAAATGCTGGGCAAATTTGATAAGACTGCGGATCAGTAATTGAAGATTGCCGGAGGGTTATATCCACCCGGCAATGTGTGGATGCCTGATGCGACGCTTAACGCGTCTTATCAGGCCTGGCTTAACCGTTGGTTAATTTTTCAAACTCTTCACACCCGGTATCAAACCCTTCCATACAGCTCAGGTTCAACCAGTGCAGCGCCTTTTGCTTGTTCTTCTCGATAAAACCTTCTTCACCGTTTAAGAACATCATTCCCGCCCAGTACTCGGAATAACCGGTTCGGGAAATTGCAGAGCTGCGTTTGAAATACCAGGTTGCCTTGTCATCGTCGGCCTTAATGCCCACGCCGTTGGCGTAAATCAAGCCAAGCAGCATCTGGGCATCAACGGCAGTATCATTCTCTAAATCTTCCGAGGCGTTTTCTAACAGCGAAATCGCCTTCGGATAATCTGGTTTACCCGCCTGGCTATTAACCAGAATATGCGCCAGCGTCACTTCACCTTCTTTACTGCCCGCCTGCGCCGCTTTCTCGGCGAGCACTTTTGCTTGTGGATAGTCCAGACTGACCGGATTGGTGATTTTGATCTGCGCTAACAGCGCGCAGGCATCGGCATCACCACTGTCAGCGGCTTTCTGTGCCCAATATTCGGCTTTGCTCAAATCGCCGGAGCTAAACCAGCTATCGGCAAGAAAATATTGTGCGCGTCGGTCTCCGGCCTCTGCTGCCTTTACATACTGGCTGCCGGGTTCGGAGTCGTTTGCGTGGGCAAAGAATGTCAAAAACAACATCAATGCGATAATTTTTTTCATTTTGATAATACGATTGGGTAGGGAATAGTCAGTATAGAGAGTTCGAATCGATAAAAAAACAGCCTCCGAAAGGAGGCTGTAAGAGGGACTGATTTACGCCAGTGCCGCTTCGCGCAGGCGAGTTTTCAACTTGTTGTACTCGTCAATCACGTACTGCTCGGCGGCGCGCTGATCGGCGATCGGCTCGACGCGCACGGCGCAGTATTTGTACTCCGGCGTTTTCGTAATCGGGCTTAAGTTTTCGGTAACCAGCTCGTTACAGGCACCAATCCACCACTGGTAGGTCATGTAAATCGCCCCTTTGTTCGGACGATCGCTGACCTGCGCGCGGGTGATAATTTTACCTTTACGCGAGTGCACCCAAACCAATGCCTCGTCTTCAATACCCAGACGTTTGGCGTCTTCGGTATTGATTTGTGCGTAGCCAGGTTCATCAGCCAGCGCCGCCAGCGCCGCACAGTTACCGGTCATCGAACGACAAGAGTAGTGACCGACTTCACGCACCGTTGACAGCACCATCGGGTACTCGTCGGTGAGCTTGTCGATTGGCGCTACCCAGTCGCAGGTGAAGAACTGCGCCAGACCGTTCGGGGTATCAAACTTCTCTTTAAACAGGTAAGAAGTCCCCTGATCGGCATCTGATGTATCGCGGCAAGGCCACTGAATGAAGCCCAGTTCGCCCATTTTCTCGTAAGTCGCACCGTAGAAATCCGGGCACAGATGACGCAACTCATCCCAGATCTCCTGGGTGTTGTTGTAGTGCATCGGATAACCCATACGGGTGGCGATTTCACTGATGATTTGCCAGTCCGTTTTCAGATCCCACTTCGGTTCAACCGCCTTGAAGAAACGCTGGAAGCCACGGTCAGCCGCAGTGTAGACACCTTCATGCTCGCCCCACGAGGTTGACGGTAAAATAACATCCGCCGCCGACGCGGTTTTGGTCATAAAGATATCCTGGACGATGACCAGTTCCAGATCTTCAAAGGCTTTACGTACTGCCGACAGTTCCGCATCAGTTTGCAGCGGGTCTTCGCCCATAATGTACGCCGCACGGACTTCGCCATGTGCCGCACGGTGCGGTAGTTCGCTGATGCGATAACCGGTATGGGCTGGCAGGCTTTCCACGCCCCAGGCTTTGGCGAATTTCTCGCGGTTAGCCGGATCTTTTACGTACTGGTAGCCAGGGTACGTATCTGGCAGCGCGCCCATATCGCAGGCACCCTGCACGTTGTTCTGACCACGAACCGGGTTAACGCCCGCATGTGGCTTACCGAGGTTACCCGTCAGCATTGCGAGGCTGGTCAGAGAACGTACGGTTTCCACGCCCTGATAGAACTGGGTAACCCCCATGCCCCACAGAATGGATGCGCTTTTGGCCTGGGCATACATCCGCGCCGCCTGACGAATCTCACTGGCGCTGACGCCAGTGATATCTTCAACCGACTCCGGCGTGTAGCCTTCAACGATTTTACGATACTCTTCAAAGCCTTCTGTTCGAGAAGCGACGAACGCTTTGTCGTACAGATTTTCTTCAATAATGACATGGCCCATCGCATTTAACAGCGCGATGTTCGAGCCGTTTTTCAGTGCGATGTGCATGTCAGCAATGCGCGCGGTTTCAATTTTACGCGGATCGCAGACGATAATTTTCGCCCCGTTACGTTTAGCGTTAATTACGTGATTCGCCACGATTGGGTGGGAATCCGCCGGGTTGTACCCGAAAACGAACACTAAATCGGTATTATCAATTTCGTTAATAGCATTGCTCATTGCGCCGTTACCGACCGATTGGTGCAGACCTGCAACCGATGGGCCGTGTCAGACGCGAGCGCAGCAGTCAACGTTATTAGTACCAATAACGGCGCGCGCAAATTTTTGCATTACATAGTTGGTTTCGTTACCCGTACCACGCGAGGAGCCGGTCGTCTGGATGGCATCCGGACCGTACTTCTCTTTGATGGCGCTCAGGCGCTCGGCAACGTAATTCAGTGCCTCATCCCAGGAAACAGGTTCGAGTTTGCCGCCACGCTGGCGACGGATCATGGGGGTTTTCAGGCGCGGGGTCAGGATCTGGGTATCGTTAATGAAATCCCAGCCATAATAACCCTTCAGACACAGAGTACCCTGGTTGGTTTTCCCCTGCGCTGCCTCCGCCCGGACGATTTTGCCGTTATCGACGACCAGGTTGATTTTGCAACCTGATGCGCAATATGGGCAAACCGTGACGACTTTTTTCATCGGTCTCGCTCCAGTTAATCAAATCACGCATACGCGCTCTCGACTACAGTATGCATCTTTTATGCCACATTTTATTTGGGGACATTCCTTGATATTACGGGCACTATTTATTCAAAACTCTGACGAAAAACAGGCTGTCGTCAGTTTTGACGTGACGAAACGAAATACCGCGTGACAGCCATCACGCGGCAGACATTTTATTTTTTCTCGGTGATGGGAGCCGCCTGATATCCGCCGCCCAGCGATTTCATCAACTGAATGCTTTGGATCACGCGGCGGCTATCCAGCATCAGTAATGACATCTCTTCGGCAAGCACCGGCAATTCGGCTTCGGTTGCCTGTAAGCGGCTGGTTAAACCGCGCTTGTAGGCGGCGTCGGCGGCGCGCTGGGTGAAGCGGGTCGCTTCTACGCGTTCTGCCTGCATCTTCCGCTCGTCATTCAGCGTTTGCAGACGCGTGCCATTGACTGCAACGTCGCGCACTGCGTTCAGCACGGACTGGTTGTAACGTTCAATCATCATGTTGCTGGCAGCACGAGTGCCTTCGAGATTGGCATTCAACCGCCCACCGTCAAACAACGGCAATTTCAGACCCGGAATGAAGTTGAACTGGCGACTGGTTTTTTTGAATAAGGTATCCAGGTGGATGGAATCCAGTCCGAAAAACGCTTTGATATCAAAGCTTGGGTAGAACAGCGCCCGTGCGGAATCCACCTGATCTAATGACGCCTGAACATACCAGCGCATGGCTTGCAGATCCGGGCGTCTGGCGAGCAACTCATAAGAGAGTGTCGCCGGAATACCGGTCTGGACTTGCGGTAATGCCACTGGTTTGATCTCCGGCATATCGCTGGCGCCCGCGCCAGTCAATGCGCGCAGAGATTCTCGCGTTTCAGTGATTTGCCCTTTGACGGCAGCAATTTGTTTATCGACCGCCAGAATCTGCGCCCGCGCGCCGTGGAACGGTACTTGCGCTTCCAGACCGTGCGCCACTTTACTCTGGTGCGCTCTCACCGCGTAATCAATCACGCTGCGGGTTTGCTCTAACAGATCGAGCATCTGGTAGCTGGCCTGCATACTGTAATAAAGCTGCGCTACGCCTGTAGTGAGCGACAGTTCCACTGCCGCAGTTTCTGCCAGCGCGGCGTTATGCGCGCCAATGGCTGCGGCAACCGCTGAGCGATGTACGCCCCATAAATCGAGATCTAATCCGGCAAATAAACCTACGGTGGCTTCGGTGTAGTACGGACCATCCATTCCCAGTGCGGGCGCATCCATCGCATAAGGGCTTAAAAAGCCGTTGGCAGAGACGCGTTGGCGGTTGAGCATCCCTAACGCCGCCACCTGCAATTGTGAACCAGCATCTAACAAATCTGCCTGCGACTGCGCTTTTTCTTCCCGCAATTTCGCTTCGGCGAGGGTGTGAGAACCGCTTAACGTCCGTTGGATCAGCGCATCCAGTTGTGGATCATTAAACTGTCTCCACCACTGCGCTTGCGGCCAGCCGGAACTGGCAAGATGGATATCATCGGCAAGTTTGATCTGCTCTGGTTTAAGCTGTTGATGAGGGGCTGAATCCTTACGCACTAACGCACAGCCGGAAATCAGCGTCGCGCTGCCGAGAATGCTGCACAACAACAAGCGTGAAAGTTGACGATTGATCATTGAGTGGCTCCTTGTGCCTGTTCCGTGGCGGGCGTTAATGCCGGGGCTGTCCAGTCTGGCAAGCGGGCGATGAGCTGGCAGACGTGTTGCTCCTGTTTTAATAAGGTGGGCAGGATGGCCTGCGAGGCGGGTATCTCTTCAAGCGTTATCAGGGGAGAATGGCTGAGTGCGGTTGCCAGACCGGCAGCGTATTTCTCCAGTGCATCGGCAAAGTGGCTGGCTCTGTCCGGCTGGAGCGCGTGATCCAGCGCCTGAGCCGAGTTCCAGGTGGCATCCCAGGCGTGAAGAATGTCGCGTCCCTGACGAATAACTGTTTGCGAGCGTTCAATCAGTAAGGCGCGTTCATCGCCGTCCAGTTGACGTTCAAGCGCCACGCGTTGGCACATTTCTTCACAGGCATTAAACGCCGCATGTAGACCTATACGAATTTGCAGATAAGTGCGCAGAGCCGTGACTTCCTGCTGGCGCGGGATACACATCAGTTTGCCTAACATACCCAGCGCGCCGGCCAGTTTTTGCGGCAGTGCACGCGCTTCGCTTTCAGGCCAGACAAAGGTGTAAATCACCGCCGATACCGCCGTACCGATAAGAATGCCGATGGCACGATCGCGTATTTCCACCAGGTCGTAAACCGGACCAAAGACGTTTTCGAGCGTGGCGAGAGCAAAGGTCACCACCATCTGCGTGCCGATATAAGAAGAACGCTCAGAGCTGGTGGCGAACCACGCGCCCACTAGGAAAATCGGTGACAGTACGAGCAGCAATTCGACAATATTGTCCAGCCATGGCATGACCAGTAGCGTAAACAGCAACGCCAGAATTGCACCGCAAAAAGCTCCGCCAAAACGTAGCGCCATCTTCTGGTACGAAGAACCGATATTGGGGTTAGCGACGATCACGCAGGTCAGCATACAGGTGTGAATGCCTTCCCAGTCCACGCCGCTGTAGAAGGTGTAACAGATCAAACAGGCCAGCAGCGTTTTTACCGCGTAACGCATATAGTCCGGATTAGTAAAGGCATCGGCGACCATTGACGGCGGTTTGGCGGCGGGCGTTGGCGGCGTGTGCGGATCCATCTGACCAAGCTGTAACAGTGTCTGGCAGATATTCTCCAGGTTACATTCCCGTGCCGCCATCGCTTCATCTTCACTAAGCCGCCAGTCGCTTTGCCAGCACTGCCCTTTGGCAATGGCATGTTGCAGCTTGTTGATTTCAGCGGCTAATTTTTGCCGAAACTCAATGATTACCTGCGAATCAGCAAAAGAGGTGGGATCGTAGCGATTCAGCGTGGAGTAAATGTAGGTTACCGTTGCCACGCAGCTTTGCCACCATGCGCTATGGGTTCGCCAGTCGGCGTCGTCCGCGAGGCAAAAGACATTCAGTTTTTGCAGCGCCAGCGCCTCTCTTTCAATCCGCGTTTCGGGTAGCGGCGCAAGACTTTCTGCCAGGTGACGTACCGCGTCATCAAGCCGATCATTAAGCGCCTGATGCATCTGCGTAATGGCGCGGCTGGGAAACCACAGCACGCCGATTAACGTCATCAGCAAGGTTGGATAGAGGCCGACAACGATGCACCACAGCGTTAAACGCACGACCACTTCCGGATAGTCGAGCATGGCGGGGAAGGTTTGCCCGTAAATAGCGACAATGGCGACAGCGAAAAAGACCAGTCCCAGCCGATGGGTGCGCATCAAAAACATACAGCCCATCAGGACAGGACCTGCGATGATCAATCTGATCAATGGTTCGCCGTATGACCATTTGTAGATCAAAAACAGGCTGCCGATCTCCAGCACCGTGGCGACCACAAACAAGATCGCCACAAATTTGGTGTAAAACGCGTTCGACTGAATACCGTAAAACAGCACCGCCAGTGATAACGCCACGAAGGGGATCTCGAAGGTCATTGAGATCAGAATCACCAGCAGGCAGCCTACCCAGAGCTGCACGGTCTGCGGCACACGACCAGGCCGCCGCTCGCTTAACTCTTCATGAAAGAACGCCAGCAGCCTGACCACCGGTAATGGCAGGGAGTTGAGGGCGCTCATTATTGCGGCTCAAGATTAGCGACTGCCGACGCGCCGATGCGAAACATTTCCGGGTCAGGTTTATCGACCATGATTTTGACCGGAAAACGCTGGGCAACGCGAACCCAGTTAATAGAACGAGACACTTTCGGCAGGCCGCCAAGCACCAGACCGCCGTCATCCGGCAGCACGCCGTAGCCAATGGAATCCACTTTACCCTCGAAGGTTTTGCCGCTGTCGCTCATCAGGCGAATTGTCGCAGGCGTACCGGCATGAATATTTTTCAGATCGGTTTCGCGGAAGTTGGCAATAACGTACCAGTGACGGGTGTCGATTAGCGTGAAAATAGGGCGCATTGCGGAGGCAAATTGTCCAACCGAGGTTTTGAGGGAAATAACCCGACCATCAAACGGTGCGCGAACGGTTGCCATTTCCAGATGCAGTTTGGTCAGCGCGATATCCGCTTCCACCGCTGCACGTTGGGCGACCAGTGCATCGACGCCGCTGACGCCGCTGGCGGCTGACTGCGCCTGCAACAATACGGCATTAAGGTCGGCCTCTGCAGCGCGCTGTGCAGTTCTCGCACGGTCAACTTCTTCAGCAGAAACAAAACCTTCTTTCAGTAATGGCTCGGTACGGTGCAATGTATCGCTGGCCTGTTTAGCGGCGGCGCGGGCTTTTTCTACCGTGGCGTTAACTGAGTCGGCGCCAAACTGTTGGGCGTTAACACTACGCTGGGTGAGCATAATTTGCTTATCCAGTGCGGCGAGGGAGGCTTCGGCTTTCGCCAGATTCGCTTCGTAAGGGCGAGGATCGATACGAAACAGCAAATCGCCCTGTTTGACTGCCTGGTTGTCTGTGACTGCCAGTTCCACAATACGACCGCTGACTTCCGGCACCACATCGATGGTATCGGCAGAAGCATAAGCGTCGTTGGTTGATGGCGCACTGTCTACGCGCCAGATAACGAAAACGAGGGCAACCAGCGCCAGCGCAACGACCAGCAGTGCAGGGATCTTACTGCGAGGAGCTTTTTTCGGCGTACTTTCCATGAGCGCATCTCAAATAGATTAGAAAAATGCCAGCCAGAACAGCATGGCGTAGAGAGCAAAAAGGGCGGTATAAATAATTCCGACAAATGCCAGATTGATATTTGCCCGCTGAATAATTCGCCTCGTGATGAGCGTCAAAATAAGGCTGGCAATGGCGCAGAAAAACCAGCTGGGATAATAAGCGCCGATCACCGGGATTGCCGGAGATAATGAGCATCCCGAAACCATGAAGACGGGAACTATCCAGGCTGTTTTTTTGAGGTGCATCGCCATGCGAGAGAGAACTGTTGGCATATTAAATACATCCTGTCTGCTGCGAACAATATCTGTAGTGAATATCAATATCCATTGAAGGCGTCAGTATGGCTATTTTCTTGATGAATAAAAATAGCTTTATTCAGCCACCGCATTCATAACTTATATATATTGTGTATTAATTTGCTGCATATATTTTTAATATAAATGCTTTCGGGGGCTTGAACGCCCCCGAGAATGAGTGGAATTAATTCGGGGTTACGATATTCACCCACAAATCAAAATTATCCAGACAGGCAATAATTTCTTCCAGTTTCGCACCATTGCCAATAATTTTGGCTTTCTTCGCTTTTACCAGATCCGCCATTTTCGCCTGTCCGGTCAGCACGGCGTGCAGATCTTCACGGTTAATGTAGAAAGAGGCATTGGCTTGCGGTTGCAGCGTTTTACGGTAGTTAAGCACGCTATCGTTCAGGGTCAGGTTGAGGTTATCGCCGTTACTCATATTGAAGTTCAGGCTGATATTCTTCCCGGCGGCTTTTTCGCTATCGAGGCGAACAGCCATAAAGTCGAACAGCATTTCGACCGACATACCGCGAATGGTATCCGGGGAACCGGTGGTGCCATGGCTGAACTTATGTACCCCTTCGCGCAGCTCTTTCGCGCCAGTCAGGTAGAAACCGCGCCAGGTGGCGGACTCTGCCTGATAACCGAGCTGTTCAAAGTTATTGGCTTGCAGGTTTTTCGCCACCTGGTCACCCGGATTGGCGGCAATCACCTGTTTCAGCAGTTCTGCCGACCAGCGATAATCACCCTGCTTGTTCGCTTCTTGCGCCAGGTTGATGACGCGTGCGGAACCGCCCAGCGCCTGCACATAACGTTTACCCATCTCCACCTGACCATACGGATGCAGGTTTGCCGGGTTACCGTCGTAATAGCCGAGGTAGAAGTTATATACCGCACGGGCGTTGTGGCTGACAGAACCGTAATAGCCACGGCTGGCCCAGTTATTGGCGAGCGTTGGCGGCAGCTTAATCATGTCGCCGATTTCATTCATGGTGTAGCCCTGGTTTGCCAGGTGCAGGGTCTGGTCGTGAATATACTTGATGGTATCGCGATATTTACCAATATAATCATTGATATGCTTATTGCCCCAAACCGGCCAGGTATGCGGCATAAACAATACTTCTGCTTCGTTACCCCACATATCCAGCGTTTCGTTCAGATACTCGGTCCACTTGCTGGTGTCGCGGGTTTTCGCGCCGCGCAGAGTGTAGAAGTTGTGCAGGGTATGAGTAGCGTTCTCGGCGGTACATAGGGCTTTCAGTGCCGGAATATAGAAGTGCATTTCCGCTGGCGCTTCGCTGCCAGGGGTCATCAGGAAGTCAAACTCCAGACCGTCGATAATCATCTTCTCGCCAGTTCTGACGATAGTTTTGGTTGGCGCAATAATGCTTGGGTCACCGGTTGCCAGCGTCACGCCGAGGCCGTTACCCACGTTACCCTGCGCGTTGTGCGGCAGTAACAGGCCGTAAGAGTAGAGCGCACGGCGGCTCATAATATTACCCGCCAGTACGTTTTCGCTGATGGCTTCGTCCATAAAGCCAGCCGGAGCGATCACCTGAACTTTTCCCGATTTAACATCAGCTTCAGAGATAATGCCTTTCACACCGCCATAATGGTCGGCGTGGCTATGGGTGTAGATAACCGCAACAATCGGTTTTTGCGGACGATGCTGGAAGTAAAGGTCAAGTGCGGCTTTTGCGGCTGGCGGCGTCACCAGCGGGTCGATAACAATAATGCCTTTCTCGCCTTCCACGAACGTAATGTTGGAGATGTCCTGACCACGCACCTGATACATTTTATCGGTGACTTTGAACAGGCCAGAAATACCGTTGATCTGCGACTGACGCCACAGGCTGGGGTTTACCGTTTCCGGCGCAGCGGCATTAATATCAAATTTGTAATCGTCCGCGCGGTAGTAAACTTTGCCATTCGCATCACGCAGAATACCTTCATCGAGCAGCGGGGCGATAAATCCACGCTGGGCATCGTCAAAATCCTGACGATCGCTAAACGGTAATGATTTGGCGTAATTCTGATTTACCTGTTGCGTATATTGAGTGGCGGCTTTCGCTTCATCTGTTGCGTAAGCGGTATTTACCATCATGCTGCTGGCGGCGGTTAAGGCAATAACAATCCTGCTCAAACGGAATAACTGAGAGTTATTCATATAAATCTCCATTTATCATTTATGTCGTAAATATGTAATCCATGCAAAATACGTCATTTAAAGCTGGCGTTATCATAATTGGGAAACGACGACTTTAATAAACGGAAGTGTGAGCGGAACGAGCCATTTTATTAGGCATTTGTGCTGAAGGTGAAAAAGTACGGCATATCTATTAACAATATCAATAATGTGACATGAATTATATTTTCATTATATATATTGCTTTCCTCTTTCACTTCGCCAGGAAGTACGCACAATGATTAATCAGGTGAATAATGCGGAGTGTAACCATGAAACCCGTGGTGCTGGTGGTGGATGATGACGCGGCTATCTGTGCACTGTTGCAGGACGTGTTAAGCGAACATGTCTTTACGGTTTCAGTCTGCCATACCGGACAGGAGGCAATATCGTGTATTGAAGGCGATCCTGATATTGCGCTGGTGGTGCTGGATATGATGTTGCCTGATACCAACGGCCTGATGGTATTACAACAACTACAGAAAATGCGTCCTGCATTGCCGGTGGTGATGCTGACCGGTCTGGGCAGTGAGTCTGATGTGGTGGTCGGGCTGGAAATGGGCGCGGATGATTACATCTGCAAGCCATTTACCCCACGGGTAGTGGTCGCGCGACTAAAAGCGGTGTTACGGCGCGTTGGCGTGCTGGCGGTCAATGAGGAGAAAAATGCCGGGCTGTCATTTAATGGCTGGTATCTCGGTACCACACGCTGCCAGCTACACAATCCGCGACAGCAACTTGTTGAGCTGACTCAGGGCGAATATGGCTTGTTGCTGGCTCTGGCACAAAACGCCCGTCGGGTATTGAGCCGCGAGCAGTTGCTGGAGTTTACCCATAGTGACAGCATAGAGGTGTTTGATCGCACCATCGACGTATTAATCATGCGACTACGACGCAAAATCGAACTGAACCCGCATCAGCCAATGTTGATTAAAACTCTGCGCGGTCTGGGTTATGTCTTCGCTGCCGACGTGCATTAATCCGACATTTCTGTTTGCAGCTCTTCCAGTGTTTTTGCCCCGTCGATGGCGTTGGCGCATAACAGGCTCGCGCGTGCGCAGGCATGTGCCAGTTTGATGCTCTCGGTAAGCGTCCAGCGTTCGTGGCAGCCATACAAAAATCCGGCACAAAACGCATCACCCGCGCCGACGCTACCGATAATCTCGCGCGGTTCTAATTTCCGTGAGGGTATCCACATGCCGCCCTGTTCTGGCGTCTCTCCCCATGCGCCTTCCGCGCAGTGAATCACCACGCGCTGGCGCACGCCCGCATCTAACAGTTCGCGCGCGGCGGCGGCAATATGCGCGATATGTGGCTCGCCGTTAGGCAAACGAATCTCCAGCCCGCTAAATTCCCCAGCCTCCAGTTCGTTAATCACCAGATAATCCAGATGACGCAACGCGGGCAATACCAGCGGCTGATAGCGCGGATCGCCCTTGCGGGAAACCAGATCGAGACAGGTTTCATAGCCAGCGTCATGCATCTGCGCCAGCAGGCGGGCGCTGCGAGTGCCATAAACATCGTCTGGCATATCCAGGCTTTCGAGCAGGAGCAGATAGCCGAGATGGAAGATTTTCATGCTGCTATCAAGCTGGTCGAACGCCGGGAGATCCAGCAGCCGGTTAGCGCCCGGTGAATGGAAAAATGTGCGCTGTCCGCTGGGATCGGTCATCACCTGCGACATCGACGTCGGCGCAAAGGTGGTGCGCTGCACATGCTGGCGGTTGACGTGATATTGCTCCAGCATTGCCATAATGTAATCGCCATCGCTATCCTGACCGATTAGTCCGACCGCCTGCAAAGGCAGTCCGGCGCGCATTTTCGCCAGCGTCAGCAGGACGTTAAGCGGTGCGCCACCGGTAGAGCGTTCGCTGTGGGTGATCTCCGCCAGCCAGCCGCGCTCCGGCCACTGGATAATCTGGTGGACGTGATCAACCAACATATTTCCTGCTGCGATAATACCTTTACGTTCCATCATGCCAGCTCCTGGATTAGCTAATGCGCTACCGCCGGGCAGCGTCGCCGCCCGGCCTCGGACTTATTTCACCGTCCAGCCTTTGTAATTGCCGACGTTGTCTTTGTCGATCATCGTCACCGGGATTAGCACCGGCTCTTTCGGCGCGGGCTTGCCCTGCAAAATGTCATAACCGATCTCAACGGCTTTCGCCGCCATCACCTGTGGGTCTTGCGCGGGAGTCGCGACAAACAACGAGTTCTCACGCTTCAGCGCCTCTTCGGCGTCCGGGCTTCCGTCCACACCGACAATAAAGAACTCGTTACGTTGTGCCTGTTTTGCTGCCAGATCGGCGCCGATCGCGGTGGGATCGTTAATCGCAAACACGCCGTCGATCTTCGGATTCGCCGCCAGCAGCCCGGTCATCACCTCCAGCCCGCCTTCACGACTGCCTTTGGCGTTCTGGTTGTCAGAGAGCACCTTGATGTCAGGATGGCGTTTAAATTCGGTCTGGCAGCCTTCGACGCGGTTCTGTACGGCGGACACCGGCGGCCCGTTGATGATCACCACGTTGCCTTTGCCTTTCAGGCGATCGGTGATGTATTTACAGGCCATTTCGCCCGCCTGGGTGTTATCGGAGGTGATGGTGGCATCGGCACCTTCTGCCGCTACGTCAACCGCCACTACCACGATCTCGGCGTCTTTCGCCCGTTTCACCGCCGGGCCGATCCCTTTTGAATCGGCAGCATTCAAAATGATCATATCGACGTTGGCGGCGATAAAGTTGTCTATTTGCGACACCTGCTGGCCCAGATCGTAGCCGCTGGACACCAGCGTCACTTTGACGTTATCGCCTGCCAGTTTGCGCGCTTCCAGCTCCGCGCCTTTGGTTATCTGCACGAAGAACGGGTTCGCCAGATCGCCCACCGTCACGCCTATCGATTTCAGTTCTTTCGCCTGGGCGAACGGTGCAGCGACCAGCAGCGCGCCTGCACAGAGCGCGGTCACTAAGGGCTTCAATCTCATGCTGTATTCCTCATGCTGTATTCCTCATGTGTAGGGTATTGTTGTTATGCGCTTTGATGATGTCGGGTACGGTATTTGTCGATCAGCACCGCAATGATGATCACCGCCCCTTTGATCACCAGTTGCCAGAAGTAAGAGACGCCCATTAAGGTCATGCCGTTGTTTAGCGTGGCGATAATCAGCGCCCCCACCAGCGTGCCGGTGATGGTGCCGATGCCGCCGACAAAACTAGTGCCGCCGAGGATCACCGCTGCAATGGCGTCCAGTTCGTAACCCATGCCTAAGTTGCCGTTGGCGCTGTACAGTCGCGAGGCACTCATAATCCCGCCCAACCCTGAAAGCAGGCCGCTCATGCCATAAACAAACAGCAGCACCAGCCAGACTTTTATGCCGGTAAGACGTGCCGCCTGCATATTGCCGCCGACGGCGTAGATATGAACGCCAAGCGTGGTACGGCGCAGAATAAACCAGCACAGCACGATTACCGCCAGCGCAATGACCACCAGCCAGGGGATCGGTCCAAGATAGTTGTTGCCTATCCACTCGAAATTAATGTTGGAGTTGATAACCGTAGTGCCATCCGCCAGCAGATACGCTGCCCCGCGCAGCGCCGTATAGGTGCCGAGTGTGACAATAAACGGCGGTAATCCGGCAAAGGCCACCAGCGCGCCGTTGAACAACCCCAGCAGCAGGCCGAGCATCAGCGCAGCCGGGATCGACAGCATGGCGAACTCCGGGCTAAGGGAGACGACCATCGCCGCTACCGCCGTGGTGCCAAGAATTGAACCTACAGAAAGATCGATCCCGCCGGTCAAAATAATGAAGGTCATTCCCGCCGCCAGCACAATGTTGATTGACGCCTGGCGGGTAATATTCAGCAGGTTGCTTTCGGTAAAAAAGTTTGGCGCGATAAAGCCAAAAACTACCACGATCAGGATTAGAATTGGCAAAATGCCGACCGTTTGCATCAGATCGCTCATTAACATTTTTTTGGCAGAGGTCTTTGCAGATGTTGTCATGAGCGCACCGCCTGGGAATGGGCGTCGTTGACGCCGGTCGCTAAGGTCATAATGTTTTCCTGGGTGATGTTGTTGCCGTTTAACTCACCGGCAATGCTGCCTTCGCGCATTACATAAACGCGATCGCTCATCCCGACTATCTCCGGCAGTTCGCTGGAGATCATCAGGATCGCCACGCCCTTGCGCGCCATCTCGTTCATGATCCGGTAGATCTCGCTTTTTGCGCCGACATCCACGCCGCGCGTGGGTTCATCGAGCAGTAAAATGCGTGGGCCAATCGCCACCCAGCGGGAGATCAACAGTTTTTGCTGATTACCGCCCGAAAGCCCGCCCGCTCGCACCTGGGAATGTGGCACACGAATGTTGAGCAACTTAATGGCGTCATCGGAGATGGTTTGCGCTTTTTTGCGGTTGAGCATCCCCCAGCTGGCATCGCGCTCCAGGGTTGCCATGGTGATGTTTTCGGCTGCTGCCATTTCAAGGAACAGCCCCTGTTCTTTACGGTTTTCGGTCAGAAATCCAATGCCAAGATCGATGGCTTCGCGCGGGGAGTGGATCACCACCGGTTCGCCATCCACTTCAATCATTCCGCCCGTTGCTTTACGCACGCCGAAAATTAACTGCGCGAGTTCGGAACGTCCGGCACCCACCAGCCCTGCGAGGCCGACAATTTCGCCGGAACGCACCAGCAGGCTGCTCGGCTGCACTTTGCCGCCGTCGGTCAGGTGGTGAACGTTCAGGCGGGCTTTGCCGGGCAGGATATCGCGTTCTTTATTGAACAGATCGCTCAGCGGCCTGCCAACCATCATCCGCACCAGTTCAGCAGCGTTGAGGTTGTCGCGGGTCAGGCTGCCAACGTATTGCCCGTCGCGCAGCACGCTGACGCGATCGGAAAGCTCATACACTTCTGCCATGCGGTGGCTGATGTAGATAATCGCCATCCCTTCATCGCGCAGCCGCATAATCAGTTCAAACAAGCGGTGAGTTTCGCGGGAGGAGAGGGCGGCGGTGGGTTCGTCCATCACCAGAATGCGGCTGTTGCGATGCAGCGCGCGGGCAATTTCGACCTGCTGTTGTTCGGCAATGGTCAGCGTCATGACTTTATCGCTGGCGTTAAACTGCGCGCCAAGGCGGTCGATCACTTTTTGCGCCTGTACCAGCATCTCTTTACGCTGCACCAGCCCGCCGTGGGAAAGCTCGCTGCCGAGGAAAATGTTCTCTGCCACCGTCAAATTGGGTGCCAGCTGCATCTCCTGATAAATCAGCGTAATACCGGCGCTTAAGGCATCTTTTGGCGTGCGAATGTGAAAGGGGTTGCCATCAATCAGGATCTCGCCGCTGGTGGCGGTATAAGCCCCTGCCAGCACCTTCATCAGCGTGCTTTTTCCTGCGCCGTTTTCCCCCATCAGGGCATGGATCTCGCCAGGGTAAACCGTCAAATCCACCCCTTTGAGCGCATAAAATTTGCCGAAGGCTTTGGCAATATTGCGCATCTCCAGAACTGGCGTGCTGTTCATGGTGGACTCCTGCGAGGTTGTCGATATCAGCACTCCATCACAGGAAAGTAAATGCAAAATGTCAGAAGCCGTTCATATTTGTCATATTGCGAATTTTCTTCACGGAGCGTGATATGGCGCACCCCGGACGTCACTTTTTTGCCAGCGCGCGCGGGCGATTGCTGCTTTTGAATTTGCTGGTGGTGGCAGTGACGCTGATGGTCAGCGGCGTGGCGGTAATGGGCTTTCGTCATGCCAGCCAGATGCAGGAGCAGGTGCAGCAGCAAACGGTAGATGATATGACCGGCAGCCTGAATCTGGCGCGCGACACGGCAAACGTGGCGACGGCGGCGGTGCGATTGTCACAGGTGGTGGGGGCGCTGGAATATAAAGGCGAAGCCGAGCGATTGCTGGAGACACAGCGGGCGTTAAAAAACTCACTTGAGCAACTGGCGACAGCGCCTTTAGCACAGCAGGACGCCGGACTGGTGGCGCGAATCATCCAGCGCAGCAATGAACTGCAAACCAGCGTCGGCGGAATGCTGGAGCGGGGGCAAAGGCGGCATCTGGAACGCAACGCGTTGTTAAGTTCGCTATATCAAAACTTAAGTTATCTGCGGCATCTGCAAAAAGTCACTCACGCGCAAGATGATATTTTGCTTAACGAGATGAACCGGCTGATTGTTGCCACCATTGCCACTCCAGCACCGCAGGCGATTATTCATCAACTGGTTGAAGTGATGTCTGCGCTGCCGACTCATAGTGATACGCCGTTAGTAAATACGCTACTTACTGATTTCAATGATGAACTACGTAAACTCGCGCCGCTTTCTGCCGCTCTGGAGCAAAGCGATCTGGCGATTAGCTGGTATATGTTTCACATCAAAGCTCTGGTGGCGATCCTTAACAGCGATATTAACCATTATGCCGAACAGGTGGCGATGCTTTCAGGTCAGCGGGTAGCGCAAAGCTACCAGGATCTGCGCTCCGGCGAGAGAGTGATCATGATCTTTGCCCTGTTAGCGGTGGTGATCACCGCGTTTGCAGGTTGGTACATCTATCGCAATCTTGGCTCAAACCTGACGGCGATTTCTCGCGCCATGAGTCGTCTGGCGCACGGTGAAGCAGACGTCAGCTTTCCGGCGTTACAGCGGCGCGATGAGTTGGGGGAACTGGCACGCGCCTTTAACGTCTTCGCCCATAATACCGCATCGCTTGAACGGACGTCACGGCTGCTGAAAGAGAAAACCACGCAGATGGAGATTGCCCAAACCGAGCGGCAGGGGCTGGAAGAGGCGCTATTGCACAGCCAGAAGCTAAAAGCGGTCGGGCAACTGACGGGGGGACTGGCGCATGATTTTAATAATCTGTTGGCGGTGATTATTGGCAGCCTGGAGCTGGTGAACACGGACTCGCCCGACGCGCCGCGAATACAGCGGGCGCAGCAAGCCGCCGAACGTGGCGCGCTACTGACCCAACGGCTGTTGGCATTTTCCCGCAAGCAGTCCTTACATCCACAAGCCATTGAACTGAAAACATTACTGGAAGAGTTAAGCGAATTGATGCGCCACTCCTTACCGGCAACGCTGACGCTGGAGATTGAAGCGCAGTCTCCGGCGTGGCCTGCGTGGATTGACGTCAGCCAACTGGAAAACGCCATCATCAACCTGGTGATGAACGCTCGTGATGCGATGGAAGGGCTGACGGGAACCCTCAAAATCCGCACCTGGAACCAGCGTGTCACCCGTAGCGGTGGGCAGCGTCAGGATATGGTGGCTCTGGAGGTTATCGATCATGGCTGTGGAATGTCGCAGGAGGTGAAAGACCAGGTGTTCGAACCGTTCTTTACCACCAAACAGACGGGGAGCGGCAGCGGGCTGGGCTTGTTGATGGTCTATGGTTTTGTGCGCCAGTCCGGCGGGAGGGTGGAAATCGAAAGTGCGCCGGGGCAGGGAACGACAGTCAGACTACAGCTTCCCCGTGCGTTGTTGGCGGCGAAAAATGTATCGTCAGCGGTGGTAGAACAGACAGCCGTCAGCGGCGATAAGCTGGTGTTGGTGCTGGAAGATGAAGCTGCGGTACGCCAGACAATCTGCGAACAGTTACACCTACTGGGCTATTTGACGCTGGAAGCCAGCAGCGGCGAACAGGCGCTGGATCTGCTGGCGGCATCAGCGGAAATCGATATCTTTATCAGCGACTTAATGCTCCCAGGCGGTATGAGCGGCGCAGAAGTGGTCAATGCAGCACGCAAACGCTACCCACACCTGACGCTGTTGCTTATCAGCGGTCAGGATTTACGCCCCAGCTATAACCCCGCGTTGCCAGAAGTGGCGCTGCTGCGCAAACCTTTTACCCGCGTGCAACTGGCGCAGGCATTGGGGCAAATTGAGGGATGATTTTCAGAATTTATCAAGAGGCCTGGAGCAAATGTGCTGCTATTGTGAGCAATTCTGTTCTGAATGGGATATAAAAGGAATTATGCCAGTACTGACAAGAGGCGATTCACATATGATCGTGATGCCAACCACCTATAGCCCAATGACGGTTGCTCGTTCTTTTCGCGTGGTGGAAGAGATCGAGCTTTCCGGGCGTCTGTTACAGGTGATTTATGACAGCCAGACGCCAAGAGCGGCCATCATTGAAGCGGACATTGAAGTTTTTGCAGGCGTGCCACGTCATCGGGTACTTGCCGCTCTCGACCTGCAGCGTAAAAAAGAGTTCGGCAGCGATATTATTGCCGTTGAACGCTGGTGGGAAGACTCGGATCTGGTACAAGTGGAAGGTATCTGCGTCTCCCCAGGTGAACGCGATAAAGGTCTGGCAACGCGACTGTATGAAGCGTTAATCCTGCAATGCGGAATCACACTCATCAGCGATTTTGATCAGTATGATGGCGGGAAGATGCTCTGGCAGAAGATCGCGCGCGAGTCCGATCAGATTTCAGTGTTTATATTAGACACTGAACAAGAGACATTTTGGCCTTACGATGGCACGAAAGTGATCTACGATGGTGGCTGCATTCCGGAAGAACGTATCTGGAGTATTTCTCCGGATCAAAAATGTCATAGCATTGTGCTGGTGGCGGAAAATAAACGGCGAGCTATCCAGCTAATGGAAGAGTCTGCGCCTTACCGTATTTGAGATTACTCCGCTACTCCGGTTATTCACACTCAACTAACGTTAAGCCAGTCCATCACAGAGACTGGCTTATGAAACCTTACTCCACGCTCTTTCTTTTCACCCTGCTCACGTTGACCATCGTTCCGGCTCAGGCCGATATTATCGACGACACGATTGGTAATATTCAGCAGGCGATTAACGACGCTTATAACCCTGATCGTGGGCGTGACTATGAAGATTCGCGCGACGACGGCTGGCAGCGTCAAGTGAGCGACGATCGTCGCAGACAATATGACGACCGCCGCCGCCAGTTTGAAGATCGCCGCAGGCAGCTTGACGACCGCCAGCGCCAGCTTGATCAGGAGCGTCGGCAGCTGGAAGATGAAGAGCGGAGAATGGAAGATGAGTATGGGCGGTGATGTTGGGTGTGGAGCAGGCATCGCCCCTCCCCCTAATTCTCCCCATCAGCTATTAAAGCCCCGCTATTGTGTTGACTGCTGCTTAACGACATTAATCATCCACGACACACCATATTTATCGGTAACTTTGCCGAAGCCATGCGCCCAGAAGGTTTCCTGCCAGTCCATTTCGATTTTTCCGTTGGCGGCAAGGTTGTCAAACCAACGTTTCCCTTCCTCGACCTGTTGCGAATCGAGCACCAGCGTAAAGCCGGAGTAGTTGGCTTTTCCTGACGGTATGGCATCGCTCATCATGATGTCGCTTCCGGCAATGCGCACGTTAGCATGGGCGATGGCAGTATCGGGAAATTGCATCCCTGAAGGACAGCCTTCGGTGCTTTCTTGCGTGGGTTTCGGCATTTCCCCAAAGCTGATTTTATAGAGCAGTTCCGCGCCTAACGCGCGTTGGTAATAGGCTATCGCGTCGGCACAGTTACCGGAAAAAGAGATATAGGGACTTAACGGCATGATGGTGACCTCAGTTAAGAGAAGTCAGTTAAGTGTAGTTTGAATTTTGTACAGATGAAGAGTAGGCCTGATAAGACGCGCAAGCGTCGCATCAGGCATTTGGCACCGTTGCCGGATGTATCGCACCCGGCATTCGAAATCAGTTCTTTTTCACAAACTCAGATTTCAGTTTCATTGGACCAAAACCGTCGATTTTGCAATCGATGTTATGGTCGCCTTCAACCAGGCGGATGTTTTTCACTTTGGTGCCAATTTTCAGCATCGAAGAGCTACCTTTCACCTTCAGATCTTTAATGATGGTAACGCTGTCGCCGTCAGCCAGCAGGTTGCCGTTAGCATCTTTAACGATCAGCTCGTCGCTTTCCTGTGCAGGTTCGGCGTCGTTCCATTCGTAGGCGCATTCCGGGCAGATGTACATGCCGTTATCTTCGTAGGTGTATTCGGAGTTGCATTTCGGGCAGTGTGGTAATGACATGTGGATTTCCTCAAAAGTCAGCAGGGCAAAAGCGCCAAAAAACGGCAGATTGCCGAAAAAGGCCGCAATTATACACAAAATCCCTGAGTTTGTCGGGGGTACTGCTGATTTTAGTCGACGATCGTTTTCATTTGAAAGACAACGCAAAAAGAAAATAATCTTTTTGCCTCTGTTTATTATTTAAGTTAAGGTTAACTCTCTTCTTGTTCTTTTTTTAATTAAATTGTTATTTTATCTTTCTGACTTTTAACTTGTCGGAAGAGATTTATTCATCCTAATAAAAACAATATATTAAATATAAAAATTATTTCCTGCAGTAATTATAAAAGCCGACAACAGAACTAAAAAACGATCTGGCTAAATAAAAAATAATGAAATTTGCCTTAAGGAAGAATTTTCCATGTACACACAGACAATATATGAATTAAGTCAGGAGGCTGAGCGTCTGTTACAGCTTTCCCGACAACAGTTGCAGTTACTGGAAAAAATGCCGCTCTCTGTGCCCGGAGAAGATGCACCACCACTGACTTTACCCTGGAGTCAGCCTAATATCGCCGAGCGTCATGCGATGCTGAATAATGAGCTGCGTAAAATTTCCCGTCTGGAAATGGTGCTGGCGATTATTGGCACCATGAAAGCAGGGAAATCAACCACCATTAACGCTATTGTTGGCACTGAAGTTCTGCCTAATCGCAATCGCCCTATGACTGCGCTGCCGACGCTTATTCGCCATACGCCGGGGCAAAAAGAACCGGTGCTGCATTTTTCACATGTCGCACCAATCGACTGTTTAATCCAACAATTACAACAACGCCTGCGCGATTGCGATATTGAGCATCTGACCGAACTGCTGGAAATAGATAAAGATATGCGTGCGCTTATGCAGCGGATCGAAAATGGCGTTGCTTTTGAAAAATATTATCTTGGTGCCCAGCCAATTTTTCATTGTCTGAAAAGTTTGAATGATTTGGTGCGTCTGGCGAAGGCGCTGGACGTCGATTTTCCTTTTTCTGCTTACGCCGCCATTGAGCATATTCCAGTAATTGAAGTGGAGTTTGTCCATCTGGCGGGGCTGGAGAGTTATCCCGGTCAATTGACGTTGCTGGATACCCCCGGACCGAATGAAGCCGGACAACCGCATCTGCAAAAAATGCTTAACGAGCAACTGGCGCGCGCCTCCGCAGTGCTGGCGGTGCTGGACTATACGCAACTGAAGTCAATCTCCGATGAAGAGGTGCGTGAGGCGGTTTTAGCGGTGGGGAAATCAGTACCGCTGTATGTGCTCGTCAATAAGTTCGATCAGCAGGATCGTAACAGTGACGATGCCGAACAGGTGCGGGCGCTGATTTCCGGAACGCTGATGAAAGGCTGTGTTACGCCAGGGCAGATATTTCCGGTATCGTCGATGTGGGGCTATCTGGCGAATCGGGCACGTCATGAGTTAGCTAACAATGGGAAGTTGCCTGCGCCGGAGCAACAACGCTGGGTGGAGGATTTTGCCCATGCCGCGCTTGGCAGGCGCTGGCGCAATGCCGATCTGGCAGATATCGACCGTATTCGTCATGCCGCCGATCAACTGTGGGAAGATTCGCTGTTCGCGCAACCGGTTCAGGCATTACTCCATGCTGCCTACGCCAACGCGTCGTTATATGCTCTGCGATCTGCCTCGCATAAGTTGTTGAATTATGCCCAACAAGCGCGGGAATACCTTGATTTTCGCGCACACGGGCTGAACGTCGTCTGCGAGCAATTGCGGCAAAATATCCGCCAGGTTGAAGAAAATATGCAGCTATTGCAGCTCAATCAGGTGCAGGTGAGTGGCGAGATTAAACATGAAATCGAGGTGGCTCTGGTATCAGCCAACGACTTTCTGCGTCAGCAGCAAGATGAGGTGAATACCCAGTTAGCTGTACTTTTTCAACATGATTCATGGTCGTTAAGCGAGATTCGTACCCGCTGCGAGACGCTGTTACAGGCGGCGCAGACCAAAATCAGCCGTGATTTTACGCTGCGTTTTGCTGAACTGGAATCAACCCTTTGCCGGGTGTTAACCGATGTTATTCACCCCATCGAGCAGCGGGTAAAAACAGAATTGAATGAGTCCGGGTTTCGCCCCGGCTTTCATTTTCCTGCTTTTCATGGCGCAGTCCCACACTTCAATACTCGCCAGTTGTTCAGCGATGCAATATCCCACCAGGAAGCAACGGATGAGCAGAGCAGCCGTTTTGGCATTGTGCGTGAGACGTTCTCGCGCTGGCTGAATCAGCCTGACTGGGGACGGGGTGGTGAGAAATCCCCGCCAGAGGCCGTTGATTACAGTGCGCTACAACGAACGTTAACCGAAGAAGTAGACCTTTATTGCCAACAAATGGCTAAAGCTTTGGCGGTTCAGGTCGATGATTCTGTCACGGCAGGCATGAACACTTTTTTCGCTGATTTCGCGTTATGTTTGACGGAATTACAGGCGCGTTTACGCGATAGTCTGGCTCTGCGTCAACAAAATGAATCCGTGGTCAGGATGATGCAGCAGCAATTGCAACAGACCGTGATGATTCATGGCTGGATTTATACGGACTCTCAGTTGTTACGCGATGATATTCAAACTCTTTTCATGGCAGAACAGTATTGACAAAGACGTTACTGGACGGCTCCGGTCGCGTACTGGAGTCGGTTTATCCCCGCTTTTTGGTGGATCTGGCGCAGGGCGATGATGCCCGCTATCCACAAGCCCATCAGCAGCAGTTTCGTGAACGACTGATGCAGGAGATCCTTGCGCGCGCACAGCTTCAGGCGTGGGCGAATGTCGGAATGTTAAATGCGCCACTTAGCCTGCGCCTGACATTGGTGGAAAAACTGGCGGCGATGCTGGATCCCGGCCATCTGGCGCTGACGCAGATCACGCAACATCTGGCGCTATTGCAAAAAATGGATCACCGCTCGCACTCCGCTTTCCCGGAACTTCCCCAGCAAATTGCCGCGTTGTATGAGTGGTTTTCTGCCCGCTGTCGCTGGAAGGAAAAAGCGTTAATGCAACGAGGGTTACTGGTTCAGGCAGGTGAGCAGAGTGAACAAATTTTTACCCGCTGGTGTGCTGGTGCGTACAACGCCTGGTCGCTGCCGGGACGTTGTTTTATTGCTCTGGAAGAGCTGCGCTGGGGGGCGTTTGGTGATGCCTGCCGTCTGGGAAACCCACAAGCAGCGGCGTTGTTGCTTGGCGATTTACGCGTGAAAGCGACGCAATATCTGGCTGAAAGTATCAATGCGGCACCGACTACTCGCCATTATTACCATCAGTGGTTTTCCTCTCCTACTACCCCGACTGGCGGGGATCATGCTGACTTTTTAAGTTGGCTTGGCAAGTGGTCCGATGCCGATAAGCAGCCCGTTTGCTGGTCAGTAACCCAACGCTGGCAAACCGTCGCGCTGGGGATGCCACGGCTCTGTTCAGCACAGCGTCTGGCGGGCGCGATGGTTGAGGAAATCTTCTCTGTAAATTGACTGTAAATGATCAGTTACATCAATGAGTGCTCAACGAAATCCATGTGTGAAGTTGATCACAAATTTAAACACTGGTAGGGTAAAAAGGTCATTAACTGCCCAATTCAGGCGTCAACAGGTTTGATTGTACAATCCTTAATCGGATCGTGTAAGCAAACCAGCTACGCTTGTTACAGAGATTGCACCCTGCAATTCCCGCTCCCCTTTTGCGGGCGCCGTGTCGATTTGCCTGACGCGTGCGGAAATGGGCTTACTCTGCGAGGAAAGCTATGCTGAAAAGGAAAAAAGTAAAACCGATAACCCTTCGTGATGTCACCATTATTGATGACGGTAAACTGCGAAAAGCCATTACTGCAGCATCGCTGGGTAATGCAATGGAATGGTTCGATTTTGGTGTTTATGGCTTTGTTGCTTACGCATTAGGTAAAGTATTTTTCCCAGGGGCTGACCCCAGCGTGCAGATGGTTGCTGCACTTGCCACCTTCTCCGTTCCCTTTCTGATTCGACCGCTTGGCGGACTCTTCTTTGGTATGTTGGGCGATAAATATGGTCGCCAGAAGATCCTCGCTATCACTATTGTGATTATGTCGATCAGTACGTTCTGTATCGGTTTAATACCGTCCTACGCCTCTATTGGTATTTGGGCGCCGATTTTGCTGTTGATCTGTAAGATGGCACAAGGTTTCTCGGTCGGCGGCGAATATACCGGAGCGTCGATATTTGTTGCGGAATACTCACCTGACCGTAAACGTGGCTTTATGGGCAGCTGGCTGGATTTCGGTTCTATTGCCGGGTTTGTGCTGGGTGCGGGCGTGGTGGTGTTGATCTCGACCATCGTCGGTGAAGAGAATTTCCTTGACTGGGGCTGGCGTATTCCGTTCTTTATCGCGCTGCCGCTGGGAATTATTGGGCTTTATCTTCGTCATGCTTTAGAAGAGACGCCAGCGTTCCAGCAACATGTTGAGAAACTGGAACAGGGTGACCGCGAAGGTTTGCAGGATGGCCCGAAAGTCTCGTTTAAAGAGATTGCCACCAAACACTGGCGCAGTCTGTTGACATGTATTGGTCTGGTGATTGCCACCAACGTGACTTACTACATGTTGCTGACTTATATGCCGAGTTATTTGTCGCATAACCTGCATTACTCCGAAGACCACGGGGTGCTGATTATTATCGCGATTATGATCGGTATGCTGTTTGTTCAGCCGGTGATGGGCTTGCTGAGTGACCGTTTTGGCCGTCGTCCGTTTGTGATCCTCGGCAGTGTTGCGTTGTTTGCGCTGGCGATCCCGGCGTTTATCCTGATTAACAGTAATATTATCGGCCTGATTTTCGCCGGGTTGCTGATGCTGGCGGTGATCCTTAACTGCTTTACGGGTGTAATGGCCTCTACCTTGCCAGCGATGTTCCCGACACATATCCGTTATAGTGCGCTGGCGGCGGCATTTAATATTTCGGTACTGGTTGCCGGTCTGACGCCAACGCTGGCGGCCTGGCTGGTGGAAAGCTCGCATAATCTGATGATGCCTGCCTATTACCTGATGGTAGTGGCGGTGATTGGTTTGATTACCGGCGTGACCATGAAAGAGACGGCGAATCGTCCACTGAAAGGTGCGACGCCTGCGGCGTCAGATTTGCAGGAAGCGAAGGAAATTCTCGTCGAGCATTACGATAATATCGAGCAGAAAATCGAGGATATTGACCAGGAGATTGCCGATTTGCAGGCGAAACGTACCCGTCTGGTGCAGCAACATCCGCGAATTGATGAGTAAGCTGAAACGGATTGCCTGATGCGGCACTCTCTTATCAGGCCAACAATCGAACTCTTAAGGTTCACTTAATCTCTGACGCGCATACTCTCCTCCAGGACAACGGAGGAGAGTGCAATGAAAAACCGTGTTTATGAAAGTTTAACGACTGTGTTTAGCGTGCTGGTCGTCAGCAGCTTTCTCTATATCTGGTTTGCCACGTACTGATCTTTTTTCAGCCGTACCCAGGCGCGCGTGCCGGAAGCCTCTTCCCGGTTTTGCAGGAAAAACTGCCCGTGATGCAACTGTGTGATGCGGCTGACAATGCTTAATCCCAGACCAATCCCGCCATAACGGCTGTCCATTCGTACAAACGCTTTGCTCAACTCTCCGCATTTACTCTCATCAATGCCAGGCCCTTCATCTTCAACCGCCATTACCGCACCGCCATCTTCTTGCAGTTTAATCATAATGTTGCTGCCTGTTGGACTATAGCGATGGGCGTTTTCTACCAGGTTACGCAATAACATCCGTAGCAGGGTCGCGTCGCCCTGAACGGTGATGTCGGCGGCGCTCTCTGGTAACAGCAAGGTTTGTTGACGCTGGTCGAGCATGGTGCTGAGTTCGTCATAGGAGGGCAGGATCACATCTTCCAGCAGTTTTACATGTTGATAATTACCGGAAGAAAATGACTGTCCGGCGCGTGCCAGTTGCAACAACTGGGAGACGCTCTCCATCATCTGATCAAGCCGTGCGACTAACGGCGCTACATCAATGTGATGCGTTTTCGCCAGCAGTTCCAGATGCAAACGCACCCCCGCCAGCGGCGTTCGCAGTTCGTGAGCGACGTCAGCGGTAAACAACCTTTCGTTATCCAGCGTGCTGGTCAGGCGACTGACCAGATCGTTCAACGCCGAAACCACCGCTTCGATTTCGAGGGTGGCACTGTGAATGGCTATGGGCGTTAAGTTGTCAGCGGTGCGCGCTTCCAGCTCTTTTTGCAGTTCCGCCAACGGGCGTGTGATGCGGTGTACCGCCTGATAGCAGATAAATAGTGTCAGGCTGACCATAAATACGCCGGGAACAATCAGGCTGGCGACTGCTTCGCGGATCTCACGCATGATGTGGCGATCGTTGTTGCGATTGTCACGTAGCGCCTGCTCAAAGAGCTGAATTTGCTCGGTACTTTCATGCCATAGCCAGAAGACGCTAATCAGCTCAAAAACCAGCAGAATGGCGCCGATGGTCAATATCAGCCGTTGACGCAGCGACATTGGGCGGCGCAGAAAACGCATCAGATTCAATTAGTTTTCCTCATTCGCGACCAGCATATAGCCAAAGCCGCGCACGGTGCGGATACGTGTTTTGCCCACTTTGTCGCGCAGGTTGTGGATATGCACTTCCAGGGTGTTGGTCGAGGGTTCGTTGTCCCAGTTGTAGATATCGTTGTAGAGAATTTCCCGATGCACGGGGCTGCCTGCTTTGAGCATCAGCCGCGAGAGCAGAGCATATTCTTTGGGCGTCAGAATCAACTCTTCGCCGCCCATCCATACCTGACGGCGACCCATATTCAGCGTCAGATTGCCAACAATCAGCTCACTTTCGCCCTGATTATTATGGCGTCGCAGCAGAGCGCGGATGCGGGCGTGTAACTCTTCCAGCGCAAAAGGTTTTACCAGATAGTCATCGGCACCGACATCCAGCCCCGCTATTTTGTCGGTCAGGGTGTCGCGAGCGGTGAGGATCAGTACCGGCAGGGTATATTTTTTCTGCCGGATACGGGCGAGAAAATGCAGCCCATCTTCGTCGGGTAAACCTAAATCCAGCACCACCAGGCTGTAATGACCGGCCTCAAGGCTTTGCTCCGCCATCCGCGCGGTCGTAACGCCATCACACGCGTAGCCTTCGGTTTGCGCCGCCAGAATCAGCCCCTGCAATAACAGTGTATCGTCTTCAACAATCAGAATTTTCATTCAGTCACTCTCCTGCAAGTTTGCAGAATATCATCCGCAGCCTGGTAATACTTCGTTTCGACGCCGGTTAATCCCAACAGGGTTGAGAATAAATTGTCCTGTGAATAGTGCTGCGTTTGTGCCTGTTTTTGCAGGCAGCTCTGGTCAATCTGATACCGCTTTTGATAATCCTCCGATAACCACAGCAGCATCGGTACTTGTTTTTGGCTGTCAGGTGCGATGGCATAAGGCAGGCCGTGCAGGTAGATGCCATTTTCACCTAACGATTCACCATGGTCAGAAAGATAAACCAGGCTGGTGGTAAATTTATCCTGATGTTCTTTCAGCAGATTAATTGCTTTATCAACAATATAGTCGACGTAGAGCAACGTATTATCGTAAGTGTTCACCAGTTGTTCTTTGGAACAGGTCTGGATCTCGTTGGTGTCGCAGGTGGGGGTAAATTTCCTGAACTGCGGCGGATAGCGGTTGTAATAGGTCGGGCCGTGGCTACCGATGGTGTGTAAGACAATCACGCCATCACCTTGCAGGTTATTGATGTACTCTTCCAGCCCGTGGAACAGCACCTCGTCATAGCATTCGCCGTTGATACACTGGCCGGACAGGTTCAGCGCGGTGACATTCTGGTGTGGTACGCGGTCGCAGACACCTTTGCAGCCACCGTCGTTGTCATTCCATAACACATTAATGCCCGCTCGCTGAATGATATCCAGCACGCCTTCCTGGTGCTGTGCCAGCTCTTCTTTGTAATGCTCACGCGGCATATCCGAGAACATGCATGGCACAGAGACAGCCGTTGCCGTGCCGCAAGACGCGGTATTGGGGAAATAGACCACGTTATCTTTCGCCAGACGCGGATTGGTTTCACGTGGGTAGCCGTTGAGTGAGAAATTCTCTGCCCGCGAGGTTTCGCCGACGATCAAGATGGTCAGATTTTTACGCTTCTCTTTTTGCATTAATGGGTTGCGGTGTGCATCCTCGCCAATGCGAACCAGCGGCAGATTTGCCAGTCGCTGGTGGGAATACCATGACCAACTGGCAACAATGCTGTTGGAGGGGCTTAAGGATTTCACCAGCTCTTTGTTGTTGCGAAACAGCGAGGCGTAGTCTTTATAAAACAACGCGGCGACCAGCAGAATCAGCAGTACAGAAATCAGAATATTGGCGCCACGGAAAAGAACGCTACGCAGGCGTGAGGTTGCGGGTTTGATTTTTACCCAGCAGGCAATCAGTGCAGCAAGAACCCCGCTTAATCCCAGAGTTAATAACATCTGCGGTGTCATTAACGCGTAGCTTTCCGCAGGTGTGGTATCCATGATATTGGCAACCATCGAACGGTCGATGACGATGCCATAAGTCATTATGAAATATTGCGCAGACGCGCCGACAAGAATAAACAGGCAGGCCAGTGGACGATTAAGCCATAAGAAAGAGCCTAGCGTCAGGACAATATTAATCACGCTGAACGCGACGACCGGCATCGACAAGAAAACCAGCACGCTATGCATTGAATCCAGCGGTAACGCCTGTAACACCTGTTTAAAAAAGGCAATGTTCAGGCAGATAGCAATATAAAAAGAGGCCAGCAATAGCCAGGCGAGTAAATTCAAAGAGGGTCTTTTTAGAAGGCGCTTCAACATCACGGTGTTTCCATCGAACAAAGTGCGCATATGCTCGCAAAGCAAAGTTAAGCCAACCTTAAGTTCTTAAGGTTGGCTTTTATGTTTGCTGGATTAAGGGGGCTTAATCTTTGCTTATTGGTGCATCTAAAGGATAGGGGTTTTTATGCAGTCGGTTGTAGTTCAGCGTGTACATTGCGGTAATCACCATCAGCGTGACGAATGACCACATGACCTCTTGTGCGCCAGAACCGACCACCGCCCAGATGCAGTAAAGGAAGGCGATAGTGGTGATAGCCAGATACGCCGGACGCGCTTTACCAAAGTGACCGTGGCCTAAAAGTAGTAAAGCTGCACAGGTATAAAGATAAGGCACCAGGGTAAAGATTACCGATACGGAAGAGACCAGACCGAACTCTTTGGTTGCGTTTGGCGAAATGCTGCTGAACTGGAAGATAGTCATCAGGATACCGACGATAATCAACCCAGCTACCGGTGTGCCTGCTTTGTTGACGCGGGCAAAAATCGGTGGGAACAGACCGTCATCGGCAGCGGCTTTCGCCGTTTGCCCGGCCAGTAATGTCCAGCCGCCCAGCGAACCTAAGCAACCAGCCGCCGCACAGAAGGAAACAATGGCCCCTGCGGTATCACCCAGCGCCATCCGCGCAGCATCGCCGAAAGGTGAGGCGGAAACGCGCAGTGCGGCGTTGGGGATCATCCCCATAATCGCGGTGGTCGAGAGCACATAGCAAACGGCGGCAATCAATACCCCGCCAATGGTGGCGATAGGGACGTTGCGTTTCGGGTTTTTAACCACACCTGCTGCAACAGACGCACTTTCCACCCCGATAAATGACCACAGCGTAACGTTTAAGGTGCTTTGAATCGCGCCGAAGGTGCCCAGGCCGCTGACGTTCCATGCCGCCATATAGGTTTCTCCGTGGAACCAGAACCAGCCGAATACGGCAATCCCGACGATTGGGATCAGCGCCAACACGGTAGCGACGGCCTGCACGCGGGTGATCATTTTCGGACCGACGATATTAAGCAGAACGAAGATCCACAGCACCACCACGCAGGTGATGGTTAATACCCACGGATCTTTCAGGAGCGGGAAGAAATAGCTCAAATAGCCGACGCCAATGACCACCATGGCGATATTGCCAATCCAGCAGGCCAGCCAGTAGAGAACGTTGGTTTGATATCCGAGAAAAGGACCGAAACAGCGGCGCGCGTAGGCATATGAACCGCCAGGGCTGGGATCGAGGAACGACATTTTGGCGTAGACCATCGATAAAGCCAAAGCACCGATAATCGTCACCAACCAACCATATATGGCAATACCGCCAGTTGAGGCCAGGTTTGCAGGTAACAGAAATACACCTGACCCCATAATATTCCCCGACACCATCAGAGTAACGGGGATTAAGCCCACTTTGTGAGCATCAGCATCCGAAGACATAATTAAACTCCTGCGAAGGCGAGCTTCGTGACAATAAATTACGTCATATCATGGATTTGCCCCTATATTTCCAGACACCTGTTATCACTTAACCCATTACTGGCCT